>CAUEBO010000010.1 GCA_958454405.1 uncultured Eggerthellaceae bacterium | reverse complement strand
TGCGCTTGCGGTCGATGCGCACGGACAGGATGTCGCGCTTGTCGGTCTCGAACTCGAGCCACGCGCCGCGGCTCGGGATGACCTTCGCGTTGTACAGCGTCTTGTCGGACGCCTTGTCGCGCTCGGAGGCGAAGTACACGCCCGGGGAGCGCACGAGCTGGCTGACCACGACGCGCTCGGTGCCGTTGATGATGAACGTGCCGCGCGGCGTCATGAGCGGGAAGTCGCCCATGAAGACGTCCTGCTCCTTGATCTCGCCGGTCTCGCGGTTGATGAAGCGGATCTCCACGAACAACGGCGCCTGGTAGGAGACGTCCTTCTCCTTGCACTCGTCCACGGTGTACTTCGGCTCGCCGAACTCGTGGCGGCCGAACTCCACGCACATGTCCTTGGTGTTGTTCTCGATGGGGCTGATGTCATGGAACGCTTGCGCAAGGCCTTCGCCTTTGAAGAACTCGAAGCTATCCGTCTGGATGGCGATGAGGTTGGGGACGTCCATGACGTCCGGAATCTTGGCGAACGAGCGCCGATCCCGGTAAAGGCTGGTCTGATCAGTCGTTTTTCCTTGAGCCACGAGGCTTTTCCTCCTTCATGTGCACCCGCAAAATTGCGAAAAAGTCGCAAGTTCTAAAAATACGGGCCCCGTCAAGCCAAGTCAAGAAAAATTTTTACGAACTGTGGAAATTTGCTGTTGATTCGTGCGTTTAGCTGGGAGAATACTGGTACATTTTTTTGGATTGCAGGGGGTTTCCACCTGCGCGACGGGCCGGCAGGGCGGGGGCGCGCGAGAAAGCTCCGCGCAAACGGCCGCCCGCTCGACGACGCGAGGGGCCAAGCAAAACGGGCCGGCGCATGGTTCAGGGCATCCCGGCATCACAGGCCGGCGATCCGGGGCTTGGCCTTGGAGGCGGCGTCGAGCGGGCGGCGCGCTCCGCAAAATCTCGCGCGCCCCCGCCCTGCCGGCCCTGCTGCTTGTCGCTGGCCGCACACGCCCGAATCGCATGCGGGGCCGATGCGCCGCCTGCGGCGGCGGGGCTTCGCCCTTCCATCCCGGGGAGCGGCATCGCTGCGCTCGCCTTCTCGCGGGTTGCTCTGTCCCGAGGGGCGGCATCGCTGCGCTCGCCTTGTCGCAGGCTGCTCCGTCCAAAAAGGGCCGGGCTTCGTTCGCCCACCATTCGTTTTCGCGCCCCAGGCTTCCAGTTGGCTCGGAACTTCATCCAAACGATTCGCAACCGATGCCTTGCAGATCGCCAACAATGGCGGGCTCGGCCGGAGGGAGCGCGAAGCGCGTGCGACACTTGCAGCGCTCGCGGCGGGCCCGCACGCTTCGAAAGGCGGCCCCGCTCAACACGTCCCCGTCAGCAGGAGGTGCGCATGTTCCCCGATTTGAACGGCAAGACCGCCGTCGTCACCGGCGCGTCGATCGGCCTCGGCCACAGCATAGCGGCGCGGTTCCTGGAAGAGGGCATGAACGTGGTCGTCAACTTCCACAGCGACAAGCACGCAGGCCAGGCGCACGATTTGGTGGACCGGTTCAACGCGCAGGGCCCGGCGCGCGCCGTGGCGGTGCAAGCCGACGTGTCCCGGGAGGATCAGGTGGAGCAGCTGCGGGCGGCCGCCCTGGACGCGTTCGGAAGCCTGGACGTGTGGGTGAACAACGCGGGCATCGAGGCTCGCTGCCCCACCCACGAGCTGCCGCTCGAAGAATGGGACAAGATGCTCGCGGTCAACCTGACCGGCGTGTTCCTGGGCTCGAAAGCAGCGCTCGCCTACTTCGTGGAGGCGGATCGGCCCGGGGCCATCGTCAACCTCTCCTCGGTCCACGAGCTCATCCCCTGGCCCACCTTCGCTGCCTATGCAACCAGCAAGGGAGGCGTCAAGCTGTTCAGCGAGACCATCGCCTTGGAATACGCGCATCGGGGCATCCGCGTGAACTGCATCGCGCCGGGCGCCATCGAAACGCCCATCAACGCGCAGAAGTTCGCCGACCCCGCCGCCCGGGCCCAGACCGAGCGGATGATACCGATGGGGCACGTGGGCGCGCCCGAGCAGGTGGCCGCCGCGGCGGCCTGGCTCGCCTCGGACGAGTCCGGCTACGTGACCGGGCACAGCCTGTTCGTCGACGGCGGCATGTCGCTGTATCCCTCGTTCGAGAACGGCGACGGCTGATGGCGCGCTGGCTGGATCTCAGACACGTCTACAACCTCAAGGGCAAGCTGCTGTGCTCCACGATCGGCATCGTGTGCATCGCGCTGGGCACGTCCGTGTGCCGGGTGGGCAACGTGGGCGTCGACCCCTTCACCGCCATGAACATCGGCCTCAGCCAGCTGGTCGGCATGTCGCTGGGCACGTTCCAGCTCATCGTGAACCTGGTCATCCTGGCCGCGGTGTTCGTGCTCGACAAGCGCCAGATAGGGCTGGGCACCCTCATCAACATGGTGTGCGTGGGCTACCTCATCGAGTTCTTCACCTGGCTGTTCGACCTGTTCCCCTCGCCTGCCGGCATCCTGAGCGCGGGCATCCACCTGGCGGTGGGAACCCTCTTGTTCACGCTCGGCGTGTCGCTGTACCTGAAAACGCGCATGGGCGTGGCGCCCATCGACGCCGTGGCGCCCATCGCGGTGGAGCGCACGCGGTTCGGCTACACCGCGTGCCGCATGACGCAGGACATCACGGTGGCCGCCGTCGCCCTCGTGGCGGGCGGCCCCATCGGCGTGTTCACCGTGGTGGCCGCGTTCTTCACCGGCCCGTTCATCACCATGTGGAACAGGGTGCTCACGCTTCCCCTGTACCGGCGCCTCAACATCCTGAACAGGGAGGAGCTTGCCGCCGAGTCCGCAGGAAGCCGGACGGCGAGGCGACAGGCCGCGTAAGCCGGAGAAAGGAGGGATGCGCATGGCGCGAGAGCACGCCCCGCAGAGGCTGTTCGCGGGATCGTACACGGAAGACGGCGGGGACCCGGGCATCTACACGCTCGCGTTCGACGAGGCCGAGTGCCGCTTGCGCGTCGAACGGCAAAGCGGCTGCGCGCCGAACCCGTCGTTCCTGACCCTGCGAAACGGCATGCTGTACGCCGCCCACGAACTGCCGGACCGTGGCCGCGTGGCCGCCTACGCTGTCCAGGACGACGGCGCGCTGGTCTGCCGCGGAGCGTGCACGTCGCCCTCCGATGCGGGGACGTGCCATGCGACGGTCCACCCGAGCGGCCGCTGCCTGTACGGCGCCGATTACGAAAGCGGGTCGATAAGCTGCTGCACGCTCGCTCCGGACGGATCGCCCAGCGGAGGGCTTCCCTCCGTGCGCCACCATGGTTCGAGCGCGAACCGGCAGCGACAGGCTTCCGCGCACGTGCATTCGACGGCGTTCGTGCCGGGAACCGACGTGCTGGCAGCGGTGGACTTAGGCGTTGACGAGGTGGCGCTCTACCGGACGGGAGCCTGCGGCGCGCTCGAGCAGCCGCCGGCCGCGCGGGTGGCCGTGCCCGCCGGATCGGGGCCGCGCATGCTCGCGTTCCATCCGCTGCTGCGGCTGGCGGCGCTCGTCGACGAGCTGGCGAACGACGTGCTGCTGTTCCGTTTCGACGCGGCGGGGCTTGCCTGGCGACAGGCGGGGCGCCTGCAACTGCTCGATCAGTCCGCAGGCCGCGGAGCACGTGCCGACGACGGGCGCGCGGTGCTGGCCGCGCACCCCGCGTTCTCGCCCGACGGGCGACACCTCTACGTGTCGGTGCGGGGGCTCGACGAGATCGTGCTGTTCGCCTTGGACGAGGACGCCGCCCCCACCGGGCGCGCCGTTTTCCCGTCGGGAGGGCGCGGCCCGCGCCACTTCTCGCTGTCGCCGGACGGGAGGCTGCTCGCCGTGGCGAACCAGGACAGCGACGAAGCGGTCCTGTTCGCCCTCGACGCTGCATCGGGCGCCCCGCGCGAGCTGGCGCGCCTTTCCCTGCACCGTCCCTCGTGCATCGTCTGGGACGCGGAGGCGGGCCGTGCGGGCCGCATCAGCGATCGGATGGGGCCTCTGAATCGATGAGGGCCCCTAGAAGCTGCGCGGCGGCGCGGTAGAAGGGCAGGCGGGCCTCGGCGGCCGCGTCGACGGCGAAGCGGGGCATCCACGTTCGGGCATGCTCGTCGAGGAAGGCCCCGTAGGCGGCCTCGGGCGATCCTTCGGGCAGCTCGGTCGGATCCGGCAGGCTTTCGGCGAAGTCGGCCCCGGCCGCGCGCAGGGCGAGATGCTCCAAAAGCTCGCATTCGGTGTCCACCCTATCGAGCGGCTCGTTCGTGCCCTCGGGACGGCCCAGGCCGCAGGCGCGCATGAAGCGCTCGACCGCCATGGAGTGGGGATTCACGAACAGGAGGGGCTGCACGCCGTCGTCGCAGGCGCGCCACACGCCCTCGTAGGGGCTGACCGCCGGCTCGGGCGCGCCCACCAGCAGGCGCGTTGCCTCCACGCGCAGGGCGTGCAGGGCGCCTTCGGCGTCCGCCGCGCCGGAGCCCGCGACGTCGTCGTCGGCCAGCTCGCCGCCCCACCCTTCGGGCAGCGCGAGCCCGAGCGCCTCCGCCAGCTCGCGGCCCGCTTCGGCCCACTCGCCGGAGACGACCGCTCCGGCCAGCTCCTCGCTCGGATAGGCGAACGAGAGCGCCAACAGCTCCCAGGCCGCGGCGCGCGCCTGCCACCTGCTTCCATCTTCCATGAGCGCATCCCCTTCCAAGGGCTCGAGTTTCAGTTCGCGGATCGCGTACCACTCCTCTTTCTGCTCCACCACGTTGTACGACAGCGCGGGCAGCACGGGGAGGTCTGCGATCACCGGCAGGCACGACGGATGGAACGACAGGCTTCCGTCCTGCTCGTCCACCTCGAACGGAACGCCTTCCGCATCGAGCCGCTCGCGCACGGGCTCGACGTCCCCGTCGAACACCTTCGCCGTCTTGTAGAAGAAATCGTCGCCGTCCAGCTCGTAGAGTTCTGGATCCAGCCGACAGACGGCGTTCTGGCCGAACACCTGCCCGCGGTTCTTGTTCTCGAGCGAGCAGTAGTGCACGCCGAGCGCCAGGCCCCGGTCGATGGCGAACTCAATCAGCTCCAGGCACAGCAGCTCGCTTCCGTCGATGGGCAGGCCGGCCGGGTACGTGTAGTCGTAGACGACGGAAAACGGCGGGTTGCGCACCTGGAACCCGCGCTTGCGGAACGCCGACCAGTCGCCGATGGGATAGCCGAATTCCAGCAGGTTGATGCCGAACGCGCCGATGCCGTCAAGGCGCTCCAGCAGGCGGCGCATCGGCCCGCCCGTGCCGGGGATCACCGGCATCTCCACCATCACCTGGGGAATGAAGCGGTTCGCGCGCGCGAGCGTCTCGATGGCGTCGTCGATGATCCCGTCGGCGCGATCGACGTCCAGGACGTCCAGCTTGATGCTCATGCGCAGCTCGTCGAGGCCTGCGTCGCGCAGCTCCTCCAGCGTCGCTTCGTCAAGGAAGTCCCCGGCGGTGTAGATGCGCACGTGTGCATCGGGGCGCCTGGTGCGTACGTGCCGCACGAACTCCACGGCCTCTTCGCGGTGCAGCAAGGGCTCGCCGCCCGTCAGCCCCGCGTGGGTGAGGCCGCCGCACGCGGCGTCGAACTCGTCCACGTCGCTCCGCCACGCCTCGTTGAGGGGGCAGCGCTCGCCGTCGCCCTGGTTGACGTTGAAGCAGAAATAGCAATCGCGGTTGCACTGCAGCGACAAAACGAAGGTCTTGCTCCTCAAGTCGCCCGTGCAGGCGACGCACGCCGACGACAGGGCGCCCGTCGAGATGCTCGCATCGCCGTTCCTGAATGTCGCCCCCTTGTCGCGCAGCCGCCGCTTCGCTTCGCGCGTCTGGGCATCGTATCGGCCGGCCGGAGCGAAATCGATGCCGCTTTTCGCCAGATCATCGAAGCATTCGCGCTCGATCGCGGCGTATTCTTCCACCCACGCGCGCAGCGTCGGGCGCGCCGTCTGCAGGTTATCGGCTTCCATCGAGGTCCCCTTTCGGCCGGTTGCCCGCAATTCTACCCGACTTTCCCCTGCGAAAGAAACCGAACAGCCATTTCCAATGCGCAACGACATGGATGATCAGCACGGCCAGGAACACCTTTGCGGAGATCGCGTGCAGCGGATCCCAGAAATAGTAGCCGTCGACGTACAGCCCCAGCGCGGGCAGGACCGCGCCCGATATCAAGATTCCCGACACCATCGCCACCGCAGAAGAGACGACCAGGAGGACGGCGAGAGCAAAGCTCCCAAGACGGGCCGTCGACGTCCTGCGCGCGATTCCCGAAATCGCATCGGCCGTCCAATCGACATGCAGAACGCAATGCACCAGGATCGCCGCGAAAAACGCGAGGCCGATCCATTCGTGGAAGCCCACGCCCGACCAGGCAGGATTCATGACGACAACGCACACGGCAAGCGCGGCGAAATCGACGACGAGATTCCTCCGATCCATCTCACTTCACCTTCTTCACAAGCAGCACGAGTCCGACGACCAAAGCAACCGGCAGAAGGAACCACAGGTTCAAGCTCGCGTCGGAAGGCTGGTAATAGCGTGTGGTCAGCGAACCCCACGCATGGCACTCGACGCTTGCGCACGAGGCCTCGGGGCAGCTCATCTCATGCACGCCGTCGGGCTCGGGCACTTCATCGAAACCATGGCACGAGCCCGATGCGCACGAGGTCGCCGGACAGGGAGAATCCGCTTCGATGGCCTGCGGAAGACCGACCGCAGGGTCAAAGAGGGCGCCTGCAGCGTACACGCAGGAGCCTACGACGAGAAACACGACGAGCGTGACGAGCGTCTTTTTCACATCTCCTCTTTTCGCTCGGAAACGGGCGGCGGGGCGCGGAGGAGGGCCCGCGCCCCGCCAAGAAGGGCAAACGGCTAGTTCGACGTCTCCGCCGGCTTCAGCGCCAGCAGCTTCAAGCCCAAGAGCACCATGAGGACGCCCAGGGCGAGCACGCCGACGGCCAGCCCGATCTCAGGAAGGGTCGGCGCGTAGATCATGCCTTCGAAGGCGCCGGCCAGTCCCGTGCTCCACCCCGTGGTCACCGTGTGCGGCGTCACGAACGTGGAGAAGTCGCCGAGCGCGGGAATCTGGAAGCCTCCCACGATCAACTGCATGCGCTTGCAGAAGACGCCGACGATGACCAGCAGCCCGGCGGCCACGATAAGCGGATTGGTGCGCAGCTTCGGCACGAAGCAGACGACAGCGGCCAGCACGCAGCTGACGATCTGCGTCCAGAAAAACGGGGCGAGCGAGCCGGTCGTCAACAGGGCCACGAGCTCAGCGCCGGAGCCCATCGGAAATCCCTCGGTCATCAGGTCGCATGCGAAGAAGAACAGGTCGACGCAGACGAAGATGCCCATGAGCTTGACCAGCTTGACGACGTGCCTCTGATCGAGCGCCAGATAACCCGCCTTGCGCAACGCGATTGCCACCAACAGCACGAGCGCCGTGCCGCTCGCAAGGGCAGACGACACGAACCACGGGCCCAGAAGCGCCGTGTTCCACATGGCTCGCGCGGGCATCAAGCTGAAGATCCAGGCGTCTACCGCCACCACGGCCACGGCAACCAGCAACGTGACGATGGAGACGATGCGCACCGCCTTTTCGCTCGCCTTGCCGCTGTCGGCGCGCAGCAGCGTCCACAGGTAGACGATCGAGAGGATCAGGTACACGGCCAGCACGATGATGTCCCACATGAGCGGGCTCGTCAGGTTGGAGTACGCGAACAGCTCCCACAGGCGCAACGGCTGGCCGAGATCGACCACTACGAACCCGATGGCGATCACCGCGCTGCAGATGGACAGCCATACGGCGATCTTGGAAAGACCGCCGAAACCCTCGAAGCCGAAGGCCTTGGGCGCCGTCGCCACGACCATGCTTCCCACCGAAAGCCCCACGAAGAACATGAGCGAGGCGATGCACAGGCCCCACGGAGCGAAATCGCGCATGCTGGTGTCCATGAAGCCGTTCGCCAACTGCATGCCCCAAAGCGCCAACCCGACGACGGTCACCGCCGCAGCCACGCCGATGCCGACAGTGAGCCCCCTGCCCCCGAATTTGGCAGCAGGAGCTTGAGCGGCCGGTGCCGCCGAAACGTTCTCAGACATGGTGTTCTCCTTTTCGCCTAGACGAGGTAGTACACGCAAGGACTGGTGCCCTCGCTGGCCAGCAGTTGCTTGTACGGGCGCTCGTGGATGAGCTTGGACACTTCGGAATCAGGATCGTCGAAATCTCCCCAATAACGGGCCATGGCCCTGCATACATCGGCGCAGGCGGGGCGCTCGCCCTTCGCTATGCGATGCCAGCACATCGTGCACTTCTCCACGACGCCTTTCTGATGCTTCGGCGCGTCAACGCTGCCCACTGGAAAGTCAAGGAAGTACTTCGGATCCTCCCAGTTGAACGTGCGCACGCCTGTGTAGGGGCAGGCGGCCATGCACATACGGCAGCCGATGCACTTGTCGAAATCCTGCCGCACGATGCCCGTGTCGACGTCCTTGTACGTCGCCCCCACCGGGCACGCCTTCACGCACGCCGGGTTGTCGCAATGCTGGCAGGCGACGGTCATGAACGACATGGACAGGTTGTCGGGCCATTCCCCGGCAGGGGTCTGCTCCACCTCTCCGCCATCGGTGTAGGCCTTCGACCACCAGACTTCATCAGGTATGTTGTTTTCCACTTTGCATGTCATGGAGCAGAAGTTGCACCCCACGCAGCGCGTCGTATCGACGACGAATCCGTACCGAGTCATTATTCCTCCCCTCCATCCCAAAGCTCCACTTCGCAGACGATATCGTTGTAACAGCTGTTGCCCGAGAAGCCATCCATCTCAATACTGGTCAGATCGGTCAGGTGGCCGGCAACGAAGTCGTCGATCTGCCAACCATGCGGCAGCAAAATGCAATCCGGGCGAATGCCTTGGGTAACCACCGCCCTGCACACCACGAAGCCGCGATCGTTGTACGCCTTGATGAGATCGCCTTGCTTGATGCCGCGGGGACCGGCCGCATCGAAATGGATCTCGATTTTCGGCTCGTGACGAAGCTCTTCGAGCCAGGGGAGCTCCATCATGATGGACTGCGCATGATACATCTCATGCATACTGAGCGCATGCAGCGGATACTTGGCGCCGTTCTCAACCACGTCGGGCACGTCCTCCCAATAAGGACGGCTTTCGATTTCGCGGTCGAACTCAGGTTCGTTGATGTCGACAGACGCGGGGTTCTCGATGTAGAAAGCATTGCGCACCTTCGCGGCAGGAGCAGCATCGGAAACGGGCATCTCATCGACGAACTTGGCGATGAAGCCTTTCTCCTTGTAGTCATCGTACGTAAAGCCGTTGGCACGGTTGAACTCCGTGTCCAAAGCCATGCGGATGTACTCTTCGTCAGACTTGTCGTACAGCTCGGGAAAACCCATCGCATCCGCCAGCATGCGGAACACGTCCATGTCGGACTTGCACTCGCCTGCGGGCTCGACGCCCTTCTCGTACATCGCGTAGCCGCCGCCCGCATCTTCTTTCTCCCACGACAAGGCGATGGGCAGCACGATATCGGCGTAGCGGGCCGTGTCGGACATCTGGGGATCGGCGACCACGAACAGATCGAGCTTGTCGATGGCCGATCTGAGCTCGTTCGGACCGCAATCGCAGGCGAGCGGATTCCCCTGGAAGCAGTACACCACCTTGAGCGGGATCTCCGTGGAACCCAGCTTGCCCGACTCCATAACCTCGTGCAGGTACATCCCCGTCATGGCAATGGAGGGTTTGGCGTTTTCAACCTGGATAAGCTCCATAGTGTTCATCTCGCCGCCGATAGGATTGCCCGAATCCTCGCCCTCCATGAGCTGGTCGCACAGGACGCCCGTTCCCGGCTTTCCAAGATTGCCCGTCATGCAGGCGAGCAGCATGAGGTCCTTGCAGGTGTGGCGGACGTTCATGTGGTGATCGAGGCCTTCGTACATGTCTATGTACGCTGGCTTGGCCGTCGCATACAGGCGAGCGACTTCCTCAACCTTCCAGGCAGGAATGTCGCAGATCTCGGCAGCCTTTTCGATCGTGTACTCTTTGATATGCTCGATGCAGTAGTCGAAGACGGTGCGAACCTTCACGCCGTTCGCCTCGAAAGAGCCCAGGACCGCGGGCTTCTGAGCTGCGTTGACAGACACGAACTGCTTTGTCGCTTCGTCGTACACCACCTCGGCATCAAGCTCGGTCGGCTCGCCCGTCACGACGTCTGCGGGCCCCACCTCAAGCGGCATGCCCATATCGGAGAGACGCAGGAAAGAGCCGTCCTCCTTGCGCAGGAACGGAGCTACCGAGTCGTTGCGCAGGAAGTCCCAGTCCACATAGTCGTTGTCGAGAACCCAGTTGCACATGGCCAGGGCCAGGGCACCATCGGTGGCTGGTTTCACAGGCAGGTACAGATCGGATTGTACGGCGTTCAGGCGAACTACCGGATCGATGGTGACGATGGTCGCGCCGTTCTCTTTCGCTTTGCGCAGGTAATGCTGATGCGAACGGGAAGCTCCCGTGGGATTGCAGCCCCAGATAAGGATGGTGCTCGCCTTGGGAAGGTCGTTCTGAGCCGAGAAAACGAAACCAGGCAGCGAAGGCATGGCGTACTGCAAGCCCTTATCGGCCGCCGGCCCCATGATGGTGGCGCCCGTCTTCTTCAGGAAGCGCTCAAGCGACACGGCAGAGCCGTATCGGCCCCCGCCGGGAGACAGCGCCGTGACGGCTTTGTCCAGGACGCTTCCTCCGCCGACGTAGCTATGCCAGAAAGCGATGGAAGAATCGCCGAATTCCTTCTGGGCGGCCATCATGCGTTCTGCAATGGTGCCAATAGCCTCGTCCCAGGAAATGCGCTCCCACTCGCCCGCGCCGCGTTCGCCAACACGCTTCAGCGGATACAGGTTGCGCTTCGGGCTGTAGAGGCGTTGCGGATTGGTCTGCCCTTTGACGCACCCCGACTTGAACGCTGGGTGATTGGGATCGATGTCCGCAGGCTTCACCTGCACGAGCTTGCCTTCGCGCACGATGCCCTTCAAACGGCAGAACGGACCACCGCAGTTGCCTCCGCAGTTGCTGTAGAACACCTGTTCTTCGGCTGCGGGGGCGGTGCTCGCATCTTCCGCCAGGGCCGTCAGGGTCGGTTGCGCGGCGGCGCCGACCGCAGCCGCCCCCGCCACGGCGCCCGTCGCCTTCAAAAAGCCCCTGCGCGTGAGTCCTTTGTGCGGGCTCTTGGTTTCCGACATGTCTTCTCCTCCATCCATGATGCAAGAATGCCTTGGGCAACCCGGAGCCAGGTGCGGTTTCCGCGAACGGTTGCGACCTTTCGGCTGCGATGCCCTCGTCGGCGCGCAGCGCGAATCCGAGATTCCCCCTCATATCAGAAATCGGCCGATTCCCTCTTCCCCGCATTCTGCCATACGTGACTATGATTATCAATACAGAAGTATGACAGGATATGACAGAAGATTATACTATTTTGGAGATAATATAGAATCACCTGGTATTATACTTACAAAGGGGAAGGGCTCTTCCGAAAGTCCGCTGCGTTGGACTGAATCGAAAATGACAGAAAACGAGGTTGAATGTGCAGTCTGCAAGGTCGATCCGCGCCCTTCGCGCGCCTCGATCGCGCAAAACGCCTGGTCGCGAAATCCGCGTGCTCGATTCCGCGCTCGACGAGTGCGCATTCGACCGCGTTTTCTGTCATCTGCGGTTTGGACCGGATTTCTTCCAAAGGCCGGCCCGCGTCACGGAGGCGGATCGGCCAGGACATGGCATGAGCGCGGCTGAGCGCCTGGCGCAAGGCCGGTCCAGCCGCCTACTCCCCCGTCGCGGACGACACGGCGTTCGCCGCGCGGGCCGCAACATCCGCGCCCTTGGCCGTGCCCGCCGCTTCGGGGACGAACCCTTCGCTGAACGCGCTCGGGATGACCAGCGTGCCGCCGGACTGCTCCACGCTCTCGTAGGCCAGGTGCATCGTGCGCAGGCGCATGGCATCGGCGTCGCCGTCGTACACTTCGGAGGCGTCCTTGAGCATCTCGGAGATGTCCTTCTCGGCCTCGGCCAGCACCATGCGGGCGTTCTTCTTGCGCTCGGCGACGGCCTCCATGGCCATGGCCTGCTGCAGTTCCTTCGGAACCACGATGTCGCGGATCTCCACGTCGATGATGGTGATGCCCCAGGGGCTGAGCTTCTCCTCAATGGCCTCCTTCAGCTCCTCATCCAGCTGGTCGCGGCGAGTGGCCACCTCGGCCACGGTCGTGCGCCCGATGGCCTTGCGCATGGCCGTCTGCGCGATCCATGTCACGGCCGACGCGTAGTCCTCCACCTCCACGGTGGCGTTCTTGGCGTTCCACACCATCCAGAACAGCACCGCGTCCACGTTGATGGGCACGAGATCGCTCGTGAGCGTTTCCTCGGCGCCGAAATACGTCGCCGACACGCGCTGGTCGATGCGCAGCGTGTAGAACTCCACGATGGGCCAGTTGAACACGATGCCCGGTCCCGCCACGCGGTTGAACTTGCCGAAACGCAGCACCACGGCTTTCTCCCACTCCAGCACCACGTGCACCGACGAGCAGGCGAGCCATCCGGCTATCGCAGCCGTCACGAGCGCCGTCAGGCCGATCTCTCCGGCGAGCACCTGGAAGACCGCGAGCACCGCCGCGAACACCACGGCGAACACCACGCCCGCGAACACGAGCGCGCCGTTGCGCGATGCGCGGCGGCGCCCCGTGTCCACCTGGCATCCCATCGGCATCTGGCGCGCATCCGCGAACGACTGCTGCGCCTCGACCGTGCCGTGCTCGTCGCCGTGCTTTCCTCGCATCGTCATGCCCTCGCCTTCTCGATCATGCCTGGTCGCGGTTTTCCGCAACGGCTTTCTGGAACTGCTCTTGGATATCCTCTATCGACATGCCCAGTTCGAAGCAGCGCTTCAGGTACTCGCGCGTCACGATCTCGGCCGTCGTGGAAATGCTCACGCCCGGCTTGTCGCTCACATCGCACACGAACGCGCCCTGCCGCCGCTTCGACTGGATGTAGCCGTCCTGCTCAAGGCTCATGTACACCTTGCTCACCGTGTTGTAGTTCACCTCGACGTCGGCGGCCAGGCCGCGCACCGTGGGCAGCTGGTCCCCCGGCTTGTAGTACCCCGAGGTGATGAGGTAGATGAAACGGTTCTTCAGCTGCAGCCAGATGGGGATGCTGCTTTTCTCGTCGATCTCGATCAAGGCCATGGGCCTCTCGTCTTCCAGGGTCATGATTCGCCCCATCCCTGCGCATCGGCTGCGGCGAGCACGGCGCCGAACGGCGCGCCCGGCACCGACGGCGCGTCCCGTCCCACGTCCTGCAGCGCCTCTCCGACATCGAGCGCCGCCGCGGCTTCCAGGGGATCCTCCAACGCAAGCTCGCGATGGGCTCCTGCGTCCACGATGCCCAAGCGCAGGCAGAACGCGCCTACGAGCACGAGCGCTCCGGCCAGGGCCAGCGCCTGCCGGGGAACCCTCCTGCGGCGCCAGGATGCAGCTTCCGCGGCGCACTCCAGCGCGAAGGGCGCGACCAGGCCGCAGCCGACGAAACCGACCCACCAGACGAGCGCCAGATTGCCGGCGCCCGCGAACAGCCGCGAGGCCGCCTGTGCTTCGGACGGCTGCGCGCTGCCCAAGGCGAGCAGCGCGAACGCGGCGGCGCACACGGCCTCGATCGCGATGAGGGCGAGGTCGACGCGCGCAAGCCGCCCGACGACGCGGGCCGTGGCTTCGTCGTCAGCTTCCGCGGCCAGCGCCATGACGAGCAGGGCCGCGCAGCCCGACGAAAGCGACGAAAGCGTGAACAGCACCGGCACGAGCGGCGTGTCCCAGAAGGCCACAGCCTGCAGGCTGGACAGCAGCATGCCCGTGTACGCGGCCACTACCAGGCTCAAGACCACCGCAGCGACTTCAAAGGCCACCACGGCACGGCGGCCGACGTCCGGCAGGTAGAAGAACCTCGCGACCACAAGGAACGCGCTGCATGCGAGCAGCGCCGCCAACGCGAACGACCCCAGCGTCAGGTAGGTCGCCGTCGGGCTCAGGAACAGCATCTCGACGCGATCGATGCGTCCGAGGTCGAACAGCAGGCAGAGCACGCCGAACGCCACAGCCAGGAACCCGGCCAGAAAGGCATGGGCGACGATGCGCCGCAGCGGACGCGCCGAATCGGCGGAGGAGCCCGTCGCCGAAGCGCCGAACGGCTCCTTCGCCCACGCAAGGTCCACGACGGAAGCCACGAGCAACGTTCCGGCGCCGGCGCCGCCGAAGAACAGGTAGCATATCGTCAACGCGCCGAACATGCCTGCTCCTTTCCCGGCTCCCTGCGCGGATTCGCCCTCGACCGCCTCCGCGCCCAGTATGACACAAAACGCCTCTTCTGCATATGACACCGTGTCATATGCAGAAGAGGCGTTTTGTTTTCCCCAGTGAATTCATGGGGAAATACTAGGCGGCATGCCATCTCGCGAAGAGTACAATGGGGACATCTGCGAGAGGAGGATCCGTGTACCACAGAACGCTTCACATCGGCCTGTTCGGCCTTGCGGACGACGTCGCCGCCGCGATCGAGGGCGCGCAGGCGTTCGACCGTTTCTCCCACGACGTGGTGCGGCACGCCGCGCTCGACGCCCAGGCGTTCTGCGCAAGCGACATCGTCATCTTGGGAGAGCCGGCGATCGCCGCCCGAAGCGGGCATGCCGGCTTCACCCCCTCCCGCGACCTTCACGAACTCGTCGCCCACAGGCGCGAGGCGCGCGGCGCGCGGTTCGGCGCCGTCATCGCCGTCGTGGGCGAGCGCACGGCCGGGCAATGGAGCGCTGAAGACTACGCCTTGGTCGACGCGGTATGGCCCGCGCCGCTCACCGTGCCGCGCGCCCTGTTCGAGTTCGACCGCCTGCAACGCGCCGCGAAACAGGACGCCGACCTGCACCTGGCCCGCACGTACCTGGACACGGCCATCGACTCCACGCCGGAGCTCATCTGGTTCAAGGACGCGCGCGGAGCCCACCTCAAGGTGAACGACGCGTTCTGCGCCACCGTCGAGAAGACGAAGGAGCAGATAGAAGGGCGCGGGCATTACTACATCTGGGACATCACGCCCGAGGAGTACGCAACCGGCGAGTACGTGTGCCTGGAATCCGAAGACGAGACGATGGCCGCCGGCCGCACGTGCCTGTTCGACGAGCAGGTGAAGACCAAGCGCGGCATGCGCCAATTCAAGACGTACAAATCCCCCCTGTTCGACGAGGACGGCAGCGTCATGGGCACGGTGGGCATCGCCCACGATGTGACCGACTTGGGAAACATCACCACCGAGCTGGAGATATTCATCAACAGCATGCCCTTCGCCATCGTGGTGCTGGATGTGGGCGGAACCATCATCAACGTCAACGACAGAACGGAGGAGTACTTCGACGTGAAGCGCTCCGAGGTGCTGGGCGGCAACTTCGACGGATGGCGCCGGCGCGTGCTGAGCGACGCAGTGGTGGATTCCAACAGCTTCTCCGATTCAAGCTCGTTCTCGGCCTGCATCGGCGGCGTCGACAAGGTGTTCGCCGTCAACGACCGCGTGATACTGGACGTGTTCGGCAACGTCACCGGGCAGCTGCGCATCTACCGCGACATCACGAGCGAGCGGGCGCTCGAGGAGCAAGCCCTCATGAACGCGCAGACCGATTACCTGACGGGCCTGTTCAACCGACGCTACTTCTACGAGTACCTCGACGAGCGCGGCATGGACGAGCTCTTTGCGCTCGTGGCGCTCGACTTGGACGACTTCAAGAGCATCAACGACCGCTACGGGCACGCCGTGGGCGACGAAGCCCTGCTCAAAACCAGCTCGATTCTGCGCGAAGCGTTCCCCGACTGCCCCGCCATCCGCTGGGGCGGCGACGAGTTCATCGTCGCCGTGTTCGGGGAGCGCTCCCTCGAGGACCTGCGCGCCCAGTCCCTCGCGATGCTCGGGCGCCTCAGCGACGAATCGCGCGCGAACGGGTACCCGGAACTCCTCACGGGCAGCGTCGGCATCGCCGTCGCCGACGACCCCCGGCTCACCATCGACGACCTTATCAAGCTGAGCGACGAGGCGCTGTACCGCGCCAAGCGCGCGGGGAAGTCGCGGTGCTGCGTGCACGGGAGGGACTGAGCCTGCGCGAACGCCGTCCAAGGCCCGGGCTCGATGCCGGGCCCTGGACGCATCGCTAGCCCTGCTCGATCTTGAACTCGCCGCTGGCGAGCTTGACGTCGATCTTACCCGCACCGTCGCCGCACACGAAACGGTCTCCGTCCTGCGTCGTGGGGAACGCGCAGAAGAACGAGCCGGACGCTTTGTCGACGTGCGCCGAGAAGCCGCTGCCTTCGGGCAGCGCGACCGCGACCGATCCGCTCGCCACGTCGGCGTCCAGCTCGCGCGGGCATGTGCCCGCGCAGGCGACGCGCGTCTGGCCCGACGCCGTCTTGAGCCTCACCCGGTCGGCGAAGCTTCCAGCCACGTTCGCCTGCCCGCTCGCCACGTCGAGCGAAAGCTCCTTCGCCGTCACGTCGGTCACGTCGAGCTGGCCGGAAGCCAGGTCGACCTTGAGCTCGGCGCAGCCGAATCCGTCCAGGCGATACGTTCCCGATGCGGCGTCCATGCGGACGAGCCCGAGATCGTCGGCGTACGAGCGGGGAATGCGCACCTCGAGGTCCTTGCGCCCCAGCATGAAGCACGAGAACCAGCTGCCGTAGTCGACGGACAGCGTATCGCCGGAAACTCCCCATCGCATCTGCTGGGCCTTCGTCAAGCCGCGCGGCCCCGTCTCGGACAGCTCGATGGCGTCGCCGCCGTCGACCACGAAGACGTTCACTTCGCCGGCCGCCCATGAAATGGAAAGGTTCTTGACGCTCGAAGCGTCCACGCTGGCAGATCCCATATTCGTTTCTCCTTCTAAGCTGCGGCAGCCCGCCGCGCATCCGCCGAAGCCGAGGGCTGCGATGACAAGTGCGCCGAACGCGATGATGAGGGCGATTTTCGCATACGACGCCCCGGTGAGTTTCACCATGTTTTCTTCCTTCCGTCAGCGCCGGCCGGCTTGGTAGTTCGGATCGTTCTCGATGATGTGCGCGATCCAGTAGTACAGCGGGATGGTGAGGAAGACGATCCAGCCCGGATGCCACGCGCCGAACAGGAAGCCCAGCACCAGGAAGACCAGCACGCACAGCACCGGATACGGAAACGTCGACCAGGGCCCGTGCTTGCGGCGGGCGTCGGCCGGCGCGACGCAGGGCTGCTGGGGAGCCGCAGGCGCGCCGTAGGAGGGCTGCTGCGCCTGCGCAGTGCGGGGATCCCCCGCAGGCGGCGCGGGAGGCGCCGCAGACGGGGCGGCGGGCGGCGGCGCCTGCTGCGCCTGCTCGGCCGTGGCACGGGCCTGCGCCGCAGCCACGGCCGCCTGGGCCGCGCGCACCGCGGCCTCGTTCGCGCGGACAGCCGCCTCCTGCGCCTGCACCTCGGCCGTCTTCTCCTGGTCCTGCGCCTCGAAACGCACGTCGTCTTCGACGTCTTCGTCGAAGCGGAGCAGTTCGTCGATGGTGGTTCCATAGAGCTTGGCGAGGGCGATGAGGTTGCCCGTGTCGGGCGACGATTCGGCGCGCTCCCACTTCGAAACGGCCTGGCGCGACAGTCCCAACTGCGCAGCAAGCTCCTCTTGGCTGTAGCCCTTTTCGCGTCGCATCTCGGCGAGGCGCTGGGCGATCTCGACGTTCATGAATGATCCCTTCTTCGGCATGGCGGCCATGCGGTCTCCTGTCTCAACGTCGTCCAGCCTACGGTTGCAGCGCCGGTTGCACCAGCATGTCTGGTAATCATTTTACGCAACCGGCGGTTGCCTCCTGACGTGAAAAGGCATTTCTCGCGTTTTGTCATGAGGAATCGCGACGAATGTCAGGGGCGGACGGACGCGCGGCTCCTCGCCAGCCGCTATACTGGTCGAAGACCGGAAGCGGCGGAAGGAGGGCGCGTGGACGCTGGCAAGGTCGATCGGCGCGTGCAGTACACGAAGAAGGCGCTGGCGGGCGCGCTCATCGAGCTCATGCGCGACAACCACATCTCCAAGATCTCCGTGAAGGCGCTCTGCGAGAAAGCGGACGTGAACCGCAGCACCTTCTACGCGCACTTCCGCAGCCCGCAGGACCTTTTGGAAGGCATCGAGGCCGACGCGCTCGACGATTTGCGGGCGTACCTGCTCGCCGAAGACGGGTCGAGGACGGCGAACGTCGTGAAGATCCTCGAATACGCGCGCGACAACGCCGACCTGTTCATCATGCTGCTGGAGGAGAGCGACGGAAGCTTCCAGCAGCAGATCATGGAGCTGGCCCATCTCGTGGACCTGCAGCTGGCCGGCCAGCAGAGCGTCGACGTGCCCGACAGCGCGGAGTACACGTACCTGTTCGCCGTGTCCGGCGCGCTCGGCATGCTGTCCCACTGGCTGAAGAAGGGCACGCCGCAGTCCCCCGCCGAGATGTCGGAGCTGCTGCTGCACATCATCCAGCACGGCATCGAGGAACGCGCGCAGCGCCCTGGCCGTTGAAGCCGCGATCGGGACGCCCCGGTTCCCACGCGGTCCGGGACCGGCCCGCACGGCGCTTTCGCCATGCCGCGCCTACGAGAACAGCGCGAGGAAGCGATCCCAGATCGTGGGCTCGGCTTGCGGCTCCTCCGCCTCCTGCGCCTTCGGCTTCTCGATGGCCGCGGTGGCCATGACGAACTGCACGTCCGTCACGTTCTCGTTCGCCGGGGACGCGAACGACACCGGGTCGAACGCGGGGAAGTCGAAGTCGGCCGTCATCTCTTCGATCTGCTGGCGCATGGTCTCGGGGAGCTCGATGGTGGCCGCGTTGAGCTCGCCCATGCCCCCGCTGAGCCGGGCGGCGCCCTGCGCGAGCTCGCCCGTGCCGTCCGCGAGCGCCTCCGTGCCCGATTCCACCTGAGCATAGTTTTTCGCGAGCGCCCCCAAACCGGAAGCGTACTGGGAGAGCCCCCCGTGGAACCGGGCGTACTCGCCCGAAAGCTGCACGAGGCCGTCCGCAAGCCCGGAGAGCTGGGCCAGCTGGTCGGGATCGACGGAGGACTCGACCTGGGAGGCTACGACGCGCAGAGCCTCGGCATGCTGCGCCAGGGAGCCGTTGGTCGTCTTGTCTGCGGAGAGTAGGGCCAGCAGGCTGTGCGCCTGCGTGAACGCAGCGCCATCGCCATAGGCCGTCTTGACTGCCCGAGCCGCCGTATAAGCAGCGGCGAGCTTGTCCACTGTGTCCGCCTCGCTGGAACCAGGTGCCGTGAGCGCCTTCAGGGCGTTTATGTCGTTCGAGCTCACAGTGTCGTCGGGAATCGCTTTGACAGCACCATCGAGCGCGGTGCGTGCCGTGTCGTAGCCCGCCTGCACGTTCGTCACGACTCCTTGCAGCAAATCCAATGCGCCCGCAAGGTTCCTGAGCACGGTCGGCAGCTGGCCCACCTGGTCAAGCTGCGAGAAATCGGCGTTCGAAAGCCCATCCGCGATGCGCGACAGCGCAGTCTCGATCCGGGCCGACGCGCCCACGAGCTCGCTCGACGAGCCGTCCAGCGCCGAAAGCCCGTCCCCGAAGGCCGCCGCACCCGAAGACAGGTCGCGCGCGCCGCCCGTCAGCCCGTCGACGCCGGCTGCGAGCGACTCCGTGCCCTCTGCCAGCTCGCTCACGGCGCTTGACAGGTCGTCCATGCCCGACGTCATCTCGTCGGTATCGGGCATGTCCACCACCGACGAGTAGGGCAGCGCGACGATCTGCGCGCCGGCCATGGAGAAGTCCTGCACGCGCGCCGTCAGCCGGGAATCGGCGTCGTGTCCCGGCAGCACGGTGAACGCCACGGTCGCGTCCTGCCCGGCGCGCGCGATGGTGGCGCCCTCGGCGGCGACGTCGGAGCACGACCCGTCCGGCAGCGTGAACGTGATCTGCAGCATGAAGCTGTCGTAGAACGCCGGGTCGACGGCATCGTTTCGGGACGTGGCCACGTGGATGGCAAGGTCGCCCGACGCGCCGGCCAGCTCGTCGGCCCGCACGCTGCGCCCGTCCAGCTCGTAGGCTATCGATACGTTCCACGGCAACACGGCCTGCGAGGCGTCTCCCTGGTAGAGGAACGCGCCCTTCTCCGCTTCGAACACCGTCCTGCCGGCTTCGCGCTCAAGCGCGGTCTCGTTCGTGAGGTTCCGAACCGCCCCGTAGTCGCCTTCGTCGACGATCGTGCCCGCCGCCTCGACGTCGAACCGGTTGACGACGTAGACCGCCTCCGGCGCTCCGTCGGCGGCAAGGTTGGCGTACACCGCTTCGGACTTCTCGAACGTCGCGGTCGATCCCGCCGATGCGGACGCGTCAGCAACGGCCGGCTCGGACGGGCCGCCTGCGCCGCTCTGGGCAAGCGCGAGCGCGTTGGGGATGCAGGCGGCCGACAGCGCGATGGTCAGGAACGCGGCCAATCCTATGCGCGCGCAGCGATGGTTCTTCATGAGGCGTCTCCTTCCCGGGAAGGCGGAAGTGCGGCCGCGTCGGGCGCGAAGCCCGCGTGCCAGGTGGTGCGGCGGATGAATCGATCCAGATAGATGAGCAGCCCAGGCAAGAAGCACGTCACCAGCGCAAGCGACAAGAGCGCCCCGCGGCCCAGCAGCAGGCCCAGGCTGGAAACGGCCGCGATGGAGGACGAGATGGCCAGCGCGAATCCGGCGGTGGCCAGGATGCACGCCGACACCAGCAGCGAGGGGAACGTCTCGCCTAGCGCCTCCTTCACCGCCTGGCGCGCCGGCACGCGCCGGCGATGGGCAAGATAATGGGTGGTCAGCAGGATGCCGTAATCGATGGTGGCCCCCAGCTGCACCGTGTTGATGACCAAGTACCCGATGAAGTTCACCTCGGTGCCCGTAAAGTACGGGATGGCGAGGTTGATCCAGATGCCGGATTCGATGGTGAGCAGCAGCACGATGGGCAGCGCGATCGACCTGAACGTGACCAGCACCACCAGGAAGATGGCCACGACGGCCGCGACGCTCACCACCACGTTGTCAACCGACACGATGTTCTTCATGTCGTACAGGTTCGCGGACTGCCCCGCCGTGTAGTACGTGTCGTAGCGGTTCGCAGCCGCCTGCTGGATGGCTTCGACCGTGGCGAACGCCGCGTCCCCCTCCACCGGGGTGTCCACGTAGGCGATGATGCGCGCGTAGTCCGGCGAATAGAACTGCTCGACCACGCTCGGATCAAGGTAGCCCTCGGGAACGGAAGGCCCCACCGTTGCCGCATACGACAGGACGCCGGTCACGTCGTCCATGCGCGCGAGGTCGTCGGACAGCGCCGCCTCGGCCGCCACGTCGCCGCGCGGCACGAGCACGACGACCGCGTTCTGCTGGCCGAACGCGTCGTTCACGGCCAGCGTGTCGGCCCCGGCCCGGATGCCGGCGTCGGGCGCGCTGTTCTGGTAGGTGAACACCGTATGGGACTGCCCCAAAAACGCGGGGACCAGCAGCACAAGCACGACGAACAGGGCCGGGACGCGCACCTTGCGCAGGCCCCGGTCCACGTTGCGAAACGACGGCATGAGCGGCCGGTGGGCCGTCTTGTCCAGGAGCCCGCACAGCAGAAGCGTGAGGGCCGGCAGCAGGACCATCACGGTCACGAAGCTGAGCACGATGCCCTTGACCAGGTTGATGCCGAGGTCGGCGCCTATCTGGAACTGCATGAGCATGAGCGCCGCGAAGCCGAACAGCGTGGTGGAGGCGCTGGCGGCGATGGTGGACATCGACGTGCGCACGGCGCGGGCCATGGCCTCCGCCGCGTCTGGAACGCGCTCCCGCTCGGCCGCGAAGGCGTGCAGCAGGAAGATGGCGTAGTCCAGCGACACCGCCAGCTGCAGGATGGGGCTCACCGAGAACGTGACGAACGACACTTCGCCGAACACGATGTTCGTCCCCATGTTGATGAGGATGGACACGCCGATGGCGGCGATGAACAGCACCGGCTCGATCCAGGACAGCGTGGACAGGACCAGCAGCAGCAAGATGACGGGCACGATGATGGCCACGGCCATGAGCACCTGCTCCACCATGCTCGCGCGCATCTGCGCCGTGTCCGCCGCCTCGCCCGACACGGCATTGCCCTCGCCCGCCCCGTCCACGAGCGACCGCAATGCGGGGATGGCCTGGGCCTCGGCCCCATCGGCCACCGTCACCTGGAACAGCGCGTCGCCATTGCGGTAGTACGTTTCCACCGTGGCCCGATCGAGCATCGCAAGGGGCACGGCCACGTCGGCCACGTCGTCGAGCCACCTGACGGATTCGACGCCGTCGAGCGCGGCCAGTTCGTCCTTCAAGGCCAAGGCGCGCGGCACGTCCACGTTGCGGACGAGCACGTTCGCGTTGGGGACGTCCTGGGCGAACTCCTCCTCCATGATGGCGACGGCCTTCGTCGACTGCGCGCTGGGAGGAAGGTAGTCGGCCATGTCGTAGTTGACCTTGACGAAGGGGATCATGACGGCGCACAGCACGGCGGCGACCAGGAACGTCGCAACGACTGCCTTGCGTTTGGCTATGATGAAGTGGATGAATCGGTCCATGCCCGTCTCCACGCTCCGTCCGTCTCGGTCATCAGGCGGTTCGCCGTCTCTCTGCATGATAACCAACACAGTGTTGCGAAACAACCAACAGTCCGGTACGAACTGACCAATGCCCGACACTTCCAACGAATGTGTCGGGCATTCACAAAACGGGCAGAAGACCGGACGTCGAACGCGGCGCGAGGCTCGCCGCCATGCGGATTGATGCGAACGGATGGTTCACGTGAAACGTCGCCTTCGGAACCTGCCGGATGCGGTCGCGCCGATGCCGCGAAGCGAACGGGCGCTACCTGCCGTCGCGCAGGGCTTTCAGCTTCGCGAGCGTGCGCGCGTCGATGCGGTCGGCGACGGTGCGCTTCTCGGCCGTCTTCGGCGTCTCGTCGAGGCGCGCCTCCTCGTCGTGCATGTCCACCTCGTGCGAGAAGCCGTTCGCGCTCATGCGGTCCACCCCGCCGCCGAACACGGTGTCCTGGATGGTGGCGTCGCTCGTGACCACCAGCGTCTCCACCTGGCGCTCGCGCGCGTCGTGCGCAAGCTTCTCGATCACCTTGTCGGCCGACTGGCCCGCCGGCGAGAACATGATGCGCACGCCGCCCACCGTTTCGGCCTCGCCCGTTGAGAACTCGTTGCTGCCGCCGTCGAACACGATGATGGCGCGCCAATCGCGCCCCGCGTAGTTCACCACGTCGTTGACGAGCGCCTCGCGCGCCGTGTTGAACGAGTCGTCGGTGTAGTCCGGGCCCGTTATCTGGCGATAGCGGCTGCCCGAGCGCAGCACGTTGTACCCGTCCACGAGCAGGAGTTTTTTGCGTTGCCTGGGCATGTCCTCCATCCCCGATCATTCATCCGATTCGCGCGGAGCGCGAAAACAACCGCCCCGGTTGGCGCCAGCACGTCAGCGAGGGCGGCCGTGGTGCCCGAGATCGTGGGGATGGCGGAGGCGAAGCGTACTTCGGTACGCGAGACTTCCGGCATCGCCGCGAGATCGGGCGCTGCGGCCGGCCGCAGCGTCGACCCGTTCCGCTGGCCGTAGGCCAGCGGAACCTACTGGTTCTGCCTCAGCCATTCGTACATGCATGCCGTGGCAGCCTGGGCCACGTTGAGCGATGCGACCTCGCCCTCTTGGGGCAGCTTCACCAGGAAGTCGCAGCTCTCCTTCACCACGCGGGAAAGGCCCTCGGCTTCGTTGCCCATGACGAGCGCGATCTTGCCCTTGAGGTTCGAGCCCCAGATGAGCTCCTCGGCCTGCTCGCTCGCTCCGGCGATCCAGAACCCGCGTTCCTTGAGGCGCGCCATCACCTGGATGAGGTTCGACACGCGCGCCACCGGCATGTGCGAGATGGCCCCCGCGGAGCTCTTGTACGTCGAAGCCTCCACGCGCGCGCTGCGCTTGTTGGGGATGACCAGCCCGCACGCTCCCACGGACTCCGCGCTGCGCGCGATGGCCCCCAGGTTGCCGGCATCGGTCAGGTGGTCGAGGATGACCACGAGCGCCCGTCCGTCGTGCTCCTCGGCGTAGGCGGCGGCCGCATCCTCGATCTCGGCGATGTCGACGTAGGCGTACGGCTTCGTCTCGGCCATGACGCCCTGGTGGCTGCCGCGCTCGGACGCATCGTCAAGCTGCTTGCGCGGCACGGTCTTCACCGGCACGTCGAAGCGCTTCGCCTTGCGCAGGATGTCTTCGACGAGGCTGTCGCGCTTCGCGTTGTCGGCCAGCAGCACGCGCTTGATGGGCACGTGCGTGCGCAGCGCCTCGATGATGGGACGCTTGCCTTCTATGTAGTCTGCCATGGTGTCCTCGCAGTTCGACGGCGTCCGCCCCGCTCGGGACGGCGCGCCGCTCTTCGTTTGCCGTAGAGAACAGTATGGCAGATGCAGGCAGGAAGGGCGACGAGGAGGCCCATCTTCAGCGATTCGCCACGGCGCCGCCGCGTCCGCCGAAGGGCTCGCGGCCAAGGAGGGCGGGTTGGAGGACCGCAGCCGCGCAGGCGAAGCGAACGGGCGGGCGCCAACGGCATGGGAGGGAGGGGAAGCCGTCGACGCCCGCTGTCCGAAGCGAAATGTCTCAGAAAGTCAGCCCGCCTTGCGCGGGCTCGGGCGGCCGTGCGCGACCACCCGTTCGATATGGGTGTAGGCGTTGAAGCACCCGTTCTTCGCGAAGCCGACGAGCGTGACGCCGCATTGATGGGCAAGCTCCAACGACAGGTCGGTCGGCGCGCCGGGAGATATGACCACCGGGCAGCCCATCAGCACGACGCGCGACACGATGCTGTGCGGCATGCGGCCGCTGAACAGCAAGAACATGCCGGCAGGATCGATGCCTTCAAGCAGGCAGGCGCCCATGAGCTTGTCGAGGGCCGCCTGGCGGCTCACGTCCTCCTGCCGGACGACCACACCGTCTCTGGTGGCCACGGCGGCGCTGTGCACGCCTCCAGTCCGGTGGAACAGGTGCGATCCGTCTTCAAGCAAGCCGATGAGCCTGTTCACCTCGTCGGCGGTCAGGCGGCACGGCGGCGCCTCGCACGGAAGGGGTTCCGGCCGATGCCGGTTCCAAGGGGCCCCGACTGCACGCGGGGAACGGCCCGCGGCCTCGACCGTCTCCACCAACGCGACGCCGTCCTCGTACGAGAAGGCCGCGACGTCGGAAGCCGAGCGGATGGCGCCGCGGAAGAACAGCGACCCCACCACGCACTCGCGCACGTTCCACGGCGAGCAGTTGATCTCGTAGGCCAGCTCGCCATCCAGGCGGACGCCCACCTCGATCTCCTGCACCACCGAGGCAAAGCGGCAGCCGTAGGATCCGCCTCGGTACTCGTGCACCTGCACGTTCACGCACGAATCGCCGGTCCCGGCCGCGTTTGCGGCCGCATCGCGGCTGTTCGATCCGATAGCCATGGCACCTGCCTTTCGGGTATCCGGCGGCCGGGCCCAAGCCCGGCCGCCGGAGCGAACCGCGTCAGCCTAGTCGAGCTTCGGGGCGACGAGCGGCTGGTAGTACACCGCCGGCTCCGTCCCTTCCTCGGGAAGCAGCTGGAAGCCGCTGCGGTCCGCCGCCTGCTTCTTGGTGGCGTCCAGGTCGCCGAACACGCGGGCAGCCGCCTGGCAAGCCTGCACGCAGGCCGGCTGGGGCGTCTCGCCCTCTTCCGTCCGACTCAGGCAGAAGTCGCACTTGTCAATGGTGCCGGGCGTGAACGAGGCGTACATCTTGTCCTCGTAGGGCGTCATGCCTTCTTCGAAGTAGGAGGGAATCTCCTTCTCGATGAGGTGGCGCATCTCGTACGGGCACGCCTCGGCGCACAGCTTGCACCCGATGCACTTCTCCGCGTCCACCACCACGATGCCGTCTTCCTCGCGCTTGTAGGTGGCGCCCTCCTGCGGGCACGCATCCACGCACGGCGGGTTCTCGCACTGGTTGCACATCATGGGCACGATGGTGCGGACGACGTTGGGATAGTCGCCTTCCGTCTCGCGCACCACCTTCGAACGGTAGACGCCGGCCGGCGTGCCGTGCGATTCCTTGCAGGCCACCACGCATGCCTGGCAACCGACGCATTTCTCCAGATCTATGATCATTCCATAGGCCATTGCCCTCTACCCCCTTACAGCTTCTCGACTTTGACGCGGATGCACTGGTCGACCGCCGTGCACACGTGGTCGAGACGGCTCGTGTCCCTGAAATCGATCAAGTCGTTGATGCCCACGCCGTGCTGGCGTCCCACCGGCAAGTACTCCGACTGCGTGTTCCAGTGTCCGCCGAGCACCGACACGCACTGCGGATGGACCGTCTTCGTCACCACGACGCGGCCTTCCACCGAGCGGCCGTGCCTGCTGGTGAGCCTGATGGCATCGCCCGAGACAAGGCCCTTGGCGGCGGCCGTCGCCTCGTTCATCTCGATGCCGTAGGTGGTCTCGTCCTGCTGGTTGATCTCGTTGATCCAGGGGTTCTCGAGCTGCCAGGTGTCGGTGTTGACGGCGTTGGTCCAGTAGACCGGCAGCACGTCGTACTCGGGATCGGTCACTTCGTGGTCGATGCAGGGCTTCCAGTCGGGAAGCGGCTGGTAGTCCTCGGTCTCCCAGTTGGTTATCTCCAGCTGCGCGAGGGCGGCCTCCACTTTCTCCTTCGCCTCCATCATGAAGTCGAAGTACAGCGGCACCTTGCCGGGGGCGTTCTCGTCGGCCCAGATATACACCTCGTCCACGGTGCGGTCGCGGGTGTAGATGCCGTGCTCGCGGCTGTAGGCCAGGTCGTTGCCCTCGGTGTAGGTCTTCAGCACCGCGTCGACCAGCTCGGAGGCCACCATGGGCTTGCTGTCGTCGAGCGCGTACTCGTCCTTGATCTTGAACTGGTCCTTCATGGCGCCGTGGAATTCCTTGGTCTTGCCCGCCTTCTCGGCGATGGCCGCGAAGGTGTCGATAGCCGACGGCACGTCGTCCTTCGCGTCGACGACCGGCGCACGGAACGTGACGGCCCAGGGCACTTCCAACAGGCCCGGGAGGCGGTGGTTGTCGAAGCCCAGCGGCAGCGGCTCGTAGCGCTCCAGATAGCACGGCTCGGGAATGATCAGGTCGTAGAAGTAGGACGAGTCGTTCAGGAACAGGTCCATGCCGATGACGTACTCGAAGCTGCGCAGCAGCTTCTCCTGCTGCTCGTACTCGCACCAGTTCTTCAGCGGGTTGGCCGCCACCACCATCGCCAGCTTGGAGGGCGTGGTCTGGAACTTGTCGGTGTGGAACAGCTCGGGATCCACCTGCGTGAGGTAGCCGAAGTGCTGGTTCATCGTGATGGGCTGCAGCTGCTGCATCGTCTCGTCGACCGGGATGCAGTCCGTCTCGCGGATCTCCTCGTACACGGACACGGGCGCAGGCGGCTCGGCCATCTGCGTGGACTCCAGGAACCCGTCCTCTTCCCAGACGCCCGGCTCCCAGCCGTAGTAGCCGTCGGGGCCCCAGCCGTTGCTCTTGGTGTAGTAGCCCAAAAGGCCGCCGGCCGAATGGATGGATCCCACCAGGCAGTTCAGCTGCGTGATGGCCCAGTGGCTCAGGAACCCGTGCTTATGGCGCGAGATGCCCGAGAACGCGTCGGCGCAGACGGGGCGGTACGGAACCTTGACGCCGTCGATGTCGATGGTCTCGCCGATGTGCGCGGCCTCGCCGAACTCCTTGGCGATCTGGCGCAGCTGGTCGGCCGGGACGGTGGACACCTGCTCGACGTACTCGGGCGTGTAGGTGGTCATATGCTGCTTGTACAGGACGAACGCCGTGGGGCACTGCTTGCCGTTCACGTCGAACGTGCCCTCGAGCGCCGGATCCTTCGCCTCGTCGTAGGGCTTCGCCGTGTTGTCGGACTGGTCCCAGTACAGCGCCTTGTTGCTGCCCTCCGCGCGCAGGATGCGCTGCGTGTCGGGATCGACGAGCGCAGGAGCGTTCGTGCGCTTCGTCAGGAAGTCGGCATCGTAGATGCCCAGCTCGTTGACCAGCTGGTTCGAGATGCCGAGCGCGACGGCGGCGTCCGTGCCGGGCAGAACCGGCACCCAGGTGTCGGCCTTCTCGGCGCCGCCGGACATATGCGGATCGAAGTTGACGACCTTCTGGCCGTCGAGGCGGCTCTCGGCGTAGATCTTCGCGACCACGTTGGTGCCGTGGCGGGTGGCAACGCCGGCCTGCGTGCCGAACTGCAGCAGGTACTTGTTGTAGCGGTAGTCGGGGCACGCGTTGCCGCAGCTGGTCAGGATGAAGCCGATGTTGTGGACCGGGCCGCCGCAGATGTCGGCTTTGAGCGGCACCGGGATGGCGCCCATCGAGCCGATCATGTTCATGGCGTTGATCCACGTTTGCAGGCTCGTGATCAGAGCGAACACGATGACGGGCAGTCCTTCATCGGCCTGCTCCATGATCTTGTCGGCCGTGATCTGGTAGGCCTCGTCCCAGGAGATCTCCTCCCAGCCGGGATCCTCGTCCAGGCCCTTCTTGGGGTTCGTGCGCTTCATGGGCTTGGTGATGCGGTTGGGATCGTACAGCTGCATGATGCCGGCCGCGCCCTTGCCGCACATATGGCCCCAGCCGATGGGGCTGCGGTCGTCGCCCTTGAGCTCGACGACGGTGCCGTCGACGACATGGGCCAGGATGCTGCAGGAGTTGAAGCACATGTTGCACGACGTGGCGATCCACTCGCCCTCTTCCGTCTGGGATCCCCCGCCTTGGGACGCTTCCTGCCCGCTCGCGCAGCCGACCATGGCCCCCGCCATGCCCAAGCCTGCGACGGCGCCGCTCGCCTTCACGAAGGAGCGACGCGTAAGACTCGAAGCCTTGCTGACCGTTTCAGACATTGTTCCTCCTCGCTTGCGTTTTAGGAGGACATACCCCTCGTGGCGAGCGCAGAGCGCATCGCTCAGGCGCCGGAAGCGCGCTTCGTCCCATGCGGGCGCGCGGTCTTCCGGAGCATGATCTCGTCTTGGTGTATCCCCCGATAACAAACGCGGAACCGGCCGGCTTCGCTGAAAGTCATATTATCATAGCTGAATATGATAAATAAAGCCGTTCGATTGTTCTATTTGATGGATAATGCTTGCCCATCGCGGTTCGCAGCTTCTTCCCAGAAGCGATGCCCGCCCGCACGCGCTCGACATGGCGCCTTGCCGTCTCACGTCCAAGTTAGCCTAGGTTTCTGAGCAGAAATTGAGATAGGGCACGCGATCGAATCAGGACGACGGCGTTTTGCCAGGTCGCGTTCGCCGACTCTGCGCGCATCGCGCGAAAACCGCACGCGCAAGCTCGTCTTGCTGGGCCCGGAGCGCCGAAACCGATTCCCTACCTCGATTTCTGCTCGCAAATCGACCTTCGGTCCGCATTTCCGCGATGCCTCGAGCGGAATGCGCTCCCGGGCAGAGGCGGCCCGGCATGAGCAGCACCGGCAACTCGGACGGACCGTCGCAGGACCCGAGCATCGATCGGGAACCGCATGGGCGGCGGGCGCGAGCAGCCGCACGCGATGCCCGCCCGCATGCGCTCCTGATCGCGGATCGCGTCGACTGGCCGCGCCAATCGACCCGCTCCTACTTCTTGAAGAAGCTCCCGACGTCGAACGCATCGGCCAGCGACGTGGGCGCAAGCAGGATGCCCTTGCCTTCCTTGGTGCCTTCGTAGGCCAGGTTCATGGCGCGCAGCTGCATGGCCTTGTCGTTGCGGTCGTAGACTTCGGCGGCCTCGACGAACATCTCGGAGATGTCCTTCTCCACCTCGGCCAGGATCATGCGCGCATCGCGCTCCTTCTGGGCCTGGGCTTCCCGGGACAGGGCGTCCTGCAGTTCGGGAGGGATGGTGATGTCGCGGATCTCCACCGACGTGATGGTGATGCCCCACTGCTCGCATTTGGCCCCGAGCGTTTCCTGCAGCTCGTGGTCCACCTGCTTGCGGCGCAGCGACAGCTCCGCGAGGTCGATCTGCCCGATGGCGTCGCGCAGCGCCGTCTGCGCCGACCAGAGCACCGCCTTCGGGTAGTTCTCCACCTCGAGGCACGCCTTCTTGGGATCCCACACCATCCAGAACAGCACCGCGTCCACGTTGACGGGCACGAGATCGGCCGTGAGCGCGTCTTCGGCCGAGAAGGCGTCGGTGATGATGCGCTGGTCGATGTGGATGGTCGCGTATTCCACAAAGGGCATGAGCAGATAGGGCCCCGGCCCGCAGATGCGGTTGAAGCGGCCGAGCCTCAGCACGGCGACGCGCTCCCATTGGGGCGCGATTCGCACGCTCATGGCCGCCACGCATGCCACGAGCGCTGCGGCGAGCACGGTCGCCATGGACAGCCATGCGAACGTGGCGGCGAACACGACGGCGAACGCGAGCATGAAGACGACGACGGTGAACACGTACACGCCGGTGCGCGTCGCGCTGTTCTCCTTCACCTCGTCCCGGCCGAAGACCCGCCGATCCCGACGGTCCTCGCGCTCCTCCTTAAGCCCCTTCCGCGCTTTCTTCATCCTCTACGATTCCTCCTTTGCCGACGATGACCCGCGGCATGACCGGGCGCACGCCCTCGACGGCGCGCTGCACGAGCCCCACGATGTCGCCGTCGGGCACGCCGAGCTCCCGACATTGGCGCACGTATTCCTCCGCGAGGCCGCGCACCACGTAATCGGGCCCGTCCGTTGAAACGGGGGGCCTGAGCACGTATGTTCCGCGCCCGCGCTTCGAGGCGATGTAGCCGTCGCGCTCGATGTCCTGGTACACCTTGCTCACCGTGTTGTAGTTGATGCCGATCGCCACGGCCATCTCCCGCACCGTCGGCAAGCGGTCGCCCTCCTTGAGGGCGCCCGTCTTGATAAGGTAGACGAGGCGGTTGCGCAGCTGCAGCCAAATGGGCACGCCGCTCGAATCGTCGATGGTGACGAGCGAGGACGCATCGTTGTCGTGTCCAGTTGTCATAGTAGTTTAAGATTATACACCCTAGAGCACTGTTCCGGCGGCTTCGATCGTGCCGATCCCGACGTCCACGATGCCGTAGCGCAGACACACCGTCCCCGCAAGGACGCCGATCATGGAGGCGAGCACCAGCACCTGGCGGGGAAAGGCATGCGAAAGCGCATGGCAGACGATCGGGAACACGATGCCCGCCCCCACGATGCCCGGCCAGAACAGCAGGGCCGCGCTGCCGTGCAGCAGCTCGCCCAGAGCGTGCTGCGCCGCGACGCCCGACGCCGCCGCCTGGACGAGCAGGGCCACAAGGACGACGAGTTCGACCAGGGAAAGCACGGTCGACCAGGTCCACAGCGCGTCGGCGCCGCGATCGTCCGTGCTCAGGAAGAACCCCGCGACCATGATGCAGGCGATGCCCGAGGAGAGCGACGACACCACGAACAGCACCGGGATGAGCGGGGTTTCCCAGAACGGGACGGAGCGCAGCGTGGAGAGGAGCAGCCCCGAATACGTCATGGTGACGAGCGCGAACGCGATGTTCGCGACCAGCAGGGCGCGAACGGCGGCCGCGCCCGGCCTTTTCCAAACGAACAGGCCGACGACGGTCGCCACCGCCAGGACGAACGTCACCGTCAACGAGAACGCGCCGATCGACGCGACGGAATGGAACGGATGCAGCACGACACCCCAGATGCGCTCGGGCCGCCCGAGGTCGAGCATCAAGACGAAGCTCGCAAGCGCCACGAGCGGCGGCGCGACGACGAAGCCCGCCCGGCCGAGCGAAGCCGGGCCGGCAACGGAGCCCGTGCCCGGAGCGCGCCGGAGCTCGCTCGCGCTGGCCACGGCGAGCGCGCCGCTTCCGGCGCCGGCAAGCACCAGGTACCACACGATGAACGAGCTGAACACGGTGCGCTCCCCCCTATCGCGCGCGTCCCCTTCGCCCGTCATTCTAGCACAGAGCCCCGGCGCAACGCCGCGCTGGAGGACGCCGCTTCAACGGGGCAAGCCTGCACGGCGTCCATGGAGATTCGCACACAAAACCGGCCTTTTCGAACATGCCGGCGCCCTGCCGTTGCGGAAACGTTCATACTGGACAGCCGCTTCACACGAAATTCTTTCTCGTTTCTTTTCGCGCGCATCGCCATGTGCCCCGTCTACGGATTGCAGAAAGCGGCTCGAGTCAAGCGCAAGCACGCCGCAGGAGCGGGTGCGACCAACGAGGCGCGCTGCATGGGGCAGGCGCCCGTCGAAGAGAAACGGAACGGAATATGACGCAATTCGCCGATCTCGGCTTGTCCGAGGCCGCCCTGGCCGCCGTCGAGCGCTTGGGCTACGACCAACCCACCCCCGTGCAGGAACAGGCCATCCCGCTCGTCCTCGAAGGGCGCGACCTCATCGCCGCGGCCAGCACCGGCACGGGCAAGACCGCAGCGTTCCTGCTGCCCATCTTGAGCACCCTACCCCGCGTCCGCGGGCGCAACCGCGCGCCGCGCGTGCTGGTGGTCAGCCCCACCCGCGAGCTCGCCCAGCAGATCGCGCAAACGTGCATGCAGATATCCCGCAAGACCGGCCATTTCGTGACCACCGTGTTCGGCGGCACGCCCTACGGCCCCCAGATCAAGGAGATCCGCGGCGGCACCGACGTGCTCATCGCCACGCCGGGACGCCTGAACGACCTCATGACCCGCGGCGTCGTCGACCTGGGCAGCATCGACGCGCTCGTGCTGGACGAGGCCGACCGCATGCTGGACATGGGCTTTCTGCCCGACGTCACCACCATCGTGAACGCCACGCCGGAATGCCGCCAGACGCTGCTGTTCTCCGCCACCATCGACCGCTCCATCGAGAAGAACCTCGGCTCGCTTCTGCGCGATCCCGCCGTGGTGGAGATCGCCCACAAGGGCGAGACGGCCAAGACGGTGGAGCAGTTCATGATGCCCATCCAGAACTTCAAGAAGCCCGAGCTTTTGCAGGCCGTGCTCGAGGAGAAGGGCTCGGAGCGCATCATCGTGTTCGCCCGCACGAAGAACCGCACCGAGGAGTGCGCCGAGACGCTGCGCCATGCCGGCTACCGCGCCGAATCCATCCACTCCGACAAGTCCCAGGGCCAGCGCCGCCGCGCGCTTGAGAACTTCCGCCGCGGCAAGACGTCCATCCTCGTGGCCACCGACGTGCTGGCGCGCGGCATCGACGTGCCCGAAGTCGACCACGTGATCAACTTCGACCTGCCCGACATGCCGGAGGACTACGTGCACCGCATCGGCCGCACGGGCCGCGCGGGCGAGCAGGGCTACGCCATCTCATTCGTCACCCGCGAATCGAACCGCACGCTCAAGGACATCGAGAAACTCATCGGCAAGGACATCCCGTTCATGGAGCTGGAAACCTATCAGCTGGACGCGTCCGTGCTGCAGAAGCCCAAGGGCGGCAAGGGCGGCTACAAGGGCTCGAAGCCGAAACAGGCCAGGGGCGCGAAGGGCGGGTTCTCGCGCGAGAGCCATCCGAGCTCGGCCGGCAAAGGCGCGGGCAGGCGCTCGCAGGACGGCCGCGACAACCGTCCCGGCCGCAGCAACCGCGCCGAGGGCAACCGCTTCGAAAGCGACAAGCGCGAAGGCGGCCGCAGCCGCAACGCCGAAAGCGCGAAGCTGCGCGTCGAGCGCAAGGGCAAGAAGCGCTCCGACGCGCCCCAGGGCGCGGGCGCCGCACGCAAGCAGGAAACCGGCAAGAAAGCCGCGCGCCAGAGCGGCGGCTACGACTACAGCCGCTTCGTCAACTAGGCGAACCGCGGCCCGAGCGCCGAAGCGCGCATCGGAGGCGCGGCGGTGCCGAGGCCGATGCCGCACGGCCTCGACGATCATTCGGAAATCCCAGACGTCCCCGGAGAGCTTGCTCTCCGGGGACGTCTGCCTTCAGGGCAGGCGCGCCTGCTCGCCTTGCACGGACCGCAGGACAGGCGCGCTCGCCTAGGCCACGATGCGCTCGGGATGGGAATAGACGTTGAACGAGCCGCCCTTGCCGAATCCGACGAGCGTGATGCCGCCCCGCTCGGCAAGCCGTATCGACAGGTCGGTGGGCGCGCCGGGCGACAGGACGATGGGACATCCCAGCCGCACCGCCTTCACGACGATCTCCCGCGGGACGCGCCCGGTGAACAGGAGGATCTTGTCCGCCACGTCCACCTTGTTCAAGAGGCACCACCCGGCCAGCTTGTCGAGGGCGCTGTGCCTCCCGATGTCCTCGAGCCATGCGAGCACGCCGCGTTCGTCGGCCAGCACGGCGCTGTGCACGCCTCCCGTGCGCTTGAAGAGCAGCGAGCGGTCTTCGAGCAGCTGGATTCTCTCGTTGACCTCGGAGGGCGAAAGCGTCGTCACCGGAGCGGCGGCATCAGGGGCGAAACGCGCTGCCGAAGCCCGGCGATCCCCTACGGCGCCCTCGCCGGCGCGCGGCGGCGCAAGGAGCACCGAGGCGACGCCCTTCTCAAGATCGACTTCGAGGCGCCGTATGTCCTCGGCGCGATCGATCGCTCCGCGCATGAAGAGCACGCCGACGACCAGCTCTTCGACGTCCCACGGCGAGCACGTGGTCTCGCAGCAAAGCGCGCCGTCCACCCACAGGGACAGGCACGTCTCCTGGATGACCGCATCGGGCCGCTCGACGAAGCGCTGGGTGCTCCCGTCGAACCTGCGCACGGGCATCCGCACGCACGCCGCCTCCTTCGATCCCGAGCCGGTTCGCTCCATCACGGGTGCGCATGCCATGGGACGCCTCCTTCGAAAGGCCGATGCGATTCTTCCGCACGCCGCGCGGACGGCGCGGATGCACGGCGGCGGCCCGGAAGCCGGGCCGCCGCCTGGGAGGGAAGAGATGCCAGGATTACTCGTTCACCTTGTGCGGCAGGTACCAGACGGAGGGGTTCGTGCCCTCGTCGGGGAGCAGCTGGTAGCCGTCTCCCTCCTCCGCCTGCTTCTTGAGCGTGTCCAAATCGCCGAATATGCGGGCGCCCGCAACGCACGCGGCCACGCAAGCCTGGGGCTGGTTGCCGCCCGCGTCGATGCGCTCGGCGCAGAACGTGCACTTGTCAACGGTGCCCTGCGGCATGGCCGCGTACATGACCTCCTCGTACTCGTTGAGGTCGCCGAAGTAGCCCTGCTCGGACTCGCAGTAGTAGCGGGCCCCGTAGGGGCAGGCCGCGATGCAGGCCTTGCAGCCGATGCACTTCTCCTTGTCCACCACCACGATGCCGTCGTCGCGCTTGTAGGTCGCGCCCTCCACGGCGCAGGCCTCGACGCAGGGCGGGTTCTCGCAGTGCATGCACAGCATGGGGACGGCCGTCTTGCGCGCATCGGGGTACGTCCCCTCGAATTCCCGCTTCACATGCGAGCGCGTCACCGCGGGAGGGGTGCCGTGCGCCTCTTTGCATGCCACGGCACACGCGTGGCAACCAACGCACCTCTTCAGGTCGATAAGCATTCCGTACGTCATGGTTCACACCCCCTCTACGCGATCTTCTCGATTTTGACGCGAACGCACTGGTCGAACGCCGAGCACACATGGTCCATGCGGTCGGGAGTCTGGCCGGGAACCAGGTGCACGATGGGAACGCCCTTGTCCTTCGCGTTGGGCATGTAGGCCGACTTCGAACCCCAGTGGCCGCCGATCACGGACACGCACTCGGCATGCACGCCCTGGGACGTGGCCAGCACGCCGTCCACCGACACGCCGTCGGCGGTGGCGAGCCTCACCTTGTCGCCGTCCACCAGCCCCTTCGCCTCGGCCGTGGCGGCGTTGATCTCGATGGTGTAGCCGTAGGGGTTCGCCTCGTTGATCTCGTTGACGTACGGGTTCTCCATGAGCCACGAGTCGGTGTTGATGGCGTCGGTGTAGTACACGGGCAGGATGTCGAACGCGGGATCGGCCACCTCGTAGCCGCAGCCGGGCTTCCAGTCGGGCAGGGCCTGGTAGTCGTCGGTCTCCCACGGAATGCCCAGCTCGGCGGCTTTGGCCTCCACCTTGCCCTTGGCCTCCAGCATGAAGTCGAAGTACAGCGGCACGCGGCCCGGATCGCCGTTGGCCCAGATGTACACCTCGTCAACCGTGCGGGGATGATCGTACACGGCGTGCTCTTTCAACCATGCGAAGTCGTGCTCTTCGTCGATGTTGGACTTCAGGATGGAGTCCGCGAACGCCTCCACGTCGAGCTTCTGGTCCAGGGGCACCGAGTACTCTTCCTTCACGCGGAACATGCCGTTGAGCGTCTGGATGAACTCGGCGTTCTTGCCGGCGCGGTTGGCCAATTCGCCGAACAGCTGCCAGCTGGAAGGGGCATCGTCCTTGGGATCGACGACCTTCTGCCACACGGGAACGGTCCACGGGTTGTCCATGCCGCCGATGACGCGGTGGTTGCCCGCTGCGTGGGGCAGCGGCTCGGTGCGCTCCAGATAGCAGCATTCGGGCAGGAACACGTCGTAGAAATAGGACGACTCGTTCAGGAACATGTCGATGCCCACCACGTACTGGTAGTTCTTGAAGATCTCGGCCTGCTCGTCGTAGTTGCCCCACCACTTGATGGGATTGCACGCGTAGCAGATGGCCACCTCGGCGGCCTGGGTGTGGTACAGGTCGGGATGGGCCTGGGCTATGTGCTCGAAGTGGTTGTCCTCCGATATGGGCTGGATCTCCATCATGCCCATGGTCGTGGGCGTGTAGTCGCTCTCGTACACCTTCGTGTAGTAGGAGTTCGGGAACGCGAGCAGCAGGCCGGCGCAGTCGATGAGGCCCTCGGGCTCCCACAGGCCGGGACGCCACGACATGTTCGGGTTGTCGTCGGCCCAGCCGTTGCAGATGGGGTCGAAGCCGCAGAACCCGCCGACGGCGTTCGTCGAGCCGATGAGGTTGTTCAGGCTGAACACGGCCCAACACGTATGGAACGCGTGCTTGTGGCGCGTGATGCCGGAGAACGCGTCGACCGCAGCGGGACGGTAGGGCAGCGTCACGCCGTCGACCTCGGTGGTCTGGCCGATGCAGGCCGCCTCGCCGAGCTCTTTCGCGATCCGGCGGATGGTGGCGGCGGGAACCGTGGTTATTCCCTCCTGGTACTCGGGCGTGTAGGTCTTCAGATGCTCCTTGTACAGCGTGAAGGCCGTGGGGCACTGCTTGCCGTTCACCTCGAAGGTTCCCTCGAGCTGCGGCGCGCTGCACTGGTCGTACGGCTTCGCCGCGCCGTCGGCGTCCATGTACAGCGAATGCCCCGTCTGCTCGTCGAAGACGATGCGCTTGGTGTCCGGGTCGACCAAAGACGGGCCGTTGGTGCGGTTGGTGAGGAACTCGGTGTCGATGAGGTTCTCCTCATGGACGAGCACGTAGGCGATGGAAAGGGCCGCGGCGGCGTCGGTGCCGGGGCGTATGGGCACCCACAGGTCGGCCTTCTCGCCCGCAGCGCCCATATGGGGATCGAACACCACGTGGCGCAGGCCGTTCTTACGGCGCTCGGCGAAGGGCTCGACGGTCATGTTGAAGCCGTGGCGCGTCGCAGCGCCGGCATTGGTGCCGAACTGGATGACGTAGTTGCAGTTGGCGTAATCGGGACGCGCGTTGCCCGTGCCCGTGAACAGGTACTCGATCTGGTGGACGCCGGCGCCGCAGATGTCAGAGCAGCTGCCTTCGGCGTTGCCGTAGATCACGCCGAGCGCCGTATGGCGCACCAGCGAGCCGATCTGGCTTGCCACCATGGACATGCCGGTGACGGCATGCGGGCCGCTGCGCTCGATGGCCTCCTTCACGTTCTTGTCCACCAGGTCGTACGCCTCGTCCCAGCTGATCTCCTCCCAGCCGGGATCCTCGTCGAAGCCCTTGTTGGGATTGGTGCGCTTGAGCGGCTTCGTGATGCGGTTGGGATCGTACAGCTGCATAATGCCGGACGCACCCTTGCCGCAGATGCGGCCGCGGCCGATGGAGCTGTCCGGGTTGCCCGTCAGCTCGACCACGACGCCGTCGATGACGTGGGCTTTGATGGAGCAGTTGTTGAAGCACATGTTGCACGTGGTGGGAATCCACTCCCCCGCGTTCGGATCGTACGCCACCTTCTCGGTGCCGGGCGCTTCCTCCTGGCTCTGGCCGCTCGGCGCGCAGCCGACGGCGCTGCCTGCAAGGCCGACGCCGATCGCGGTCGCCCCTGCACCGGCCACGAACCCTCTGCGGCTGATGTTCCTGCCGTTTCCGCTCATGGTGCTACCCCCTTCTCCCTCGTTTCGGGGGCACCCGACCGTTCTGCGGATGCCCCTCCGACACCGCACAGTGTCTACTGTCAAGGTACTCTATTGATATATGACAGTCAATCGCCTGGATTATCCTATTTCGAGCATGAAGAACCGCGCGCGGGGAGCGGCGCGGAAGACGATGGGCAAGCGGCGGCGGCCTGGGATCAGGCCGCCGCCTGGGAGGGAGGGATGTCGGGTATTACACGTTCACCTTGCTCGGCAGGTACCAGACGGAGGGGTTCGTGCCCTCGTCGGGGAGCAGCTGGTAGCCGTCCCCCTCCTCCGCCTGCTTCTTGAGCGTGTCCAAATCGCCGAATATGCGGGCGCCGGCCGGGCACGCCGCCACGCAGGCCTGGGGCTCGCCGTTGCCGGCGTCGACGCGCTCGGCGCAGAACGTGCACTTGTCAACGGTGCCCTGCGGCATGACGGTGTACATGACTTCCTCGTACTCGTTGAGTTCGGCTCCGAAGTACCCGTCCTCCGTCTCGCGGTAGTAGCGCGAGCCGTAGGGGCAGGCCGCGATGCAAGCCTTGCAGCCGATGCACTTCTCCTTGTCGATGACGACGATGCCGTCGTCGCGCTTGTAGGTTGCGCCCTCCACGGCGCAGGCCTCGACGCAGGGCGGGTTCTCGCAGTGCATGCACAGCATGGGGACGATGTTCATAACGGTGTTCGGATACGCGCCTTCGTACTCCTTTTGAACATGAGCGCGCGTAACGGCCGGAGGCGTTCCGTGGGCCTCCTTGCACGCCACCGCGCATGCATGGCAGCCGATGCATTTTTTCAGGTCTATCAGCATTCCGTACGTCATGGTTCACACCCCCTATGCGATCTTCTCGATTTTTATGCGGACGCACTGGTCGAACGCAGCGCAGACGTGATCGTACCGAGCCGGATCCTGCCCGGGGATCAGATTGACGATGGGGCTCCCCTTTCCCTTGGCGAAGGGCATATACTCCGAACGCGACCCCCAATGGCCTCCGATGACCGACACGCACTCCGGATGGATGCCGTCGGACACGGCGAGCTTGCCTTCGATGGACACGCCGTCGACGTTGCTCAGGCGGACGCCGTCGCCGCTGGCCAAGCCCTTCGCTTCCGCGGTCGCCTTGTTCATCTCGACCGTGTAGCCGTACGGATTCGCCTCGTTGATCTCGTTGATCCAGGGGTTCTCCATGTTCCACGAATCCGTGTTGATGGCGTCGGTGTAGTACACCGGCAGGATGTCGAATGCCGGATCGGAGATCTCGAAGTCGACGCACGGCTTCCAATCGGGCAGCGGCTGGTAGTCGTCCGTCTCCCACGGAATGTCGAGCTCGGCGACCTTCGCTTCAACCTTCTCCTTGCATTCCAGCATGAAATCGAAGTAGAGCGGCACTTTGCCAGGAGCGTCGTTCGCCCAGATGTAGGCTTCCTCGACCTTGCGCGGATACGTGTAGACGCCGTCGTTGTTCCTGAACCATTCGTAGTCGTGCTCTTCGTCGATGTTCGACTTCAGAACGGTGTTGATGAACTCTTCGGGAACGAGCTTCTTGGCCAGATCGATCGACAGCTCGTCTTTCACGCGGTACAGCAGGTTCATGAACCCGTTGAGCTCGGCGTTTTTTCCGTTTCGGTCGGCCAGCTCCGCGAACAGCTCGAGGCAGCTCAACGCGCCGTCCTTGGCGGGAACGACCGGCTGCCAGATGGTCACCGGCCAAGGATTGCTCATGCCGCCGATGTTGCGGTGGTTCAAGAAATGCAGCGGCAGGACCTCGTAGCGCTCGAGATAGCTTGCTTCGGGCAGCACGAGATCGTAGAAGTAGGAGGACTCGTTCAGGTAGATATCCATGCCGATGACGTACTTGTAGCCCTGGTACACCCTGGCCTGCTCTTCGAAATTGCCCCACCATTTGATGGGATTCGTGCCGTATACGAACATGACCTCGGGCTTGTTGTCCTCAGTGTGGTAGTACTCCGGATGCGCCTGCGCGATGAACGCGAAGTGGGGATCCATCGAGAACGGCATGAGCTCCTGCATGGCGAGCGAAGTGGGGGTGAAGTCCCCGTTGCGGATGTTGTCGTACACGGAGTGGGGCGCCGGAAGCATCAGGGTGTTGGCGTTGATGAAGCCGTCTTCCTCCCACACCGTCACTTCCCACCCGGCGTTCGGGTTGCCGTCGGCCCACCCTTGGCATTGCGGGGCGTAGCCGACGAATCCTCCAACCGAGTTCGCCGAGCCGACGAGCGCGTTGAGCGACATGACGCTCCAGTTGTTCAGGAACGAGTGCTTGTGGCGCGTGATGCCCGAGAAGGAATCGGCGCAGGCGGGACGGTACGGCAGGGTGACGCCGTCGATCTCGATCGTCTCGCCGATGCGAGCGGCCTCGCCGAACTCCTTCGCCACCCTGCGGATGGTGTCGGCGGGGATCGTCGTGATCGACTCCTGGTATTCCGGCGTGTACGTCTTCAAGTGCTCTGCGTAAAGCGTGAAGCCCGTGGAACAGGACGCGCCGTCGACTTCGAACGTTCCTTCGAGGGCGGGTTCCTTGCATTCGTCGTACGGCTTTGCCGTATTGTCCGACAAATCCATGTAGAGCGCCTTGTTGCTTGCCTTGTCACGAATGATGCGCTGCGTCGAGACGTCCACCAATGCCGGTCCGTTCGTGCGGTTGGTGAGGTAATCGGCATCGTAGAGCTTGGCCTCGTGCACGAGCACGTACGCGATCGAAAGCGCGGCCGCCGCATCGGTTCCCGGCCGCAGGGGAACCCACAGGTCCGCCTTCTGCGCGCCGGCGCTCATATGGGGATCGAAGTTGACCAGGCGAAGACCCTCTGCGCGTCGTTTCGCGAACAGGCCCGCCGTCATGTTGAAGCCGTGGCGGGTGGCCGTGCCCGCCTGCGTCCCGAATTGCAGAAGATAGTTGCAGTGCTCGTAGTCGGGCATCGCGTTGCCCGTGCCGGTGAACAGATCGCTGACTTGATGGACGCCGGCGCCGCAGATGTCCGAATTGGACGGCTCGACCGCCGTGTCGTAGATGATGGACAAAGCGGTGCTCTTGATCGCGCTTCCGCCCAGGTTCGCCACCGCGCTCGCAGCGATCAAGCCATGGGGATTGTCCTTGACCGCTTCGTGGATGACGTCGTCCATCAACTGTATGGCCTCGTCCCAGCTGATCTCCTCCCAGCCGGGATCCTCGTCGAAGCCCTTCTTGGGATTGGTGCGCTTCATGGGCTTGGTGATGCGGTTGGGATCGTACAGCTGCATGATGCCGGCCGCGCCCTTGCCGCAGATGTGACCGCTCCCCACCGGGCTGGCAGGGTTTCCCTTGATCTCGACGACCACGTCGTCGATCTTGTGCGCGAGGATGGAGCAGTTGTTGAAGCACATGTTGCACGACGTGGGGATCCACTCCCCCGCGTTCGGATCGTACGCCATCTTCTCGGTGCCGGGCGCTTCCTCCTGCTTCTTATCGCCCGGCGCGCAGCCGATGGCGCTGCCCCCAAGTCCTAGGCAAAGAGCGGCTGCCCCCCCCCCGGCCACGAACCCTCTACGGGTGATGCCCGTACCGTCCTTGCTCATGACGATACCCCCTTCTACTCGTCCTGAGAGCACCCGACCATTCTGCGGATGCCCCTCCGACACCGCATAGTGTCTACTGTCAAGGTACTCTATAGTTGTATGACAGTCAATCTCTGTGATTATTCTATCTTGAGCATGAAAGCCCTCTTGTTCGGGCGCAAGCGCGCACCGCGAAGCCACGGCCTGCAGCCGGAGCGCTTGCGACGAAAAGCGGCGTACATGCCCACGTGGGTGTTTCACGTGAAACATTTGTTCTGATTGTCCGGCCGTATTGGAGTTGAACAGGCGATGCGCCTTGAGAGCCTACTTCAAGAACCCTTCGATGTTGTTGAACGCCTCGCCGAACGCGCTCGGCGCGATCACGAGGCCGCCCTTCTCCTTCACGCTCTCGTAGATGAGGTTCATCGTGCGCAGCTGCATGGCCTTGTCGTTCTGGTCGTACACGGACGCCGCTTCCACGAACATCTCCGAGATGTCCTTCTCGATCTCGGCCAACAGCAGGCGCGCGTTGCGCTCGCGTTCCGCCTGGGCCTCCTTCGACATGGCATCTTGCAGCTCCTTGGGGATGGCGATGTCGCGGATCTCCACCGATATGACGGTGATGCCCCAGGTGCGCGTCTTCTCCTCGAGGATGTCCTTGATCTCGTTGTCCAGCTGCTCGCGGCGCGTGGCCACCTCCGACAGGTTGATGCGGCCGACGGCGTCGCGCAGCGCCGTTTGCGCGGCCCACCAGATGGCCGACGCGTAGTCCTCCACCTCGACGCAGGCGTCTTTGGGATTCCACACCATCCAGAACAGCACCGCGTCGATGTCGAGCGGGACGAGATCGGCCGTCAGCGCTTCTTCGGCTGCGAAAGGCGTGACGATCATGCGCTGGTCCACATGGGCCGCCGCATGCTCCAGCACGGGGATGACGAAATAAGGGCCCGGCCCTGCCACGCGGTTGAAGTTGCCCAAGCGCAGCACCACGACGCGCTCCCATTGCGGCGCGATGCGGATGCTCAGCGCCGCTATCACGCCCGCCACCACGGCGGCGACGACGACCATCGACGAGAGCGAATTCCAGAATGCGGCGACGATGGCCCCGGCCACCACGATGAACAGCGTGACGGCGAACACGTACACGCTGTTGCGCGACGTCTTCTTCCCAAGAGGCGCCGTCGCGATCTTCGGCGCATCCGCCGGATTGGCCCGCTTCTCTTCAGCTCGCTTCGCCTTGCTTCGCACGATGGCTCCCCCGATGCCCGGCCGCGCCGCTGCCTACGCGCCGCCTCCCAAGAGCAGGATCTGCTCGCTCACCAAATCATGGATGTCCGCGGGCGTCATGCCCACGGCAAGCGCATGCTGGACGAAATCCACGGCAAGCGCCTCCACGTCCCCGTCCACCAGCGAAAGGTCGACGTTCTTCAGATCCGACACGTACGTGCCGCGGCCCCGCTTCGTGAAGATGTAGCCGTCGCGTTCAAGATCCTGGTACACCTTGTTGATGGTGTTGTAGTTCACGCCCAAGCGCACCGAGAGCTCGCGCACGGACGGCAGCCGCTCTCCCCGCTCGTATTTGCCCGACGAGATGAGGAACACGAGACGCTTGCGGATCTGTATCCACAGGGGCACACCGCTGCGCTCGTCCACCTGGAACGAGCCCATCGCGTCCAGCACCACTTCTCTTTCAGCCGTCTTCTCAATCATCATAGTTGTCATAGTATCACATATCGCAATGACAGGCATGCGACATCGCGCGCAATCGCCGATCAAAGCGCGCTACAGCCAGAACACCAGGGCGCTCATGTCCACCAGGGAGAAGCGCTGGGCCGCCATGAGCAGGGCGAACCGAAGGCATGCGCCGCCCACCAGCGTGCTGGCGGCCCCCACCGCAAGCAAGGTGGAGCGCGGAAACCGAAGGCACACCGCATCAACCGAAAGAGGAACGACGAGCCCGGCCATCACCACGCCGAGCCAGAAGAGCATGCTGCTTCGGCCGGACAGCAGCTCGGAAGCCGATTGGGCCGCCGTCTGGCCCCCCACGAGCGAAAGCACGACGAAGGCGACGATGGCCAGCGCTTCCACGGCCACGAGCGCCATGTCGAGCTTCAGCATGCTGTCCAGGCCCTCCGCCACCCCGTCGCGAACCGCGCGGAAGAACCCGATCACGATGAGCGCAGCCATCCCCGTCGCAAGCGCCGACGCGACGAACAAAAGCGGGACCAGCGGCGTGTGCAGAAACGGCACCGCCGGGTACAGGGACAGAAACACGCCTGCGTACACCACCACGAACAGGGCGAGCAGGGCGCCTGCGATGCTGAGCGCCGTCTCGACCACCTGGACGGCCGGGCTGCCGTCGGCGAAGCCGAGCGCGAACGCGCCGAACGCAGCCAGGCAGAACAGCGCAAGGGACCACGCCCCGACCGAGATCAAGCTGCCCGTCGGCGCCAAGAACAAGCGGAACGCCTGGTCCGGAACGCCCAGATCGAGCGTGAGGAACACCGCGCTCAACGCCACGAGCACCGGCCCGGCAAGCAGGCCCGCATCGGTGACCGCGCTCGCGCGCCGCAGCCACGACGAATCGCGGTAGCGCAGCGTCAGATCCACGGACGACCCGATGAGGAACGCGCCGCCGCCCGCTCCGGCGAGAAACAGGTACCAAGCGATGTAAGAACTGACCATGGACCGCGCACTCCCCCCGCAGCGAAGCTCCCCCCTGCGCGCTATTGTGCGCCATCGTCAACCGTTTGTCCAATCTGCCCGAAACGCGAACGCGGGCCGCATCTGCAGCCCGCGTCCCCGAAAAGCCCTACTCCGCCTCGACGTCGATGGGACCGTCCTTCGTGGCCCGCTTGCGGCGCTTCCGGTCGCGCCACCAATGCGAAAGGGCCCATACCAGCCATTCGACCAAAGGGATGGTGAGGAAGGAGACCCAGGCCGGATGCGGCTGGTTCATCACGAACGCCATGTAGCAGAACCACGCCGTGACGAAGATGGGATACGCGCCCGACACCAGCGGCGCGATGCGGCGCCGGCCGATGGCGTGCCCCACCATGTAGTACAGCGGGATGGTGAGGAACAGGAACAGGCCCATGCCCCACGCGTCGTTCAGGATGCCCAACAGCAGGTACACCACGATCACGACGAGCGGATAGGGAAACTTCACCCACGATTTCTCGAACGCGCGCAGATAATGCTTGCGCACGGGAATGGTCCTGCCCACTTCCGATCCGTATTTCGCACGGGCCTCGTCGAGCGTGTCGAAGCGCTCGCCGTTGACGGTGTAGCCGCACGGGTCGTTCCAGCGGTCGTCGTGCATATGGCCGTAGCCGTATCGCTCGCGCGCGTCGCGCCAGCTGTCGAACCGCTCGCCGTTGACGACCACGCCGTCTCCGTCCACCACGAACTCGTTGCCCTCGTCGTCGCGGCCGCCGACGCCCTCGTCCGTCATGCCGAACCATTCGCCCGTCTCACTGTTCTTCCGAGCCTGCCCGTCGGCATCCTGCGGGGCGGGGCCGTCCTCTTTCGGACCCTTCACGTGGATGCCGCCCCAGCCCACGTGCACTTCCTCGCCCTTCTTGCCGTCCTTCACGTGCACGCCGTCGCGCCACGACACGTGCACGTAGTCGTCGCCGTCGAGCACGTGGATGCCTCCCAGGCCGATGCGCACCTTCTGCGCCTTGTCGCCCGCATCCTCGTCTGCGGCCTCTGAAGGCGAAGCTGAAGCGGCGCTTTCTCCGCCTGCCGGGGAAGCCGCGCTCCCATCCGTTGCGGAGGCGCCCGTCGCGGGAGCCGCGGCCGCAGCGCCGTTGCCCGGCGCTGCGCCGTCCGCGCGGGCCCCGTCCGATCCCGACGCGCGTTCAGACGCCCGATCGGCCGCCTCGAACGCCACGTCGTCCCTCATCTCGTCGCCCACGTACAGCAGGTCGTCAAGCGACACGCCGTACAGCTGCGCGAGGGCGATGAGGTTGTCGGTGTCGGGGGACGATTCCGAGCGCTCCCATTTCGACACGGCCTGGCGCGAGACCCCCAGCTGCTCGGCGAGCGCCTCCTGCGACAATCCAGCTTGCTTGCGGCGCGCCGCAAGGCGCTGCGCGATCTCAACGTTCATGGTCGTGCACCTTTCTCGTTCCTTCCATCATAGCGTACTCAAAAGGGTACGGTTGCGGGAAGGCGGCCGCGACCGCTTCCAGTTGGAATTTTCCGCAACTTTTGGTTGCAAACCTTGTGAGCAGGTTAAACGGCGGTTTGAAGAACAGTTGCAGCCGCGCAGCTCCATGCGCTCCAGGCTGCGCTTCCCAAGCGCGCCCGCGGCGGCGGGCCCGCGCCGGCAGGCCGGGCGCGCCCCCGCGCCGCCCCGCGGGCGCCCTTCCGACCCATGCGGGGCGCATGGTTTCATGGCCCCAGCGGCAAGCAGCCGTCCCCGCCACCTTGGAAGGAGCCCCACCATGAGCACGTTCGAAATGCCTGCAGCCGGAGCCTTGAACCGCGAGCACATGGACGTCGCCTTCGCCATCGACGTGTCAAGCTCGTTGAGCGAGCAGGCGATGCGCAACATCCAGAGCAACCTCAACCGCTTCAAGGGCATCGTCTGCCAGGACGAGAAGGCGGCGAAGTGCGTCGACGTCTGCGTCGTGTCGTTCGCCGACGACGTCACCGTCGTGCAGGACTGGTGCAACATCGCCGACATGCGCCCCGTCGAACTCCGCCAGGGCGGCTGCACGGATCTGAACGGCGGCGTGCTGAAAGCGGCCACCATGATCCGCGAGCACGGCGGGCGCTACAACGAGGCGGGCATCATCGAGAAGAAACCCTTCCTCATCATCATGACCGACGGCATGGACACGGTCACGGGCAGCGTGGAGGACGCCGCCGCATACGTCGTCCCGCGCGAGCGCGACGGCAAGCTGAAGGTGTTCTTCCTCGGCTTCGACGAGTACGACCGAGCCGCCGCCGCCCGGCTGACCGAGGGCTCAGGGTGCCGCACCTTCGAAGTGACCAGCGGCGATTACGACTTCACCGACTTCTTCGACTACGCCGCCAACAGCACGAAGGCCGCCAGCGTCAGCGCGCCGGGCGCTAAGCTGTCCGTCAAAACCCCCATCGGAACGCCCGACAGCAACGTGGCCGCCGTCAACTTGGACGACTGGCTCAACAACTAGGCGATTCCCCCCGTCGGCGCCGGCACGGCAGCGGCCCCGGCGCCGACGATGCCGCCCCGATCGTAAGGAGACCCCATGTTGCGCCACTACGAAGTGAACCTTGCCGGCCCGAGCCACGTGAGGCTGGGCATCCCCTGCCAGGACTCCTGCGCTGCGGCCGTCTGCGACGGCGCGGTCATCGCCGCCGTCGCGGACGGGCTGGGCAGCGAATCGCGCTCCGACGTGGGATCCCGCGTTGCCGCGACCACGGCGGTGGCGTACTGCGAACAGCATCTCGCGGCCTGCGAGGACCCCGACGACGCGACCGCGATGCTGCGGGCGGCCTGCTACGCCGCCTACGAGGCGGTGCTCGACGAAGCGGCCCGGCTCGGGGAGTCGCCGGGGCAGATGGACTGCACGCTGTGCCTTGCCGTGTTCGACGGGCGCAGCGTCTCGTTCGGGCAGTCGGGCGACTCGGGCCTCGTCGTTGCCCACAGCGACGGCTCCTACGAGGTGGTGACGCGGATGCAGCGCGACGGCGAAGGCAGGGTGTTTCCGCTGTGCTTCGACGACCGCTGGGAATTCGGGCGCTGCGAAGACGTCGCCACCGTCATGCTGTGCACCGACGGCGTGCTGGAAGACCTTGTCGCGCCGCCCATCCTCGCCCGGCATGCGGACAACCCCGTGGACACGAGGCTCGTGCGCGGGTTCCTCCATCCCGCCCTCGACGGCGGAGGCGTCGAGGCGCTCCAGGCAGACGCCGAACGCTACCTGGAGGCGTTTCCCGCCGCGCTGCTCGACGACGACAAGACGGTGGTCGTGGCGTTCGACGACGAGCGCCTGCCGGCCGACATGCCGCCTCCCTACTACGAAGGCCCCGACTGGGACGCCGTCTGCGCGAAGGCGAACGCCCTGGTCCGCGAACGCCCCGCTGAACCCGGCTCGCCGCAGGCCCAGCCCGCTGCGGAGAAACCGGCCGCCGATCAGCCTGCGCACCCCGCGGCCGCGCCCCAGCCCGCGCCGGCGCCGCCGACCGCCTGTCGGCCCGCAGGGCGGCCCGCCCCCGGGCGATCCGCAGGCGCGCCCGCAGCGGCAGACCCCTCCGCCGCAGCCGACGAGCTGAGGACCGCGGCGGAGGATGCGCTCTGCCAGCTCGGCAGAGGCGCGGCGGCCGTGGCCGCGGTCGTGGCCGAAAGCGGCGCGATGGCGGCCGAGCAGATCAACGGGCGCCGCCGCGCCAAAAAGCCCCGCAAGCGCACCAAGCCGAAGGGCGGCGCGAACCGATAGCCCGCATCGCCTCCGCGGTCCGCACATGAAAGGAGCCGAGATCGCCATGAACGTCTACACGGAAGCAGGCACCCCGCTCACGCTCGCAGACCCGCCCATCGGCAAGGGCGGCGAAGGCGCCATCTACCGCATCGACGGGAACCCGGGCAGGGTGGCCAAGATCTACCTCGATCCGGCCGACGCGGCCAGCCGCCGGAACAAGATCGAGGCCATGGCGTCGATCAGCGACCTGTTCCAGGAGAACGGCCCGCTCGGGACCATCGCCTGGCCGCTCGGGGCGCTGTACGCCGATCCCGGAGCCGCCAGCTTCGTCGGGTTCGGCATGCGCACGGTGTCCACCCCCATCACCATCGACTCGCTGTACGAGTACCCCGCCGATCCCGACGCCAATTTCAGCATGCTCGACAAGCTGTGCGTCATCGAGTCGGTCGCGGCCCTGACCGACCAGGCGCACAAGGCCGGCCAGGTGATCGGCGACTACAACGACAACAACGTTGCCGTGCTCCCCGGATGCCGCGCGGCCCTGGTGGACGCGGACTCCTTCCATGCCACCATCGGCGGGAAAACCTACCCCTGCGCCGTCTGCATGCCCGGCTACGCAGCCCCCGAAGTGCTGCGCAACATGCATGGGTTCGCCACCTACGAGGACTGCACGAAGGAGACGTTCACGCAGAAGACCGACGACTGGGCGCTTGCCGTGCACGTGTTCCGCACGCTGTTCAACGGCGCGCACCCGTACCATTGCCTACCCATCCCCAACGCGAACGGGTCCCTGCCCTCGGTCCTGCCCATCGACAAGCGCGTCGAGCGCGGCGAGACGCCGTTCTTCACCGCCGTGCCGGGCGTCAAGCTACCGCCTTTCACGCCGGATGCGGACATGCTGCCGCCGTATCTGCACGCCCTGTTCGAGCGCGCCTTCGTCGCCGGGCACGCCGATCCCTCCCGCCGCCCCTCGGCGGCCGAATGGCAGCAGGCCATCGCGCGGTACAAGGGCGACGTGCGGCAACGCTGCTGCAACCAAGCACACTGGTACTGGGAGCAGCGGCCGTCCTGCCCGTACTGCGAAGCGGACGCCCGCGCCGCGAAGGCCCTCCGAAGCATCGGCGCCGCACGGTCCCCGCATGCCGCGCCGAAACCGGCCGCATCGGGCGCAGCGCAGCGGTCCGCGCATGCAGCCGCCATGGTCCCCCGGACAGCATCGACGGGAGGCGCCGCAGCGCGCCCCGCCAACGCGGGCGCCGCCGCGGCCGCAGCGCCCGCAGCCGCGTTCACGTCCCTCCATCTGAGCAAGGGGGCGTATTGGACGATCACCCTTCTGCTGAGCCTGGCCGTCGTCGTCGCGGCAGGCTGGATCACGCCGGCAGCGGGCGCCGTGTACCTGCTGCTCTTCGGCGCCTACGACCCGTGGATGCAGGGAGCGGTGGCGGTGTCGGGCATCGCCGGCACCTGTTTGTACAACTCCTTGCGGGCCGACTCCGATTCGCCCAAGCACTACGTGCTGGCCACGCTCTCGTCGCTCGCCGGCATCGTGGCGGCGGCCCTCGCGCTGTGCCTGCTGGGCATGCTGGTTTCGTTCGTCGTCTCGGTGATTACCACCGTGCTGGTGGCCGTGTTCATCGTCGCCATCCTCATAGGCCTCCTCAACAGCTGAAAGGACGCGACCGCCATGACCGCTTTTCCCGAAGCCGATCCCTGGGCGCGCAGCAGCAGGCAGGCCCCGCATCGCCCGGCTGCCGTGCGCCCAGCGGCCGCCTCGGCCCAGAGCCCGTGCCGGTTTTACCGGGCAACGCTCCCGCCTTCGGAGCGCGCGGATTACGACGCGCTGCTCAAAGGCCTCATGCGCGGCGAACGGGCCGTCGCGCTTCCCGGACACTGCGACGAGGCCGCAGCCAAGCGCCTGCTCGACGCATTGAAGCTCGACAACCCCGAGCTTTTCTCCGTCGGAGGCCTGCTGCTCGCCCACAGCCCGTTCGGAAGGGGGAAGGCCCTGGTCGAGCCCATCTACCGCATTCCCGCGGACGAGGCCCGCATGATGCGGGAGAAGCTGTCCTCAACGACGGACGGCATCGTGGGCGACGTGCGCGGACGCGCCGAACCCGAGCAGCTGCGCGCCCTGCACGACTGGCTCATCGCCCGCTTCTCGTACGGGGAAGGCGCCGGCACCCATGCGCACGAGGCCACCGGCGCCCTCCTCTTCGGAGGCGGCGTGTGCGAGAGCATGGCCAAGGCCCTGAAGTACCTGTGCGACCGCTGCGGCATCCCCTGCATCGTGGCCACGGGCCGCACGCGCGGCAACCCGGCGCTCTCCGACGGCGCAAGGCGGCCCGAGCCCCATGCCTGGAACCTCGTTCGGCTCGCTGCGGAGGCCGGCACGCACTGGTACCACGTCGACGCCACGTTCGACGCTGCGCTGAGCACGTCGGTCGCACGCTACGACTACTTCTGCCTGAGCGATGAGGAGGTCGATGGCGACTGCGAGCCGGACGGCGCAGCCTATCCGCCCTGCCCTCACCCGTTCGGCTTCTACCGCCGCATCGGGCGGTTCGCCGATTCCCGACGCGCGCTCGAGCAGCTCGTGCACGAGGCGAAGGCGGCAGGAGAGAATCCCGTGGTCTTCCAGCTGCCGCGCATCGAAGGGGCGGACGAAGCGTTCTTCCAGGAGCTCGCAGCCGCGGCAGGGCGCGAGCTGGCTCCCCATCCCCTGCGCCCCCTGCGGATCAACGTGGCGCGCAACCGCTCCCGCATGGTCTTTCAGGTGGAGGTCGAACCGCCCCGGAAGCGCCCCCGTCCCGCCCTTCCGCGACGGTGAAGAACGCGCGAGACTTCCAGGCAGAGCATCTTCGACGAAAGGAACGAACCATGGCACGCAACGACTTCCCCTTCGGCACTCCCGCACCGGACGACGCCCCGCCGTTCGGCGACGGAGAAAGCACCGCTTCAACCGACACAGCCGACGAGCCCCTTATCGGCTTCGACGGAACCGAGCTCGACGGCTTGACGGAGCTGGACGACGGCTTCGTGACGGACGCCCTGGTCGAACGCGTCCTCGCCCGCCACCCCATCCCGTTCGCGAAGGACGGCGACGCATGGCGCGGCATGCCGCTGTCGTTCGGATGCTGTTACGCCGAAGTCCAGGTGCGCCCCGTCAACAACCTGGCCCGCGTCGCCGTCGACACCGGAATCCGCATGCCCGCGCGCTGCCGCGAGGAGGCGAACAAGCTCATCCTGCTGGGAAACAACACCTTCCGCCTGAGCGGCTTCAAGCCGCTCGAACCGGGGGAGCACGCCATCATGTTCGCTTTCGACCTGGACAACAGCATGCTTGAGAGCCCGGAAGAGCCTTCGGATGCAGATGGGCTGCCGGACAACGACGGCGGAGACGGGTTCCTGAGCCGGTTCGGCCGCATGATCCGCGGACGGCAGGACGAGGACACGTTGAGCCTGTGCTTGGGGCTGGCCCTGAGCACCGTCAGGGCGTACGCGCCGAAGTTCAACGCCATCGCCTACGGAGGCAGGACCGCGCTCGACGTCTTCGCCGACTAACCCGGCTGGCGGGACGCCTGCGCCCCGCATCCCCTTGACCCCCCTCGACAAAGGAGCTTTGAATGACCATCGAAGCCGTCACCGCCCCCGTTCCCGCATCGCACCTGGTCGAATTCAATCCCGGCCCGGACGAGCGCGCCTGGGGCCATCTCGAAACGCCCGCAGGGCGAATCGGCGTGCTGTACCAGCGCTCGCCCCAGCCCCACCTCTCCCTGTACCCGCCCGTCCGCGTCCCCGAAGGCGGAGCGGACGCCTTCCTGCAGGCCATCATGGACAACGCCCAGCACGGAGGGCGCGCTGAATGGCTGCGCCTCTCGGTCGATCCCCTGGACGGCGAAGTCGATCTGCGCATGAGCCTGGCCTCCGAATCGCCCGCCGAGATGGACCGCGCGCTCGAGGAGGCGCGGGCCTTCTTCGAGGAAGCGTACCCTGCGCTGGCCGCAGCGTGCCTCGTCGCCTCCGAGGAGGACGGGGACGAAGAAGGCGTCGAAGGCGAACGCGAAGGCATCCTGAGCCGCCTCTTCGACTGGTAAGCGCCGCAGCCGTCCCGTTCGCACGGAAAGGGGCGGCCCGGCCCGATCGTCCGCAACGTCGTCGCGAAAGGAACCCCCATGGAGGACCAGAACGGCTTCGGCGCCTTCTACGAGGGCGTCATCGATTACCAGGGCGCCGAGCCCGATTTCGAAGGCATTGCGCAGGCGGTGAACTTCCTGCGCTCGAACAACGTGATGATCGACATCGGGAAGGCGCGCATCAAGGACGGCGCCGCCTGCTTCCCGTTCATCGTCAAGGAACCCGACGCCCTCCTGCCGCCTTTCAAGGAGGGCGGAGGCAAGCGCTCAGTGCTCATGCTCAAGCAGGTGTTCGACGGCTGCGCCGTGTCGTTTCGCAAGGCGTCGCCCAATGCGCGCAAGGCGCCGCTGCTCAAAGCGTGCACGCGCCTGTCGTCCATGAAGCCCGACAGCGAGTTCGCCGAAGCCGAGGACTTCTTCTACCGCGAGAAGCAAGCGTGCGGCGAGGGCGACGACCCCTTCGCCGGGCTCGTCGGCATGAACGCCCAGAAGCGCACGCTGCGCGAGATAGCCGACGCGGTGGCCAAACACGGGCGCTCCGTGCTGAGCAGCTGCCATATGGCCTTCGTCGGCAGTCCCGGCACGGGCAAGACCGAGCTCGCCCGCCGCCTGCTGGCCTACTGCGACCGCATGGGCGTGACGGACGGCACGGGCACGTTCGTGAAGGCCGATGCCGTGAACCTCATCGGCCGCTACGTCGGCGAGACGCCGCGCCTCGTGCGCGACAAGGTCATGCAGGCCGAAGGCGGCCTGCTGTTCATCGACGAGGCCTACCGCTTGGCCGAAACCGGGCGCGGCGGCAACGCCTACGCCTACGAAGCCGTGAACACCCTGGTGGAGATGTTGGAAAGCCGTCGCGAGCGCTTCGTGTGCGTGCTCGCCGGCTACCCGGAGGAAATGGAGCAGCTGCTGGGAATGAACGTGGGCCTGCGCGACCGCATCGGGTTCCGCATACCCTTCCCCAACTACGCCCTCGACGAGCTGTGCGCCATCTTCGGGGCGTTCGCCCGCGCCAACCGCTTCGACCTCACGGCCGACGCCGAAGACGAGGTCCGCGCCGCGTGCCGGGCGCTGTCCGAGCAGCCGGGCTTCGCCAACGCGCGCAGCGTGCGGCGGCTGTTCGAGCGGACCGTCATCAAACTGAGCCAAGACGCCGGGCACCGCACGCTGATCACGGCCGGCGACGTCCGCGCCGCCCTGGCCGACGCGGACGTGTCCGGCGCGGATGCCGTGCGCATAAACCCGATCGGGTTCGCGGGGTGAGCCGGTGCTTGGACGCGGGCGCATCCCGCGCGAACATGCAGCCGAGCGCCCCGCGCGGCAACCGCAGCGCGGCGGGTGCGCGGCAACCCCCGCGGCGACGGCGCGCGGCGGCTCGACTTTTTTCGGCTCGCGGCGCATGCGGGGCCGGAACTTTGCGATAATTGACGAGCGACCTGTGGAAAGGAACCGCCATGCTCCCCGATGAGAACCGACGCTTTGCCAGCATCAAAGACGGCATCGTGTACCCCCGCGTGTCGATCGGCCTCCTCCACGAGCTGGGCGCCAAGACGAAGTACCGCAGCTGGGACAAGATCAACGAGCTGCTGAAGCTGGGTGAAGACGGGCACAAGGCGGTGCGGGGACAGAAGCCCGACCGGAGGAACGGCTACCCCCACGACTTCTCGAAGGACACCTACCTCGACGCCCTCGACGAGATCGCGATGGGCTACGCCTACGCCCTCGACCCCATCAAGCTGACGAAGCAGTACCTGGACAGCCAAGGAGTCCGCATCCGCGAGATCGACGCGCTGTTCGACGAGATCGCCCTCACCGACCTCAAGCAGCGCGACGCCAAGGCCGACGAGTGGTGGGAGACCGTCAAAGACTCGCTGTGCTTCCATTTCGCCTACGACAACGACGAGGACAGGCCGAAATCCTTCGCAGGCGCCGCAGGGCCGGCCGCCATCCGCGATTCGGGACGAAGCCCGAGCGCAGCGGAGGCCCAGAAGCAGCCGCCGACTCTGTTGCGCCTGGTCAAGTCATGCCTTTCGGGCGAAAACCCGAACGGCGTTCCCTGGGGCGCCGCCCTGCAGGCGATGGCGCGCGCCGATTCCCCGGTTTCCGACCCCTCGGACAAGGCGATCGTCTTCGGGCGGCCCCTGAGCGACCGCGCGTTCGTCGAGCAGTTGTTCCCGAAGGGATTCGAAGCGTTCGTGGACGCCCGGTTCCAAGACGCCGCCTCGTTCGTGGACGCGGACATGGCGGGCGGCACGGCGTACGAGGCGTTCGAGTTCTTCAGCGGCGACCAGGGGGTGCGTTTCGGCGCCATGGTCGAGCGGTGCGGCGCGCTCATGACGCGCGCCGACGGCCCCGCCTTCTTCAAGCGCATGGCGAATCTCTTCGAGGCGCTCGAACGCGGCTCCCGGCATCCCCGCGACGTCTGCGCCGCCCGCACCGCCTTCTCGCGGTACGCGAGCGGAAGCCCGGCGCGGGGCCTGGCCTTCATGCTCGCCTGCGCCCTGATCGGCCCGGAGAACCCCCGAGCGCTCGCGAAGGTGGTCGGGCAGCCCGAGGCGTGCAAGCGCTAGAACGGCCCCTTCCGGCGCCGCGGGCGCGGCGCCGGGCTCACGGAACGGAAGCATCGAAACGCAACGGAAAGGACCCAGCATGAGCGAAGAAGAAGACGGCCGGCAGGAAGCGTTCGCGGAAGCCTTGCGAGCCTCGCTGTTCGGAGCGGGCGACGCGCCGTTCGGCGACGCGGCGGACAACGCGGAGGGAGCATTCCAGTTCGCCACCATCCTCGAGGCGGAACAGGCGGTCGACGGGCCGCAGGGCCGGCTCGGCGGCGGAGCGTACCTGCGGCGCGTGGCGGACTGGATCCTCGAGCACGACGACGTCTCGGGATCGCCGAAGGAGTGGCACAACTTCATCAACTCCTATCTTTCGGGCTGCGATTACCGCTATGCGCTCAAGCTCTCCCAGCATGCGCTCAAGCGCTTCCCCTGCAACACCGACCTGCTCGGCACCGCGATTCGCGCCGCCGGCTCATGCGGCGAATGGGAGACGGGCCAGCAGCTCGTCGACACGGCCAACAGCATACCCAAGCGCTTCTGGGACTGGTACCTGTCCGTCTGGGCGTGCTCGTACTACCGGTCCCTCGCCGACGCGTGCGACCCTGCCCAGCGATCGGACGTGCTGGGAAAGGGCATCGAGCTCATCCGCGCCTGCCGCGAGCTGCTCCCGCTCGAGGACGAGGTCTACAACCAGGAAGCCGAGATGCTCATCGCCGACGACCGCATCGACGAGGCGCGTGCCGTGCTGGAAAGCGCCATCTACCACGAGCACGAAGCGAACGACGGCACGCCCTGCATGATCCCCGCAGCCCAATGCTGTCTGACCTACCTCGACTCCATACTGCACGGCGTCAACGACTACGCCAAGATCATCGACATCGCCAAACGCGGCATCAAGAACGCGGCCGCCGAACGCGAAACCGTCAACACGGGGTACTTCCTGCTGCGCGAGGCGCTGGCCCTCGACGGCTCCATCCACGAAGAAGAAGAGAAGAACCACGCGAAGGGCTTCGGCAATCAGGAGCTGGTGAAGGAGGCTCTCACCACCTACGAGCTGGCGTACAAGCTGAACCGGAGCAGCCAGTACCGGGCCATCATCCGCAAGCGGTTCGAGATCCTCTGCGGCAAAAGCGGCCTGACCGACTTCCGCCTGCCGGAAGACGAGTAGCCCCGTCCGCGAGCCGGCGGCGGCGCAGCGCTTCGGGAAGCCATCCCAAGCCGCGCAACAGCTCTGGTTCAAGGGGCTGCAGCAAAAGTCGCCTTTCGACGTTCTTGTAGGGCAAGAGTTCTGCCCTTGCCGCTCAGCCAGCAACGTTTCCGCAGGTCGACGGCAAGGACCCTGCCCCTGCCCTACGGCTCGACCGGCACAGGCATGCCTCGCCGGTCCTTTTGATGCAGCAGCTTCGTTTCAGAAGAAGATCCGATGCCGATCCGAGCCGCCGGGCGCTCCGCCTCCGGCGGCTCACCTTCTGCGGCGGATGTCCACGACCACCCACACGGACAGGATGGCCGCGCCCAGATAGCCGAAGAACGCGAGGATGGGCACGCCCAGCAGGCGCGGCTCCATGGTGGAGAGCGAGATCATGCTTGAGCCGATGAACAGGCCGGCGATGATGATGCCCATGGTCAGGCGGTTCATGATGACGCCGAGGCGCGACAGCGGCGCCTCCGAGCCTATCACCTCCATGTTCACCTTCAGCTGGCCGCGCGTGAGCATCTTCAGCGTCTCGCCCGAATATTGCGACGCTTCAAGCGCGCCGCGCGTCGAGGACCGCAGCGCCAGGGCAAGGTCCTCCATGGCCGCCGTCAGCTCTTCCGCCGGATCCTTCGTGCGCTGGATGTGCGCGTTGATGATGGATATGACGTTCTCGTTGGGAATGAACGACGCGATGGTGCCTTCGAGCGTGACGATGCCGCGCGACACGCTGGTGATGGACGATGGCAGCGTGACCTTGCACGAGCGCGTGAGCTGGAGAACGTCGTTGAGGAACTGGCCGATGTCGATGTCGGCCACGTCGCACGACCCGTAATCGTTGAGCAGCACGTCCAGGTCGGCCAGGAAGCGCGCATGGTCGATGGCGGCGCTGTCCTTCGAGACGGCGAAGGACATGAGCGCGTCCTTGAGCTCTTTGGAGTTCCCCATGCCCACGGCCTGGATGATGCCGCCGAATCCCGCCCGATCGCGCGCCGAGAGCCTGCCCATGATGCCCAGATCGATGTAGACGATCTTGCCATTGCGGATGAGCAGGTTGCCCGGATGGGGGTCGGCATGGAAGAACCCGTGGTCGAGGATCTGCGTGGCGTAGTTGTCGAGGATCTTCTCGCCGATTTCCCCCAGATCGTAGCCGGCGGCGCGCAGCCGATCGACGGCCAGGATGGGGATGCCGTCGACGTATTCCATGACCAGCACGTACTCGCTGCACAGCTCGGGGTACACCTTCGGGCAGTCGATGAACGCCACCTGCTCGTTGCGCTGCGCGAACTCCTGCAGGTTCGCGGCCTCGCGCGCGAAGTCCGTCTCCTCCAGAAACGTGGCCCACAGCTCCTCGACCACTTCGCGCATGTCGAGCATCTGCTCGTCTTTCATGAACCGCGACGCCGTGCGCGCGACCGTGCGCATGATGTCGATGTCCTGGGCCATGGTGGCCTTGACGCCGGGGCGCTGTATCTTCACCGCCACCGTCTCGCCGCTCACCAGGCGCGCCTTGTGCACCTGCGCGAGCGACGCGCTGCCGAGCGGCGTCGAATCGATGAAGGAGAACACCTCGCTGCACCGGTCGCCGTAGATGTCGTCGATGGCGTCCAAGATCTGCTCGAACGGCAGCGGATCGCATTCCATCTGCAGCTTCGCCAGTTCGTCGCAGTACGCCTTCGGCAGTATCTCGGAGCGCGTCGACAACGTCTGGCCGATCTTGACGAAGCTCGGGCCGAGGTCTTCGAGCACGGCGCGGAACACCTCGGGGGTGAAGCCCCTCAGGAAATGGTGCTTGCGCAGGATGGAGTATATCTCCTTCAGCCGGCGCGTCCTCGTCTTGCGACTGAGGTGAAACCGATCTTCGGGATCGATCTCTGCGCCGGCGAAGAAGTATTTGAGCAGCGTGTTCTCCCCCATGAAAACGGCCCGATTGGAAACGGCGGGCGTTTACGCGCTCGGCGCTGGGGGCTCGGCCTTCGGGGCTTGCTCCGCGGCGGGAGCCGGCTCTTCGTCGGCGACCACCGGCGAAGCGTCTCCCACCTCGGCCTTGCCCGCGGTCTCGGCGTCGGCCTTTGCGGCGAACTCGGCCGCCTTCGCCGCGAACTCGGCGCGCTGCTCGGGCGTCATGGCGGCCATGTACGCCTCCAGCGCCCCGTCGCGCGCGGTGCCGACGGCGCTCTCGGCCTTGTGCCGGAGCTCGCTGTTGATCTCCTTGCCCTGGTCGACCGTCAGCTCGCCCTTCGCGACCAGCTGGTCCACCAGCTCCTTGGTTTTCTCTCCGGTGATGGCCATCGCTCCGATGCCCGCCAGGAAGATGTTCTTGAATCCGTCGCCGAGGTTAGCCATGAGAGCCTCCTTTGCTTGAGATGAGCCGTCCGCATCGCGGCCGGTCTTCCATTCATGATGCACCAAATCGGCGAAAAGGGCAATGCGCAGGGAGCCCGTTGTGGGGGAAAGACAGCCTATCCATGATCCAGACGTCAAGAAGCCCCTCAGCGAAGCGGAGCACGGGGCGGGCGTCGTCAGGCGCGGCGGGGCGGGCGTCGTCAGGCGCGGCGGGGCGGGCGCCGGCCGACGTCGGAGCGGCGCAGCTCCCTCAGCAGTTGGCTGACATCGGCGCCGTCGGACGACGGGCCGGAGTTCTTTCGCACATGGGCCTTCTCGGGAATCCCGAGCTTCTCGAACATGTCCTTAGCTTCTTCGTTTGACAACCGATTGGTCTCCCACACGGCAATCGACCTCCCGTTCTCGGCTTTCGGCGGACGCATCGGCCCGGCAGCCCTGCCGGGCCGCACGCGGATCTGCAGCATCGCGCCGCATCGAGCTTCTTGGTATGTGATAGTTGCATGGCGCGAGGATCGACAGCATGGTCCGCCTTCTTCGGAAAGCGCCCGTTGCGCCGGCTCGCGGAGAAGCCGGCGTCCTTTGACTCGGTTCGCAGCCTCGCCCAACCCGCGAACCTCCCCTACTGTATAAGATCTTCCCCGCATCCCCCTAGGCGAATGAGCGACCGGGGCAGAGCCGCCCGGCGAGTGGAGGACGGGCTTCGAACCCAGGCGTTCGAACGGATGGTACGGGCCGGCGAACGGAACGGGCCCGTTCGCCGGCCCGCGGCCGAGGCCCATGCGCAATCCCGAGATGCAAAGGCGGCGCCTTTCCGGCGATGGAGACGGAACCGCCCGGCTAGGCCGCGCGTTCGGACGCGAGAGCGGGGCCTTCGGGCGCAACCGCCGCACGCGGCAGCTCGACCGCGGCGATCGCAGGCGCAGGACGCGCTTCGACGGAAGCGGGCTCCGGCGCAGAGGCGCGGCCCGCACGTCCCTCGAGCGCCGTGGCAGCCGCCACGGCGGCCACGATGAGCGCGGCGCCGGCCAGGCCCCCGACGGCGAGCGTCTCGCCCAGCAGCATCCATGAGAACACCGCGGTGAACACCGGCTCGCCCGTCAGCAGCAGCGACACCGTCGACGATTTGAGCACCGTCAACGACGCGTTCTGCAGCGCGAACGTGAGGCAGGTGCTGAGCACGGCGAGAAACACGATGGTCCCCCACGAGAACGGCGTGACGGCCGCCAGATCGACCGGCGGCTCGAGGAAGACCGCGCAGGCAAGCGACAGCACGAAGGACGCGGCGATCTGCGTGCCCGCGATCGAGATGGGATCGAGGCGCTTGAGCCCCTGCTCGCCGAACACGAGCGCGCCGGCCAGCGCCACGGAGGACAGCAGCGCCAGCACCTCGCCCCAGCCCATCGAAAACGAGCCCCCGTTGCAGCAGAACAGGTAGAGGCCGCCCACCACGGCCGCCTGGAACGGCAGGAACGCCCGGGGATAGCGGCAGCGCCCCACGATGGACGACAGCAGCGGCGCGAACACCACGGGAAGGGCCACCAAAAAGCCCACGTTCGTGGCCGTGGTCAGATCGAGCGCCACGTTGCAGGCGATGTACGCCAGCGCCATGCACGCGGCCGCCGGCAGCCAGTCGCGCACCCGCACGCGGCGCAGCCGCCGCACGATGCGCGGGCCGAAGAGCGCAGCGAACACGAGCGTGGCCAGCCCGAAGCGGATGGCAAGGCACCACAGCGGCGTGATGCTGTCGTAGGCCATCTTCGTGATGGCGTTGCCCGACCCGAAGATGATGGTCTGCACGACCACGAGGACCACGAAGAGCCAGCGCTTGTTCGAACGGTTCGCCACGTTAGCCTCCTTCCATCGTCTCGCCTGCGCACGACGGCGCACGGGAACCTGCTCCCTGGCGGGAAGGCCTTTCGCCTCTGTGATTGGATGATGCCGCCATGCTACCGGCTCGCCGAGTAAAAGTAAAACGAGATTTTCTTTACAAGAATTAAAGGAATTCTTGTTTATACACGTCATTCACCTTGTTCATGCGCTTAAAATGCCATCGTGGCCCGCGAGTTCGAAGGGCGTGCACAGGACGGGCGGATTCGGAACAGGAGGCGCACATGGGCAACCAGAAGTACGAGGCGTTCCTGAAAGTGGCCGAGGCGGGCAGCTTCAAACAGGCGGCCCACGACTTGGGCTACACCCAGGCCGGCATGAGCTACCTGGTGGGCACGTTGGAGCGCGAGCTGGGCGTTACCCTGTTCGTCCGCGATTACGGCGGCGCGCGTCCCACCTCCGACGGCGAGGACCTGCTGCCCTGGGTGCAAACCGTGTGCAATGCCGAGCGCCAGCTGGAAACGCGCCTGTCCGAGCTCAAGCATCTCGAAAGCGGCGTCGTGCGCGTGGCCGCGTTCACCAGCACGGCGATCCAATGGTTCCCCGGCATCGCCAAGACGTTCCTCGCGCTGCATCCAGGCATCGATCTGCAGCTCATCTGCTTGGACGACGAAGACGAGCTGGAAGCGGCCGTCTGGCGCGGCGACGCCGACTGCGGCTTCCTCGTCTACCCCATCAAACGCGATCTGGAAGCCGTGCCGCTGCGACGCGATCCGCTGCTCGTGGTACTGCCTCCGAACCACCCGCTCGCAAGCGCGCCCGCCGTGCCGCGACGCGCATTGGCGGAAGAACCCTACATACGCCTGAAAAGCGGCACGCTCTCGGAGATGGAGGCGCTGTTCCGCCGCAACAACGTGGAGCCGAACGTGCGCTTCACCATCGACAGCGACTACGCGGTGATGAGCATGGTGAGCGCCGGGCTGGGCTTCAGTGTGCTGCCGGAGCTCATCCTGCGCGACGCGCCGTTCCCCTTGGCCGTGGTGCCGCCCGAAGTGGAGACGAGCCGCGAGATAGCCATCGCTGTGCGCTCGCGGGAAACCGCATCCGTTGCCGCGCGCGCGTTCTTAGACGTGGCCCGGCAATGGATCGCAGGCGCATACGAAGGCCGGGAGGACGAGGGCCGCTAGTCGGGATCCCCTTCGCCGCGCGCGGCGTCCGGCAGCTGCTCGGCGTCGAACACGCTGCGATCGAGGGCGCCGTTGAGCTTCGCCACGATGGTGGTGACCACCGCATCGCCGGTCACGTTGATGGCCGTGCGGCCCATGTCCACCAGCCGGTCGACGCCCATGATCATGGAGATGCCCTCGGCCGGCAGCCCGACCGCGCTGAACACCATCGCCAGCATGATGGTGCCCACGCCCGGCACGCCCGCCGTGCCGATGGAGGCGAGCGTGGCCGTGAGGATGACGGTCAGGTACCCCGCGGCGCCCAGGTCCATGCCGAAGGCCTGGGCCGCGAACACGACGGCGACGCCCTGCATGATGGCCGTTCCGTCCATGTTGATGGTGGCGCCCAGCGGGATGGTGAAGCTCGCCACCTTGGGGCTGACACCCATCTTCTTCTCAAGCGTCTCCATGTTGAGCGGGATGGTGGCGTTGCTGCTGCTGGTGGAGAACGCGAAGGCCAGCACCGGCAGCATCTTGCGCAAAAAGCGCAGCGGGTTCAGGCGGGTGAACGCGAACAGCAGCAGCATGTACACCACGCACAGCTGCAGAGCGAGCCCGAGGTACGTGCCGCCCACGAACTTGAACACCGGCACCACCGCATCGAAGCCCAGATTCGCGAACGTGCGCGCTATCAGGCAGAACACGCCGATCGGCGCCACCTTCAGCACGAATTCGACCATCTTCATCATGACGGCGTTGAACTGGCTGAAGAAGCGGTTCACCACGTCTGCGCGATCGCCCAGCCGGCCCAGCACCACGCCCAAGACGAGCGCGAAGAAGATGATCTGGAGCATGGTGCCGTCCGCCAGCGCGGCGAACACGTTCGCGGGAACGATGTTCAGCAGCGTGTCGACGACGCTCACGGGCTCGGCGGCGGCGGCCGCCTCCTGCGTTTGCACGGCGCTCAGGTCCAACCCGACGCCGGGGTTGACGAGATGCGCGATGCCCAACGCCATCACGACGGCGACCGCCGTGGTCAGCAGGTACAGCAGCACCGTGAGGCCGCCCACCTTGCCGAGCGCCTTCCCGCTGCCGATGGAGGCCGCCCCGCAGACGATGCTGCAGAACACGAGCGGCGCCACCAGCATCTGCATGAGGCGGATGAATCCCTGCCCCACCAGATAGAACAGTCCCTCTATCATCACCTCGTCCACGGCGGAGCCGGTGGGCACCGCGTAGTTGCACGCCGTGCCCACCGCGATGCCCGCGACGAGCGCGATGAAGATCCAACCGGTCAGGCCGATGCGCCTGCCCCACGTTCCGGATGCACGCATCTCACCCATGGCGCCCTACCTCCCAGCGCCGACGAGCGCGGGCACCTCGCCGATGTCGGAGCAGACGAACGCGGGGTGCTCGGCGACCAGCGTCGCGCGCGGGAACATGCCCCACAGCGCGGCGACCGTCGGGCATCCGGCCCCGTTGCCCGCCTGCATGTCGAAGGGGCTGTCGCCCACGTACAGGCACTCCTGGGGCGCGCGCCCCAAAAGGTCGCAGCCGTGCAGCACGGGGCCGGGATCCGGCTTGTGCTCCGGCCAATCGTCCGGTCCGAGCACGAATTCGAAGCGACCGGTCAGGTCGAAGCAGTCGAGCGCCCGCACCGCCGCCTCGTGCCGCTTCGACGTGACCACGCCCAACGGGACGCCCATCTCCTCCAGCCGCTCGAGCGCGGGCGCCGTGCCGGGGAACACCTTGATGAGCTCGTCGTGCACGCGCTCGTTGTGCTCGCGGTACACCTCCATGAGCTCGTCGTGCATGGCCTGGCCGTCGGCGAAGTCCCACATCTGCACGGCAAGGGGCTGGCCCACTTTCCGCATGAGCGCTTCATCGGGCACGGTCTTTCCCAGCACCGTCTTGGTCGCATGCCGAAACGACGCCAGGATCATGTCGTACGTGTCTATGAGCGTCCCGTCCAGATCGAACAGGACCGCATGGATGTGGCTTTGCACGAGGCTCCTTCTCCGCCGAACCGCTACTCGAACAGCTGCCCGAACAGGCTCAGCTCGCTGCCCCAGGTCTTCGCGTTGCGCAGCGTGAACGCGAGCGCGTCGCGCAGGGCGGCGAGCTCGATATCGCGGCGGGCGCCGGTGCTGCGGCGCTTGATCTCCACCTTGCCCTCGGCCAGGCTCCGCTTGCCCACGACGACCTGCAGCGGCCAGCCGATCAGATCGGCATCGGCGAACTTCACGCCGGCGCGCTCCTTGCGGTCGTCGATGACCACTTCCAGCCCCAGCTTCGAGAGCTCGATCGCGAGCTTCTCCGCCGCCGGCTGCACCAGGTCGTCGCCTACCACCAGCGGAATCACGCACACATGGGCCGGGGCCACGGAGAGCGGCCAGGAGATGCCGTTCTCGTCGCTGTGCTGCTCGACGATGGCGGCCATCGAGCGCGAGATGCCCACGCCGTAGCAGCCCATGAGGAACGGCTGCTCGGTGCCGTCTTCGGCCATGAACGTGGCGTTCATGGAGCGCGAGTACTTGTCGCCGAGCTGGAACACCTGGGACACCTCGATGCCGCGCGCGCCCTCGAGCGGCAGGCCGCACTCGGGGCAGCTGTCGCCCGGCTTCACCGTGCAGATGTCGGCCCATTCGTCCACCTCGAAGTCGACGCCCAGCTGCGCGCCCACGTAGTGGAAGCCATCGACGTTTGCGCCCACGACCCACTTGGGGACCGCCTGCAGGCTGCGCGCCGCGATCACGTAGGCGCCTTCCGGCAGCCCGACCGGGCCCATGGATCCCTTGTGCAGGCCGAAGCCCTCCATCTCCTCGTCCGTGAGCAGCTGGAACCCGCCAGCCGCGCGCGAGGCCTTCAGTTCGTTGAGCTCGTGGTCTCCGGGGATGAACAGCACGACCAGCTTGCCTTCGTCGTTCTTGCCCGACAGCGCCTTGACCGTGGACGACTCCGGGATGTCCAGGAACTCCGCCAGCTCCGCTATGGTGTGCACGCCGGGCGTGGCTATCTTTTCCATCTTCGACACGTCGTAGACGGTCGGGCGCGCCAGGCAGTCGCCGGCCTCGGCGTTGGCCGCGTAGCCGCACGAGCAGTGCACGAGCTCGGCTTCGCCCGCCTCGGCGAGCGCCATGTACTCGCAGGTGACGCTGCCGCCTATCTGCCCCGAATCGGCTTGGACCGGACGGAAGTCCAGCCCCAGGCGCGTGCAGATGCGCTCGTAGGCCGCGCTCATGTCGTCGTAGGTCTTCTGCAGCGACTCCTGGTCGGCGTGGAAGCTGTAGGCGTCCTTCATGATGAACTCGCGGCTGCGCAACAGGCCGAAGCGCGGACGGATCTCGTCGCGGAACTTCACCTGGATCTGGTAAAGCGAAAGCGGCAGCTCCTTGTAGGAGCGCAGCTCGTTGCGCACGAGGGCCGTGATGAGCTCCTCATGGGTAGGCCCGAGGCAGAACTCGCGGTCGTGGCGATCGACCAGGCGCATGAGCTCGGGGCCGTAGTCGTCCCAGCGGCCGCTCTCGTGCCACAGCT
>CAUEBO010000009.1 GCA_958454405.1 uncultured Eggerthellaceae bacterium | reverse complement strand
CGCCCCTCGTCCTGCCCCCCCCGCCCCCCCGCCCGCCGCGGGGGGGGGTGGGGGCGGCCCGAGCGGGGGAGCTACGCCCGGGCCGCCCGCACCTCTCCCTCCCCGGCCGCACGCCCGCAGGTCGATCAAGCCTTCAGGTACTCCATGGCGGCGTTCGCGGCTTCGCGGCCCGAATTCACCTGGTTGCCGAACGCCGTGCCCGGCATGTTGATGGTGTACACGTTGCGGTACAGCATGTTGCCGTCGTTGCCGATGGCGTACAGGCCCTCGATGGGGTTCAGATCGCCGTCCAGCACGCGGCGCTGCTTGTCGGTGGCGATGCCGCCCACGGAGAAGAAGTAGCTGTACGAGAGCTTCGCCAGGTAGAAGGGCGCGTTCTCGATGGCCACCATGAGGTCGGCCGCCTTGCCGAAGTCGGTATCGGCGCCACCCTTGCACAGCTCGTTGTAGTGGTCGACCGTCGCCTTGAGCGCATCGGCATCGAGGTCGAACTTCCCGGCCAGCTCCTCCACGGTGTCGGCCTGGTACAGGCTGTTCCCGTCGTTGCCGGCCAAGCCGTCTTCGAACATCTTGCGCGCATCGTCGTCCTTGCCGAAGTGCTGGTCGAAGATGGCCTGGTCGAACAGCACGTAGTTGGCCTTGTTGTCCTTGCCGGGAATGCATTGCAGCACCAGGTTGTCGGCGGTCAGGTTCTCGCGGCTGTAGCGCTCGCACGCTTCGTTCACCCACAGCACGGGACCGCCCGCCGCAATGCCGAAGTAGCCGTTGATGGGGTTCTCGGCCGCATCGTGGAAGTCGATGGGCGGGAACGCCTGGATGGCGTAGAGGATGGACTGGGCCGAGCCGGCCATCATGTTCTTCGCACCGTTGTCCATGGACAGACGGTAGCCGTCCCCCGCCGCGTTGGGAGAGCCGACGATGTGGATGCCTTCGGTATCCCATCCCTGCTCGGAAATGACCTCGGCGTTGCCGCCGAAACCACCGGTGGCGAACACCACGGCCTTGGCGTTGTACTGGATCACGCCTTCGTCTCCCTCGGCGTAGGCTCCGGCCACCTTCCCGTCCTGCATGGCGAGCGCGTTCACCGTGGTGTTGAGATGCAGCTGCACGCCCAGCTCGTCAAGGCGGTTCTTCATGGGCTCGACGTAGCCCACCGCCGCCTTGTTGTCCTTGAACCAGTGAAACGTGGGGAACAGGCCGCCGTAGTAGTCGTCCACCGTGCCGGAGTACATGACGCCCTGCTCGATGCACCAGGCTATGTTGTCGGCGGAGTTGTTCACCAGGTCAAGCCAGTATGCGCCGTTCTGACGGTGCTGGCCGCGGGTCAGCTCGGCCTCCACGATGTCGGCCGGCTTGATGTCGATGCCCTGCTCGCGCTGGAGCGAGGAGTTGACGGCGAACATGCCCTCGACGAAGCTCGCGTTGCCGCCCACTTGGCTGTTCCTGTCCACGACGATGAAATTGGTTCCGTTGAGCGCGGCCTGCACGGCGCATGCCAGGCCGCTTCCGCCTGCTCCCACGATGAGCAGGTCGGTGTCATAGGTTTTATCGACCGAGCTGGGAGCCGCGTTGCCCGGCACCGCATCGCCGTTCGTTCCGGTTCCCGATCCGCCCTGCACGCCCTGGCCCGAATCCTCGGGGGAGGCGGCGCAACCCGCAAGACCGCCCATGGCGGCCAGCGCCCCGGCCGCACAGGCTCCCGTGATAAACGTGCGCCGCGACACGGCGTTCAGAGAGCCGCCTTGCTTCGCTTCGCGTCCAAGCCCGTCGTTGTTCTCCGCAAGCATACTGTCCTCCGCTTCCGTTCGTTGCAGGCAGGACGTCGCGAACGCGCCCGACCCGCTTTGGCGAGTATCTTCGGAATTATTCTGTCATGAGGTTATAGAGAACCGGTTGCAGCCTTTTTGCAGGTAGGCAACCCGTCGGCAACGCCGCGCGCGGGTGAGAACCGTCCGCACGCGGCGCGCTCAAGCGCATACGAATGACCAGTGGGGCTTTACGCGTCTTCCTCTTCGAGCGACGCCGCCACGGCTTCGCCCACCAGCATGCCGAACGAGCCGCACGACGCAATGCCCTCGATGCCGCTCGCGGCGACCGAGCCGCAGCAATAAACGCGCGGGATCACGGCGTCCAGCGGGCCCAGCGCGCGCCCCGCCTCGTCAGTGCGCACGCCGCCGCGCGTCTTGTACCGCACGGGAAGCTGCTTGATGGCGTAGTAGGGAGGGTTGAGCTTCTGCAGAAAGCCCGTGCGCCCGAAATCACCGTCCGTGCCGTCGGCCGCAAAGGCCTCGTAGCGCGCAAACGTGCTCTGGAGCGTCTCGCCGGGGATGCCCGTTTTCGCGGCCAGCGCGGCAACGTCGTCGCACGGCCCCACGAGCCGCTCGGGGTGCGCGCTCGTCACCTGCGCAAGGCTGCGCGATTGGCTGCCGTTGACCAGCTGCTCGTCGAACACGGTCCACCAGTAGCCGCGCTCGTCGGCGACGCAGGCGTCGGCGGCGGCGTCGGTGTCGTCCTCGCGCGCGAAGCGGTGCCCCAGCGCGTCCACGATGAGCGTCGGGCCGAACATCCCCCAAGCGGCAGCCGGGGGGATGTCGCTCGTAAGCGGGGCCGCCACGTCCATGCCCTCGAGCTGGGCGCCCAAGGCCTCGCACAGCGCCTGGCCCTCCCCCATCGAGGCGAAGGTGTAGCAGCCCACGCGCTCCCGGGCGGGCACGAACCGGTGGACGAGCGGCTGGCTGCTGGCGAAGCCGCCCGTGGCGATGACGATGCGCCGGGCCCCCACGTCCACGGTCGACGCGCCCTTCGAAACGGAGAAGCGCACGCCGCGCACCTCGTTCGCATCCGAGACGATGAAAGCCGTCGCCTTGTAATCGGTGGAAAACGATGCGCCCGCATCCAGGAGCGCGTCGCGAAGCGGCACCATGATGCTCTCCATGTCCCCCAGGCCGTTCTTCGGCAAAAGGATCATGCCGCCCGCTTCGCTCGATTCGTAGGCCGAAGGATCGCAGAACTGCGCTCCGTACTCGTTCGCAAGCGCATCGACCCACGCGGGCGCCGCCTCGAACAGGCGCTTGGCGAAATCGATGCCGGCAATGCCGGCATCGCTCAGGTTCTGCCGAACGACCTCCCACGCCTCGTCCACCGTGACGCCGATGCCGGCCCGGCGCTGCACGTCGCTGCCGGCCACGCATATGACGCCGTTCGATTCGTAGCTCTCCCCACCCAGCAGCTCGAGCTTGTCGACGATCATGACCGAGCGGCCCGCCTTCAGCGGCGCCATGGCCGCCGACAGCCCGGCAACGCCGCTTCCGACGACGAGCACGTCGACTTCGGTCGAAAACGACACCGCCGGCGCGCCCACTGCCGAAAGGGCGTCGGAGGCGTCGTCGGAATGCGCGGAGGCCGACAAGGGGTTGTCCACGATGCCGCCCGCTTCGCAAGCGCCGAGCGCGCCGAGCACGGCCACCGATGCGGCCGAAAAGCCCGCCAGCTTGAAGAACGCGCGACGCTCCATGGGATTGTGCTCCTTTGCTCGATCCGTTCGATAGGGCCTCAGAGTATAAGGAACGCGCCCTTGCGGCGACAGAGGCGAATCAGGGCGTCATGCAATCTTCGCAAAGCGCGCCGGTTCGGGCGAAGTCGCGCCCGCGCGGGCATCACGCATAAAAATCCACCGCGGGGAACGGAGGCTCCTGGGCTCGCTTGAAGGCGGTCGCCTTGATGGTGGCCAGGATCCGCTCGACCGTTGCCGCGTCGAACCCTTCGGCGACGAGCTCGTCGGAGCCCAGGCCGCGCTCGCAATGCGCGATGAGCAGGGCGTCCAGCGTCTGGTAGTCGATGCCCATGCTCTTCTCGTCCTCCTGGTCGGGCGACAGCTCGGCGCTCGGCGGCTTGACCAGCACGTGTTCGGGGATGGGGGGCGTGGCGCCCCGGGCCGCCGCCGCTTCGTTGCGCCAGCGCGCGAGGGCGTACACGTCGGTTTTGTACAGGCCGCCGAGGGGCGCGAACGCGCCGGCGGTATCGCCGTAGAGCGTCGAGTAGCCCATCATGGCCTCGCTCTTGTTGCCCGTGTTCACGAGCATCCAGTTGTACCGGTTCGACAGCGCCATGAGGCATACCGTGCGGCAACGGGCCTGGGTGTTCTCGGCGGCCAAGCCCGACAGCTCCCCGCCGCAGGCGCGCGCAAGCACCTGCTCGAACGCCTCGAACGGCTCGCAGATGGAAACGGTGCACGCTTCGATGCCGAGCGCGTCGGACAGCTCCTGCGCGTCGTCGATGGAATGCTCGGTGGAATACGGCCCCGGCAGCATCACGCCATGGACGTGCTTTGCGCCGAACGCGTCCACGCTCATGACGGCCACCAGGCTCGAGTCGATGCCGCCCGACAGCCCGATGACCACGTCGGTGAATCCCGCGTCGTCCGCATAGCCCTTCAGCGCGTCGACGCACGCGCCGTACCGTTCCTCCGTTTGCAGCATGGCAAGCCCTTTCATCCGCGCTTCCGATGCGATCAGTATGACCGACGAATGTTACAAGCCTATTGCGGCGGCATCATTGATCCAAGCGTCACTGGATCGCCCGGATGCGCTCGGCCAGCCACTCGGCCCACGCCTCCACGCCGTCGCCCTTCGTGGCGGCGATGGGGAAGATGGGCGCGGCGGGGTTGAGCTGGTGCACGGCGCTTTCGAACGCCTCGCGGTCGAAGTTGAACACGGGCATGGTGTCCACCTTGTTCAGCACCACGGCTTCGGCCACCTGGAACACGCCGGGGTACTTGAGCGGCTTGTCGTCGCCCTCGGGCACGGACAGGATCATGACCTTCGCGTTCTCGCCCAAGTCGAAGTCGGTGGGGCACACCAGGTTGCCCACGTTCTCCACGATGATGAGGTCGAGGCGCTCAAGGTCCAGCACGTCCACGGCGCGCTTGAGCATGGCGCTTTCCAGATGGCACGCGCCGCCCGTGTTGATCTGCACGGCCGGGATGCCCTGGGCCTTGATCTTCTCGGCATCCACGCTGCTGGCGATGTCGCCTTCGATGACGGCGATGTTGAATTCGTCGCGCAGCGCGTCGATGGTGGCCAGGATGGTGGACGTCTTGCCCGATCCGGGGCTGGCCAAAAGATCGAGCACGAACACGCGGTTTTCCGCGAACCGCTCGCGCAGCTCGGAGGCCAGCTGGTCGTTCTTGTCGAGAATGGGTTGCTTCATATCTATCTGCATGATGGCTCCTTCGGTCTTTCGACCAGTGTAGTTCACCAGCCGGGCAAAGTCAGCGAAAAGCGCCGCGGCGTGCGGGATTGCCCCGCCGCGCGGCAGCCGAGCGAGCCCTCTCGCGACGCGTTCGGGCCCGGCCCGCGCCCGAGCGGACGCATCCGGAAGCGGAATCGCGTGCGCCTGTCGCCTTGCAGCGCCAACGCATCCCGAACGGCGTCAGTCGTCTGGGATATCCACTTCAATGCTGTCGATCTGCAGCTCCCGTCCGGCGATGAGCTCGGTCGCGAAACCGCCGCATGCGGGGCACAGCATATGGAAGCGGTCGTGCTCGTATTCCGCGCCGCATTCGAAGCAGCGGCTTTTGGGCTTGATCATGGTTATCTGAAGCTCGGCGTCTTCGCACATCGTGCCTTCAGACAGCGCTTCGAACGCGAACCGCAGCGCGTCTTCGATGGCTTCGGTCATCTCCCCAACCGACAGGCTCACCTTGAGGACGCTCGTCGCCCCCGCCTGCTTGGCCGACGCTTCGACCGCATCCATCACGCCCGTCATGATTCCCAGCTCGTGCATGACGCTCCTATCGACAGCTTAAACGATGCTTTCCCTATTCGCCCATGGTAGCCGATGGGCGCAAGCGCAGTCCCCAACCGAACGCCAGCGGACATGAAATCGTCCACGAAACGCAACCGGCCCGCCGAAGCGCGACGGGCCGATCGAACGAAACCATGAGGATGCCGGCGATTGCCAGAATCGCAGCCTACGCTTTCTTCTTCTTGAGCGCTTTCTCCTGGGCCGCCTTCTGGGCAGCCGCTTCCTCGGCCTCTTCGCGGTCGAGGTCTTCGTTCTGCTGCTTGATGCGCTTCGAGAGCACGATGCGCGAGATCAGAAGGCTCGCCTCGTACAGCACCACAAGCGCCGCGAACATGAGCAGCATGGTGACCGGCGAGGCGTCGGGCGTCGCCATGGCCGAGATGACCATGAGCGCCACGTACACCGTCCGCCACGCCCCGCGCAGCTTCTTGTACGGAACCACGTCGAAGATGACCAGGTAGAAGATGACCAACGGCAGCTCGAAGGCGAAGCCGAAGCCTATCTCGAACTTGACGATGGTGTCGATGAACGAGCTCGCCTGGGCCTGCACGGTGGCGAAGCCGGCGGATTGGTCAGTGAGCCACTGGAACGCCGGGTTCAGGATGACGAGGTAGCAGAACACCGTGCCGAAGATGAACAGGGCAACCGCTGCGGCGAACGTCGGGATGAACCATTTCCGCTCGCTCGGCTTCAACGCCGGCAGGAAGAACGCGAGGATCTGCCACAGGATGACCGGAGAGCAGGCCACGATGGAAGCCCACAGCGACACTTTGAAGCGCACGCTGAAGCCCTCGAACGGCGTGAGCGTGGTGAGCGCCCCCGTCGGCAAGTACTCCGATATGGGCTGGATCAGAAAATCGATGACCGTGGCCGAAGCCAGGTAGAACACCACGACCGAAATGGCCAGACAAGCCAGGATGCGCACAAGGCGCATGCGCAGCTCGCCCAGATGGTCGAACAGGGGCATGCGTGCCGGTCCGATAGGCATGGCTTATTCCCCCTTCTCGTTCGTCGCGTCGGGCTTCGGAGCTTCGCCGGCTTTCTTGTTGGCCGCGCGCGTCGCAGCGGCCTTCTTCGCCGCAGCGGAGCGGGCGGCGGCCTTCTCGGCATCGGTTTTGGCAGCAGCCGGCTTCGCCGCTGCGGGCTTGGCGTCCGTCGCCGGCTTCGTGCCGGCCGCCGTCGCAGCGGGCTTCGGAGGCGCGGGTTTCGCGCCCGTCGCGGGCTTCGCAGCGGCGGGCTTCTTGGAAGCCGCCTTCGTGCCGTAGAGCTCGTCAGCCGACGGCTTCGGCTTGGCGCCCGGTGCCGCGCCCGCCTTCTCGGCGGCGGGCTCGTCCGAAGGAGCAGCGGCCTTGTCTGAGGCCCCGGCCTTCGCCGCAGCTGACCCCGCAGCCGCCACCGCACCGGCCGATTCGGCCTTCTTGGCCTCGGCTTCCTTCTTCGCGGCGCGCTCCTTGTCGTATTTCGCCTTGCGCTCGGAGAAGCTCTCCTGCTTCTCGTCCTTCTTGGCATTCGATCCCTCGGTGACCTTGGAAAGCGCCTCGAGCGGATTCTTGAACGGCTCGTCGGAGTTCGGGTCGTAGACCTCGGTCTTGATGACCTTGTTCATCTCCTCTTGAGCGCTTCTGAATTTGTTGATCGCCTTCCCCAGCGTTTTAGCCATCGCGGGCAGCTTGTCGGGCCCGAATATGAGGAACCCGAACAGCAGAATGAGGAAGAACTCCCATCCACCTATACCAAACAAAGTCGTCCCCTTTGCGCGGTTGTACTCATCTCGCCGCCGCGTCTCGTACGGCAACGATTCATAGTATCACAAACGCCTTGCACCAAGCTGGACGAGCTTCCTCTACAGAAAAAGCATGCGGCACCCCTCCGCAAGGCGGGAAGATGATTCCACCGAAGAGTCTCCGGCCCAAACCGCAGATGACCGAAAATGAGGTCGAATGCGCAGTCGCCGAGCGCGAAACCGGATGCGAGAATTCCGCGACCAGGCGTTTTGCGCGACCAAGGCGCGCGAAGGGCGCGGATCGGCCCCGCAGACTGCACATTCGACCGCGTTTCCGGTCATTTCTGATTTCGCCCGGCGCTGGCCGATTTTTGGGAAGAATCCGCTCCCCTTCATGAAGAGGCCTCCCGTTCAGCCCGATGGCGAGCGGGTGGGCTCAAGAGGCTGCGCGCATTGGTGCGCGCGGGCGGCGGTTCGGCGGCGGACGCCGACATCTGCCGGCAAACGGGCATCGGCGACGAGTCCACATTGCAGGACGGCGCGCTCCATGCCGTCGCCGAAGGATCGAACCCGGTCCCGCTGACGGGCAGCGCGCTCCGCATGCCGCCGACGACCGCCCGGCCCGGTCCCGCCGAGGCCGACCGGGCATATTCCAGGCGATCGTTCGATCTTGCCGAGGCCGTGAATCCCACCGAACCCGCCGAATCCCACCTCGCCGGGCGGTTCCAGGCGAGCCCGGATCTACATGCTGAGGACCGAGAGCGCGATCGTGGGTATGCCGAGCGCCAGCACGAGGATGACGCACACCACGACGGTGAATATCTTCTTGGTGCGCTCGGCCGCCTCGCGCCGCTCCTTCTCGCGCTGTTCGCGCTCCTGCGCCGCGCGGACGCGCTCGCTTTTCTGCTTGGCCGTGAGCTTCTGATTCGTCGCCATGCGCTACACCCTCAACTTGCCGCGTATCTCGATGACGCGGGCGATGTTCTTCGCCACTTCCACGCCTACGTTCCACTTGTTCTTCTCGTACAGGGAGACGCCGTCCACCATCGTCATGAGGATGTCCGCGCCGCTGCACGTGTTCACCACGGCAGACACCGGGTCGGTGGTGGGGGTCTGGTGCGAGCTGGACAGGTCCACCGCGATGATGTCGGCGCGTTTGCCCACGTCGAGCGAGCCTATCTTGTCATCCAGCTTGAGCGCCCGCGCGCCGCCGATGGTGGCCATCTCCAGCATGGTCGCGGAATCCAGGAACTGTCCCACGTTGACCGCGCGCTGCACCAGCATGCCGATGCGCATCTCCATGAGCATGTCGGTGGAATCGGTGGCGGCGGGGGAATCGGTTCCCAGCCCCAGGCGCAGGTCGGCGCGCATGAACTCGTCGAGCGGGGCCACGCCCATGCCCAGCTGCGCGTTGCAGCGCGGGCACACGGCCACGGCCACGTCGTACTCCCGCAGCTTCTGCACGTCCACGTCGTCCACATGCACGCAGTGGATGGCCAGCACGTTGTCGGACTCGAACGCACCCCAGTTGAGCGCGTAGCGCACGGGCGTGGTGCCGGTGGGCAGCCACGGCGGGATCTCCACGTAGCCGCGCTTCTGGTCCATCGTGTGCACGGAGAACGGCGACGAGCCGTACTTGATGAAGTTGTACTCCTCGCGGTTGCCGGCCAGGTGCATGGCCACCGGCACGTCCTCGCGGCGCGCGAATTCCGACACCTTGCCGTACACGGAGGGGTGGCAGGCGTACATGGCGACCGGCGCGATGCCGATGGTGATGCGGCTCCCGTCCACCTCTTCGCGCCAATGCATGATGTCGTTCTCGGCCACGCGCATGGCGTAGTCCACGCGGCGCTTGTCCATGGCGCCCACTTCGCGGTAGATGACGCTGCGCATGCCGAGCTTCTGCGTGGCCGTGCAGGCCGCACCCGTCGTCGTGATGTCGGCGACGCAGGTGATGCCGCTCGAGAGGGCCTCGAGCCCCCCGAGGATGGCGGAGTCGTACCAGTCGCTCACGTCCATCTTCGCGCTCTTCTCCACCACCGACATGATCCAGGTGGTGTATGGCACGTCGTGGACGATGCCGCGCATGATGGAGTTCTCGAGATGGGTGTGCAGGTCGACGAAGCCCGGCATGAGCGCCGCCAGGCCGAAGTCCTTGACTTCCTCGTCGGGATAGCGCAGCTTGAGCATGTCGATCGAGCCGATGTCGCGAATGATGCCGTCCCTGATCAGCACCGCGCCATGCTGGAACGGCTCAGAGGTGATGGGAAGAACGTACTGTGCGCACAATAACATAGCTGCCTCGCCTATCTCCCAATGCCTGGGCACTGTCGTGTGCCCCGTATGATAGCACCCCCAGGCCCCTCTCCCGCGAAAACACAGAGGTCGTTCGGGGGGCGGAAGCACGACGCGACGCGCGCGGACGGCCCGGCGCGACCCCCCCCCGCCGACTGGCGCGAATATGCTCCGCTTTGGCCGCCCGCCGCGCGAGGGCGGCAAACTGCGATATCATGAAGCCGCACCTGTCCGCCGCATCTCGACCCATGGAGCACCGCCTGTGAGCATCGACACCGCAACCGGGAAAGAAGCACCCGCAGAGCTCTCCTCGGAGCGCGTCTACGAAATATTCTCGACCATCGCGAAGAAGTACGAGCGCTTCAACGCCGTGTCGAGCTTCGGCGCCTACAAGCTGTGGCTGGCCGGCATGATGCGCCAGGCCCCCATCGACGAGACGAGCGACGTGCTGGACATCGCAGGCGGCACGGGAGACGTGGCCTTCGCCGCAGCGCGCGCGAAGCGCCCCGCCCACATCCAGCTCACCGACTTCGTCCCCCAGATGCTGGAGGTGGCGCGCGCGCACTACGACGAGGGCGCAGCCTGCGGCGTGCCCGTTGACTTCGACGAGGTGGACGCGCAGGACATCCCCTACGACGACGCCTCCTACGACGTGATAACCATGGCCTACGGCATCCGCAACATGCCCGACCGGCCGCGCGCGCTCTCCGAGATGTTCCGCGTGCTCAAGCCGGGCGGCTCGCTCGTGTGCCTGGAGTTCTCGACGCCGCCGAACCGGGCGTGGCGCGCGCTGTACGGGTTCTACCTCAAGCACCTCATCCCGTTCTGGGGAGGGCTCATCACCGGCGATCGCGAGGGCTTCGTCTACCTGGGAGAGTCCATCCGCGCGTTCCCGGACCAGCAGGGCTTGGCGCAGATGATGCGCGACGCCGGCTTCCAAGAGGTGGAGTGGAAGAACTACACGGGCGGCATCGCGGCCGTGCACGTGGCGAAAAAGCCTCGGTAACCGCGCGCGCCGCAGGTACCTATTCGGTTCACCATCTGGATCGATAGACTTCTTCAATCGTTGACGTTCATCCGGGAAATAATCCTATTGGATTTGCTGCGGCAGTCTGCGGGATAATGGGGCCGTGGTAATCGATCGTCGGCAACCGAAGGAGTATTTCATGGGAGAAAAACTGGGCATCTCTGGACACACCAAGACTATCGCGCTCATCGGCAGCCCGGTCGAGCACTCGATGTCGCCGGCCATGCACAACGCCGCGTTCGACAAGCTGGGGCTCGACTACGCCTACCTCGTCTACGACGTGCAGCCCGACGATCTCGAATCGGTCGTCAAGGGCATGAAGGCCATGGGCGTGGCCGGCTACAACGTCACCATGCCGCTCAAGACCCTGATCCTCCCCTACCTTGACGAGCTGTCCGACGCCGCCAAGCTCATGGGCGCCGTCAACACGGTGGTCATGCAGGACGGAAAGGCCATCGGGCACAACACCGACGGCGCCGGCTTCATGCGCAACCTCAAGGAGAACGACGTGGACATCATCGGCAAGAAGATGACCATCGTCGGCGCGGGCGGCGCGGGCTCGGCCATCTTCACGCAGGCCGCCCTGGACGGCGTCAAGGAGATCGACGTCTTCAACATCCGCGACAACTTCTACGACGCGACCGAAAAGCGCATCGGCGACCTTGCGGCGAAGACCGGCTGCAACATCACGCTGCACGACCTGGACGACAAGGACGACCTGCGCGCTTCCGTGGCCGCTTCCCAGCTGTTCGTGAACGCCTCGCGCGTGGGCATGCCGCCGATGGAGGACCAGTGCACGCTGGAAGAGGACATGCTGCATGACGGCTTGGCCGTTGCCGACACCGTGTACAACCCCCGCGTCACCAAGCTCCTCGCGATGGCCGCCGAGCACGGCAACAAGGCCGTGAGCGGACTGGGCATGCTGCTGTGGCAGGCCGCCATCGGCGAGAACATCTGGACCGGCCAGGAAATGCCGGTCGGCTACATCGAAGAGAAGTTCTTCGCCGAATAGCATCCAGGCCGCCGGCGGCCTGATCAACCCGCCGGCGGCCCTTCCGATCGAATCCCGTCATAACCGAACCCCGATGAGAAGACCTGTTCCGTGGGTCCGGTCGAGTGCACCCGAAAACGCCCGATCTCCCCTACCGATGCAAGAAGAAAGAGGTACTATCATGTCCGTCATTCGCTTCGCAGTATTCGGATTGAACCAGGGTTCCAAGATCGCCCGGGACGCCGTTGCCAACCCCGAGCTCGACCTGGTCGCCGTCGCCGGCTTCGGCCAGCAGGCCGTGGACGTGGCGGCCGAGCTGGACGTGCCGCTGTTCGAGGACTACAACGAGCTGCTGCAGAAGGTGCAGCTGGACGCCGTGGCCATCGCGCTGCCCAACGGCCTGCACGTGCAGTCCACGCGCGCCTGCCTGGACGCCGGCATCAAGAACATCCTGCTGGAGAAGCCCATCGCCAACACGGTGGAAGAAGGCCAGCAGATCATCGACATGTGCAACGAGGCGGGCGCGACGCTGCTCATCGGGCACCATCGCCGCTCCTCCACCAAGTACCTGTTCCTGCGCGAGTTCATCGAGTCGGGCCGTTTGGGCGACCTCGTGGGCGTGCAGGGCACGTACGCCATCGCCAAGCCGCACAGCTACTACGATGTGGAATGGCACACCAAGAAAGGCGGCGGCCCCCTGCTCATCAACGCCATCCACGACGTCGACGACCTCAACTACACCACCGGCATGACGGTGAACCGCGTCTACGCCGCCAGCCGCAACACCATCCGCAGCAACGAGATCGAGGACTCCGTGTCGGTGCTGTACGAGTTCGCCGAAGGCCCCACGGCCACCTACTTCATCTCCGACGGCACGCCGGGCCCGTGGAACTACGACCTGTCCGCCTGCGAGAACCACTTCTTCAAGTGGTTCCCGGGCGAGAACAGCCTGCACTTCTTCGGCACGAAGGGCTCGCTGGGCTTCCCCAACATGGACTTCTACTCCTACGACGAAGACCACTTCGGCTGGGCCGAGCAGCTGCACAAGGAGCACTTCGAGCTTGAGGAGAACGACCCCATGACCGCCGAGCTCGAGCACTTCGTGGACCTGTGCCAGGGCCGCGAGACGAAGCCGCGCTGCACGGGCGAGGACGGCCTGGCCACCCTGAAGGTGATCAACGCCATCCTGAAGTCATCCGACACGAAGCAGATCGTCGACGTCGATTAGCCTGAAAAGCAAACTCGGGATTTCAGGTTCGAACCTATTCGAGAGCGCTGCGACATCAGGCGACCCTCGCAAAGCCGCCGAACCCCCATTCAGCGCTCTAAAGCAAAAGCCCCTTCGGGGGCTTTTGCCGGTTTTCCCCCTCGCGGTTTTCCCCTATAATCAAAGGCGCCGCCGGATCGCCGACGCGCAAGCGGCTTCGATCCACGGGACTCTGCCGATGACCGTTCAATCGCGGGAGCATACATGAACCTGTCCCATCTGTACTATTTCCAGAAGCTCGCCGAGGTCAAACACTACACGCGGGCGGCACGCGAACTCTACATCGCACAGCCCACGCTCTCCGGAGCCGTCTCGCAACTTGAGAAAGAGCTGGGAACGCCCCTGTTCGTCAAAAGCTCCCACCAGGTCGAGCTCACCGATGCGGGGCGCGACTTCTACGAATACGTGAGCATCGCCCTCATCAACCTGGAGAAGGGCATTTCGCTCGTGCACGAACGGGTGGAGCGCCAATACGGCGTGCTCAAGCTGGGCACCACGTTCGCCATGCAGGGGAAGCAGTGGTCGCAGGCCGTGCAGGAATTCAAGCGGGAGCTGGGTGTGGACCTGCTCATCGACATCGAGCAGGGCTTCACCTACAACCTGGTGGACGAGCTGAAGAAGGGGAAGCTCGACGTGGTGTTCGGCGGCAAGATCCGCGAGGATCCCGATCTGTGCTACCTGCATTGCTGGTCCCAAGAGCTCGTTTTAGGCGTCCACCGCGACCACCCGTTGGCGAAGCGCACGAGCATCAGCCTGGACGAGCTGCGCGGCTACGACCTGGCAGGCTACGTTGCCGGCATCAACCCCGCTGGCGAGGAGATGCGCGCGCTCGTGGAGGAAGAGGGCCTCTCGATCGACCAGAGCTTCAACGACGAGATCACGCTGTGCAGCCTGGTGTCGTCGGATCCTTCGCGCATGGCCCTCATCTGCTACTCGTTTCTGGTCAAGTCGTTCGACGACGTGGCCATCCTCACCATCGACGGCGTGCCGAAGGACTTCCACAAAGTGTACCTGATCTACCGCAACGACAAGAACCGCCTGAAGATAGTGGACCGGTTCATCGACTTCATCGGCTCGTACACGTTCCCCGTCGTGTCGCCCGACAACGATCGCCGCGCGCCGGCGCGCGGCCTCTAGCCCTCCACGCGCATCATGCGATAGCCCACTCCAACGTGGGTTTGCAGATAGACCGGATGCGCCGGATCGGGCTCTATCTTCTTGCGCAGGGTGGCCATGAACACGCGCAGCGACGAGCGATCGGACGCGAGCGCCGCGCCCCACACCTCCTTCAGCAGGTAGTTGTGCGTGAGGACTTTGCCGGTGTTGCGCGCGAGCACGCAGAGCAGCCGGTACTCGAAGGGCGTCAGGTGCACTTCCTCGCCGTCGCGCCACACGCTGCCGGCCGCGTAGTCGATGCGCAGGCCGCCGTTCTCGTACACGGTCTCCTCGGAGGCGCCCTGCAGAGCGCGCTCGCGATCGAGCCTGCGCAGCGCGGCGCGCAGCCGTGCGAGCAGCTCTTCCACGGAAAAGGGCTTCACCAGATAGTCGTCGGCTCCCGCGTCGAGGGCATCCACCTTGTCGGCATCCTCCTGGCGGGCGGACAGCACGATGATGGGAAGCTGCGACCAGGCGCGCACGGTGCGGATGACCTCGACCCCGTCGCCATCCGGCAGGCCGAGATCCAGAATGGCAAGATCAGGCGGCTGCGATGAGCATTCAAGCAGCGCCTGGGCCGCCGTCTTGGCCTCGCGGTGGGCGTAACCGTGCAGATCGAGCGTGGTGGTGACCAGGCGGCGCACCGCCGCATCGTCTTCGACCACGAGTATCCGATAGCCTTCAGCCACGGTTCGCCCCCTCGCTCTCCGCCGCCTCGTGCGGGCCGTCCGCGCGAAGCGCCCCGTCGCCCGCCGCCATCACGTCGTTCATGTCCACAGCCGGCAGCGTGAACCGGAACTCGCTGCCGTGCGGCGACCTGTTGCGCACCTCGAGCTCGCTTCCGTGCACGTTCACGATCGACCGGCACAGCGACAGCCCCAGCCCCATGCCCCGCTTGAAATCGCCGCTCTTGCCGTCCTTCGCCCCATTCGAGCCATTGTAGAACATGTCGAAGAGGTGTTCGCGCTCCTCCTCCGAAATGCCGGGGCCCTCGTCGGCCACCGCGATGTTCACGCGCGGATGCCCGTCCTCGTCTGCACGGCGGGCTGATACGAGGATGCGCCCGTCGCCGGGCGTGTAGGCCACCGCGTTGTTCACAAGGTTGATGATCACCTGGACGACGAGGCGCGCGTCCATGTCGGCCATGAGGAATTCGTCGTCGATGTCCACGTCGATCCGCCTGCTCTGGGCGCGGCGGTCGACGTGGCGGAGCGCTTCGCTTACCACCTCGCCGACGAATTCGGGCTGCATGGCAAGCTCCACCGTGCCGTCGTCGATACGCGTGATGGACAGCAGGTTCTCCACGAGCGCGATGAGCCAGCATGCGTCGTCGTGCATGTCGCGGTACAGGCGCGCTTTCAGCTCTTCGTCCAGCTTGCCGTCATCGTGCAGCAGCATGTCGGCGTCGCCCGAGATGCTGGTAAGCGGCGTGCGCAGATCGTGCGAGATCGTGCGCAGCAGGTTCGAGCGCAGCGTCTCCTTTTCCACCCGCAGCTCCATGGCCCGGCGCTCGTCGGCGAAGGCGATCTGCTCGGACGCCTGCCCGCATTCGTCGACGATCATGAGCAGCAGGTTCTTCTCGAACGCGCCGAAGTCGTCGTCCCCCTCCTCGTCCATGACGATGCCCGCGACGCCGAACACCGCGTCCTTCGACCGGATGGGCAGGTAGAGGCACTGCGCATCCATGAGCGTGTCGGTGGTGGCGCCGGCGCGCTCGCTGTTCGAGGCCGTCCACGCCGCCACGGCCGCCTCGGACGGCGCAACCAGCGCCGCCGGGTCCGCACCGCCCACGGTGCCCGGCGCGTCGTGCACGTCCGGGGCCATGAGGCGCCCTTCTTCGTCGATGCGGTACATGACGACGGGCCGGTTCAGCAGCTTGATGATCTGCTCGGCCGCCAAGCGGAAGCACGCGTCCACGCTGTCCGCCCCCTGCAGCTTGCGGCTGGACTCCAAGAGCACCTCCATGCGGTACGCGCGCCGCGCGGTGGCTTCGGCCTGGCGCTTCATGCGCACGGCGAGCGAGGAGGCCACCAGCGTGCCGAACAGCAGAAACGCGAATATGAACGGGTAGTTGATGCCATGGGCGTTGAAGGTGAACCGCGGCACCGTGAAGAAGAAGTTGTAAGCGAGCGTGCTGGCCAAAGCCACCACGACCGCGTAGAAGAAGCCGTCGGCCCGCGTGGCAACCAGCAGGGAGACGATGAGGTACAGCACGAGAACGACCGAGCCGGAAAGCCCCATCTGGTAGATCACCAGGCCGAGGGCCGTCGCGATGGCAGCCGACGCGAGCGCCTTCCACACGTCGCCCAACGTGGGGCGCAGGCCCTTCGCCTCCCGGAGCCTTCCGTACTGGGCCGGCAGGTCCTTGACGGGAACCACGTCGACCACCGCGCCGTGCGCAAGCCGCATGAGGCGGTTCACCAGGCCTTCGCGCCCCAGCGCGAGGGTCCGCAGCCCCATGGCGTTGCCCACGACGATGTGCGTGACGCCCGCCTGCTCCGCATACTGGGCTATCTGCTGGGCTATGTCGTCGCCGAACAGCGTCACCACGTGCGCGCCCAGCTCCTCGGCGAGATCGACGTTGGCGCGCAGCTTGCCGCGCCGCTCATTGTCAAGCCGTTTGATCTGGGACGACTCCACGACCACCGCCGTGAACCCGCCGTGGTAGCAGCCGGCCATATTGGCAGCTGCGCGGATGACCTTCACGTTGCCCGGATCGGGCGTCACGTACACCAGCACGTCCTCGCCCGCTTCCACGCGCGCTCCCTGCTCCGCGCTCTCCGCCTTGCGCGTGAGCCGATCGGCCATGCGGCGCAGCGCGATCTCGCGCAAGGCGGCCAGGTTCTTCTGCGAGAAGAAGTTGCCGAGCGCCGTACGTGCCCGATCGGGCACGTACACCTTGCCCGATTCCAAGCGATCGATGAGGTCGTCGGGCTCGATGTCCACCAGCTCGACCGATGCAGCCTGGTCGAACACGCGATCGGGAATGCGTTCGGCCACGTTGACGTGCGTGATGGCGGCGATCTTGTCGTTGAGCCCCTCCAGATGCTGCACGTTCACCGTGGTGAACACGTTGATGCCTGCGCGCAGCAGCTCCTCGATGTCCTGGTAGCGCTTCTTGTGGCGGCTGCCGGGGGCGTTCGTATGGGCGAGCTCGTCCACGAGCACGATCTGGGGACGGCGTTGCAGCACGGCGTCGAGATCGAACTCGCGCAGCATGATGCCGCGATGCTTCACCTCGAGCGGGGCGATCTGCTCGAGCCCGTCCACGAGCGCCATCGTGTCCGCGCGCGTGTGGGGCTCGATGTAGCCCACCACCGCATCGAAGCCCTTTTCAAGCACGGCATGGGCCTCTTCGAGCATGGCGTAGGTCTTGCCCACGCCCGCCGCGTAGCCGAAGAAAATCTTGAGCTTGCCGCGCGCATCGCCGCCAGCCGCCTCCTCCTCGATGATCTGCTTGAGGATGGCGTCGGGATCGCGCCTTGCTTCGTAATCCATAGTCTCACTCGCTGTCGTTTCGGTGCCGCCATCATAGCACGCCGCAGGTTGGCGCAGTCAGTCAGCGAGGTCGTCCGCAGCGCCCGAGATCCACGGGATCGCGAAGGCGAAGCGTACTTCGGCACGCGAGGCTCCGGGATCGCGCGAAGATCGAGTGCTGCGGCGGCCGCAGCGTCGGCTTCTTCCGGCGGCCGTCAAGCCGCCGGAATGATGCCGTCCAGCATCAGGTTCACCTTGAGCACGTTGACGGTCGGCTCTCCCAAAACGCCGAACTGGGGATGCTCGGTGCATGCGGCGATGATCTCGCGGATCTCGCCCTCGCTCTTGCCCGTGTTGTTCGCCAAACGCTCCACCTGGTATTCGGCGGCCGCCGGCGAGATGTGCGGGTCGAAGCCGCTGCCGGAGTTCGTCACCAGATCGCTCGGGATGGGCTCGTCGCCCTTCTCGGGATGGGCCTTGCGGATCTGCTCGATACGATCCTGCACCGCAGCCTCGAACTTTTCGCCGGCCGGGCTCAGGTTCGACGCGCCGTACCACAGCACGTCGTCGCCTTCGTCATCGGTGAACGTGCCCGTGCTGGGGCTCATGACGCGGCCCCACATATGGTCTTCGTCGCTGAACTGCTGGCCCACCAGCTCGCTTCCGTACTTCGTGCCATCGACCTCGATGATGGAGCCGTTCGCCTGATAGGGGAAGAACAGCTGGGCCAACCCCGTGCACACGACCGTGTAGATCGCGCCGCACAGCACCGTGGTCACGAGGAAGAACAGCGCCGCGCTTCCCCATACCTTTGCCTGTTTCATGTCGTGCATCCTTTCGTGTGCGGTGCGGATGCGCTCCGTGCGGGGCGCATCCGCGTCATTGCGCTCGGCGCTATGCGACGCCCAGCAGCGTCAAGAACATGTCCAGCAGCTTGATGGCCGCGAACGGCAGAACGATGCCGCCCAGACCGTACACGAGCAAGTTGCGCCCGAGCAGGCTCTGCGACGTCGCCTCGCGGTACTTCACGCCCTTGAGCGCCAGCGGGATCAGCGCTGCGATGATGAGCGCGTTGTAGATGATCGCCGACAAGATGGCAGTCGTCGGGCTGGTCAGATGCATGATGTTCAACGCTTCAAGCGCCGGGTACAGCGGAACGAACAGCGCCGGGATGATGGCGAAGTACTTCGCCACGTCGTTGGCGATGGAGAACGTGGTCAGGCTGCCGCGCGTCATGAGCAGCTGCTTGCCGATGCGCACGATGTCGAGCAGCTTCGTGGGGCTGGAATCGAGGTCCACCATGTTGCCGGCTTCCTTCGCCGCCTGCGTGCCGCTGTTCATGGCCACGGCCACGTCGGCCTGCGCCAGCGCCGGCGCGTCGTTCGTGCCGTCGCCCGTCATGGCCACCATGTGCCCTTCGGCCTGGTACTGACGGATAGCCTCCAGCTTCGTTTCGGGCGTGGCCTCGGCGATGAAATCGTCCACGCCCGCCTCGGCGGCGATGGCGGCGGCCGTCATGGGATTGTCGCCCGTTATCATGACCGTTTTGATGCCCATCGTGCGCAGATCGGCGAAGTTCTCTTTGATGCCCTGCTTGACGATGTCCTTCAGATGCACGACGCCCAGGATACGATGATCGCGAGCAACGAGCAGCGGAGTGCCGCCTGCGCGGGAGACATCTTCAACTGCCAGGGTGCACTGCACGCTGTACGTGCCGCCGTGCGACTCCACATAATCCTTGACGGCATCGGCCGCTCCCTTCCGAATCTCATGGCCGTCGAAGTCCACGCCGCTCATGCGCGTCTGCGCCGTGAAGGGGATGGTGGCCATGCCCGAGCCCTCCAGCACGCGGGCGCGGATGTCGAAGCGTTCCTTGGCCAGCACCACGATGCTGCGGCCTTCGGGCGTTTCGTCCGTCAAGCTGGCCAGCTGGGCGGCGTCTGCCACTTCGCGCTCGGAGGCGCCGTCGACCGGGATGAACTCGGCAGCCTGGCGGTTGCCCAACGTGATGGTGCCCGTCTTGTCCAGCAAGAGCACGTCCACGTCGCCCGCAGCCTCCACCGCGCGACCGCTCATGGCCAGCACGTTCACGCGGTTGAGGCGGCTCATGCCCGCGATTCCGATAGCCGAGAGCAGCGCGCCGATGGTGGTGGGCGCCAAGCACACGAACAGCGCCACGAGCGAGGTGATGGTGGAGGGGTTCGCCATACCCGCCTGGCCTGCGCCGAACCCGCTGAATGCGAACAGCGAGACCGACACGATCAAAAACACGATGGTCAGCGCGATGAGCAGGATCTCGAGCGCGATCTCGTTCGGCGTCTTCTTGCGGGCCGCCGACTCCACCATGGCGATCATCTGGTCGAGGAAGCTGTGGCCCGTATCGGCCGTCACGCGCACGACCAGCCAGTCGGACAGCACCGTGGTGCCGCCGGTGACAGCCGAGCGGTCGCCTCCCGCTTCGCGGATGACCGGGGCGGACTCGCCCGTGATGGCGCTCTCGTCCACCGAAGCGGCGCCCATGACGATTTCACCGTCGGCGGGGATCTGCTCGTTCGCGCTGACGAAGAACAGATCGTTCCTCTTCAGGATGGCCGAGTTCGTCTCTTCGGCCTGGATGCGGAAGAACTCGGCCGGATCGTCCGCATGGTGGCCCTTCGCCACCAGGCCCTCGTTCAGCTTATGGGCCTCCACGTCGCGCTTCGCGGCGCGCAGGGCGTCCGCCTGCGCCTTGCCGCGCCCCTCGGCGAGGGCTTCCGCGAAGTTCGCGAACAGCACCGTCAGCCACAGCACCACCGAAATGGCCAGGATGAAGCCCGGGGCCGCATCGGCGATGCCGAACAGCGACAGGACGAACAAGACGAGCGTCAAAACGGCCGACAGGTACACCATGAACATAACGGGGTTCTTCGCCTGCTCGCGAGGCGCAAGCTTCACGAACGAGTCGAGGACCGCACGCTTGGCGAGCGCGCTCATCGCGGCATCGCCGCGCGAGCCCGAACCGCCGTGAGCATTGGATTTCATAGTTGCGTCCTTCATAGCAGGAGTCGTCATCGGTATCTCACCACCTTTCCTACAACACCATCATCAACTGCTCGGCCACGGGGCCCAGCGCCAGCGCCGGGAACATCGTGAGAGCGCCGATGAGCAGCACCATCAGAACCAGCAGGAACACGAACATCGCATTGCTGGTGGACAGCGTGCCAGCGTTCGTCGCCGCCTTCGGGCGCATGCACAGGCTACCGGCCAGCACGCATACCGCTACGATGGGGATGAAGCGGTTGCACAGCATCTCAAGTCCCAGAATCACGTTGATCATGGGCGTGTTGGCGTTGAACCCGGCGAAGGCCGAACCGTTGTTGCCGCCTGCGGACGTGGCCGCATACAGAACCTCGGAGAATCCGTGGGTGCCGGTATTGTTCAGGCTGTCCACCGTGGCCGGGTCGAGACACATGGCGCCCGTGCCCACCAGGATGAGCAGCGGCGTGGTGATGCACAGGACCACCGCCATGCGCATCTCCTTCGGTCCGATCTTCTTGCCCAGGTACTCGGGCGTGCGGCCCACCATGAGCCCGGCGATGAACACCGTGAGGATGACGAAGCCCAACATGCCGTACAAACCGCAGCCCACGCCGCCGAACACCACTTCGCCAAGCGCCATCAAGATGATGGGCACCATGCCGCCGATGGGCGTGAAGCTGTCGTGCATCGCATTGACCGAACCGTTCGAGGCGGCCGTGGTGAACGCCGCCCACAGCGCCGAGTCGGTGACGCCGAAGCGCGCCTCTTTGCCCTCCATGTTGCCGCCGGACTGGCCGTCCAACCCCATGTACACCTGGCCGTCGGCTGCAAGCTGGGGCGTGCCCATCTGCTCGAACACGCCGATGACCGCGAGCGCGCCCAGCAGCAGAATGAACATGGCTGCGAACACGGCGCGCCCCTGGCGACGATCCCGCACGAACCGCCCGAAGCTGAACACGCATGAAACCGGGATGAGCAGCAGCGACAGGCACTGCACCAGATTCGACAGCGGCGTGGGGTTCTCCAGCGCGCTGGCCGAGTTCACGCCGTTGTAGCCGCCGCCGTTCGTGCCGAGCTGCTTGATGGCAACCTGGCTGGCCTGCGGGCCCATGGGCACCGTGGCCTGGTCCACGGTCTCGACGGCGCTCGGGTCGTCGGCATCGACGATGTTGCCTTCCGCGTCAACGCCGACCGGCTCCAGCAGCTGCACCGTCTCATAGTCGTTGAGGTTCTGCGGGGAGCCCTGCCACACGTCGACCATCGTCACCACGAGCGCAAGCGGGATGAGCACGAACAACGTCGCGCGCGTCACGTCGACGAAGAAGTTGCCCAGGCCCAGATGACCCTCGCTCACCAGGCCGCGGAACAGGGCGAACAGCACGGCAAGGCCCACGGCCGGCGTGACGAAGTTCTGGACCGTCAGGCCAAGGGCCTGGGAGAAGTAGCTGAGCGCACTCTCGCCGCTGTACGCCTGCCAGTTCGTGTTCGTGACGAAGCTGACGGCGGTGTTGAACGCGAGGTCCCATGTGAGCCCGGGAAGGCCTTCGGGATTGAACGGCAGCACGCCTTGCAGCATGAGGATGGCGAACAGGCCCACCAGGCAGATCGCCGAAAAAGCGAGTGCGCTGACCAGGTACTTCTTCCACCCCATGTCCTCGGACTTGTCCACGCGGATGCACCGGTAGACAACGTTCTCCACCGGAACGAGGGCGCGCGAGAACAGGGTCCTCTCGCCCGCCATCACCTTGTTGATGTAGGCCGAGAGCGGCACGGCCAAGAGCACGAGCAGGATCAGGTAGAGCGCGTACTCGACCAGTTCGTCCATCACCGCTCATCACCGCCCTTGAGAAGCTGGTAGAACAGGTAGAGCGCGAGGATCACGCTCAGCCCGCCCACAAAGCCGGCTACTAGTTCCATCGTCTTCCTTCCTTCGTATCGTTCCAGCACCGTTCTCAGAGGGCCCGGCAAAGGCGCTGCCCCGAAGGGAATGCCCCAGCGCCCATGCCGGGCCCTTTGGCGTGGCGGCCCGATGGGAGTCGGCAGTTCAGCTCCGACGCGCTCGAACCGAGCGGACGGGGCACCGCCACAGGAACAGGATAGGAAGACGTCCGCAAGCACGGCGTAAAGATGGCCGCGCAGACGTTAAGATGGGATTAAGACAGCCGGGTGCCGCCGGAACTCGCGCACGCGCGGACCTTCAGGCGAAGAGAAACGCCGATGCACACGGCGCAAAGCCCCGAGCGGGAAGACGTTGGTTCGGAAGCAGCGGGCCCGCGCAACCGCAGGAGCCGGGGGCCTTGCAGGCTAGTACGGCTCGTCCAAATTGGCGTGGGCTTGGGCGTCGGCATCCAAGCCGAAGAACCTGCCCTGCCGATAGCGGTCGAGCGCCACGAGCGCTATCATGCCGGCGTTGTCGCCGCACGCGCTGAGCGGGGGCATGACCAGGCGCACGTGCAGCCGCTCGCACAGCCGCTCGTAGGCCGCGCGCAACGCGGGGTTCGCGGCCACGCCGCCGCCCAGGCAGAACGTGCGCGCGCCCGTTTGGCGCAGCGCCATTTCGGCCTTTTTCACCTGCACGTCCACCACCGCCTGCTGGAAGCTGGCGCAGACGTCGGGCACGTTCGGCTCGCGACCGGCGGCGCGCTCGTTGTTGAGGTAGGTGACCACGGCGGTCTTCAAGCCCGACAGCGAGAAGCGCAAATCGCCCGAGTGCATCATCGCACGCGGGAACGGTATGGCGTCCGGGTCGCCCTTGACGGCTTCGCGCGAGATGACGGGGCCACCGGGATATCCCAGGCCGAGCGCCTTCGCCACCTTGTCGAACGCCTCCCCCACCGCATCGTCGATGGTGGCGCCGAGCGTTTCGTAGTCGCCCCAACCCTTCATGTGCACGAGCAGCGTGTTGCCGCCCGACACGAGCGACACCACGGCCGGCGGCGCGAAATCCGGCGCGCCGATCTTGTTCGCGTACAGATGGCCTTCCAGATGATGGACCCCGATGAAGGGCACGTCGACCGCCCACGCCGCCCCCTTCGCGAACGCCACGCCCACCACAAGGGCCCCCACGAGCCCCGGGGCGTAGGTGACGGCCACCGAGTCGAGGTCGCGCCAGGTCAGCCGCGGCACGCCGAGATGCGCGGCCGCCACGTCGAAGCATTCGCCGCACACGCCGCAGATGGCTTCGATGTGCTTGCGACTGGCGATCTCGGGCACCACGCCGCCGAAGCGGGCATGGAAGTCTATCTGCGAAGCCACCACGTCGGCCACGAGGTTGCCGTCGCCGTCCACGATGGCCGCAGCGGTCTCGTCGCACGACGACTCGATGGCCAGAATGAGGGGACGAGCGAAGCCGTCATCCTGAGTGCAGCGCCGCAGGCCACCCCCTTCGTCATCCTGAGCGCAGCGCCGCAGGCGCGGAGTCGAAGGATGACAGCATGCTCGGGCATCGTCGCTGGCAGCATCCACCACCAGCTCCATGCCGGCCACATCGTGCCTGGCCAACGGAAGAGGTCCCTCCATGATGACGGCGTCCTCGCCGTCGGAGTAGTAGCGGGGCCGCGTGCCGAGCGAGTGGAAGCCAAGCGCTTCGTAGAGCGCCTGCGCGCCTGCATTGCTCGCGCGCACCTCGAGCGAGCAGCGGGACGCGCCCAGGTCGCGGGCGTCGGAGGCCACCCGGGCCAGAAGCCCGCGCGCGATGCCGCGGCGTCTCATCGCGGGGTCCACCCCGATCTTGAGTATCTGCACCTGCCCGTCGACGACCCACCCGCCAGCGTAGCCTATCAGTTGCAAGCCTGGTTTGCCTGACACAGGTCCACCAACGCCAGCAGCAATTTCCCCCGCTTTCCAAGAAGGCCCCGCAAGCGCCGAGGGGTTTGCGGATGCCGTCTGCACACCGTCATGCTCTTCTGAATCCGCCTGCAGCGCAGCGCACGAGGCCACAGGCCGAGCAGCGAAGCGGCGCGCATCCGAAGGCTCCTCGGCGCTTGCGGGCCCATACGCCGCCCACCACGTCCGGTCGGCACGCGGCAGCTCGTCGGCCACGAGCGCCTCGCTCCAGGCATCGCTTCCCATAACCTGCGATTCCAGTGCCGCCACGGCGGCGGCGTGCGCCGCATCCAGAGGCTTGTATGTAATGCCCCGCTCGTCGGGCTGCGCGTTCAGAACGGCGGTATCGTGCATGCTCGCCCGCTGATCGCGGCGGCATGCGAGATCCTGCACGCCGGTTGCCAGGTTCTTCGGATCGTTCTTCGCCAGGCGGATTCGCTCGTTCTCCTCGGCATCCGACAGGCGCGTGTACACGGGCAGCGCGAACGCGGGGTCATGGCGGCGCGCATCGAAGGGATCGGCCTCGCCCGCGCGCCAAGCCGCCTGCAAGGCCAGCAGCAACCCGCGTCCCGTCGGCGTCCACAACGCGGGAGCCAACGCGTCCCCGCAACCCGCAAACAGCTCCCCATATTTCTTCAGCGCATCGCCGCAAAGAAGACGCGTGGGAACCTGCGACGACGCGTCCTCCTTGGCAGGGTCGGCGTCTGCGACGGTGCCCACCAAGCGAGTTCCGCACGAGCCGAAACGTCCTGCGGACGTTTCGTGCGAGCCAGGACGGTCCGAGCGGCTGGGCGCCGTCGCAGACGCCGACCCGGGCAGGTCGCATTCCGCCGCCAGTTCCCGCGCGGCGTCTTCCGCCTTCACGACGCGGTCGGCCTCAAGCCGCTCGATGCCCGCATCGTCCAGCAGATAGCGCACGGGATACACTTCCTTCCGCATGGCGTCGGCAACCACGGCCAGGCTTCCCCGCACGCCCTCCTGCTGGGCGTTCCATGCCACCGCGTCAAGCGACGACACGCCGACGAGCGGCAGCTCGAGTGCCGACGCGATGCCCTTGGCCGTGGCCATGGCGATGCGCACGCCCGTGAACGACCCCGGGCCGCGGCCCACGACGACGCACGCAAGGTCCTCGCGCGGCACGCCGGCGCGGGCCAGCACTTCGTCGATGCGCGGCAGCAACTGGGTGTTCGACGCGCGGCGGGCCTCGATCTCGACTGATGCCACGAGGTCGACCGCGCGCTCGTCGGGCCGCAGCGCGCCGAGCCCGATGGCTATCACCTCGTTGGCCGTGTCGAACGCCAACACGTGCGGCGCACGCGCGGATGCGTCCCGCAGCGGCAGGGCCTCCTCGATCGCCATCATTGCCCCGCGGACTTCATCAGGCGCGATTTGGAATCCTTCGCCCACACGAACAGCAGCTGCCGCGCCCGGTCGCCGTAGGCATGCGCCCGCAGGCAGCGGTTGCCTTCGGCGTCCACGCGGATGGACACTTCAAGATAGCCGTACGGCAGCGCTTCGGGGAATTTCTCGCCCCATTCGATGAACGACGCCCCATCGGCGTCGATGGTGTCGTAGTACCCCGTTTCCTCCAGCTGATCGGCGGAATCCAGCCGATAGAGGTCGAAATGGTACAGCGGCAGCGCTCCGGCCTGGTAGGCAAGCAGGATGTTGAACGTCGGGCTGGTCACCTGGTCGCGAACGCCCAGGCCGGCCGCGACGCCCTGCACGAACTGCGTCTTGCCCGCACCCAGGTCCCCGGTGAGGACGATCACGTCGCCGGCACGCAGGTACGGCGCCAGCGTGACCGCAAGCTGCTTCGTCGCTTCAGGCGACGTGGTTTTCCGCATGTATGTCAGTCCGCTCGTCATGATCCGTATGATACGACAACGGAGCCGGACAAGGGCGCATTCCCGAATATTACCGCATTCGCCGACGCATGCGGTGCATGGCGAGCGCCAGAGCAGACGCGCCCGCCGCAAGGCCCATCAGAGGAAGCGCCAGAGCCGTGTCGCCAGTGCCCGAAGCCAGCGCGTCGGACGGCGATGGCGAACCGGATCCGTCCGCATCGGCCCGGCCCCTGGCATTCGGATCGGACGCAGGGGAATCCCCCGCATCGCCGTCAGGATCATCGACGGAAGGGCTCGCCGGGCCGGTCCCGTCCGGGTTCGGAGCCGTTCCTCCCTGGTTCTGCTGGGCGCTCCATACGGCATGCAGCGTCGTGTCGTCGGTCACCGCGTCCTGGGCGAAATCCCACGGGGTTGTTCCCGCGGCATCCCTGTACCAGCCCTTGAACTCGAATCCCTGGCGCGTGGGGCTCGCCGGCGCAGCGATCTGCGTGCCCCTGGGCACCTTGTCGAGGGAAGCCACGGCGCTTCCGCCCGCAACGTCGAACGTCACGCGGCACAGCGGATGCTCCACCACCATGAAGGGGCTGAGCGACATGACGGCGAACGTGAGCGTTTGATCCTCCACGCTGGAATCGGCGTCCAGAAGCTCAAGCGCTCCGTCGTGCTTCATATGCATGACGCGGTAAAGCACGTTCTCCTTCACCGGGTGCGAAACCGTGACCGACAGCCCGCCGCCGAACTCCGCCCGCTCCACCGCGGTTCCGTCCACGACGAGCTCGAGCTCGAAGAACGATGAAGGCTCGCTCCCCTCGGGCAGCAGCTCGGCGTTCTTGAGGGTCTCCTGCTCCTCGGGTGCGACCTCGGGCGTGCGGACGACGTCCACCGCATGCGCTTGCTGGTCGATCGGCTCGCCGTTGACCACCAAGCCGCCTTCGCCGGGGTCGACCGACACGGTGCGCTGCTGCCACCGCGCATGCAGCGTCATGTCCTCCATCACCGGATCGGAAGCGGCCCACGGCTGCGTGAAGGCGGCATCCCGATACCAGCCGCAGAACACGTGCCCTTCACGGACGGGGACCATACCCCCCCCCGGTAGCGCCGTGGCGCATGGTACGTCGATCGGATCAAGCGCCGACCCGTCTCCCGTGTCGAACGTCACGCGCTGCACTGCCCGTCCGTCCACCACGCGCAGGTCCATCGTCCCCGTGTCGCTCTTGTAGTTCGCCGGCTTGCCAGCAGCGGGCGCGTCGGGCGTGAACGTCCAGGTGTAGGAGTGTGTCCCTTCCTGAAGCGTCTGCCCATCGGCCCACGTCACAACGCCCGGCGTGTCGCCGTCGGACACCGAAAGCGCAGGCAGCCCTTCCAGGTTGCTTTCGCCAGCGGCGACGACCGGATGCACCGAGGAAGCCGCAGGCTGGATCTGCACCCTGAGATAGAACTGGGTGTAGGAGCCGAGAACCTTCTTCCAACCGGATTCGGTCAGCTGGTACAGATACGACTGCACCGAGTAGAATTCGTTCTGGCCGGTCGTGCTCTCGCCAACCTCGGAGAAACCGATCTTGTTGCTGAAACCTTGCTTCACTATGTTCGAGGCGCCGTTGTTCCAGTGCACCCACGCATAGTAGAACGCATAATCGCCCACCTGGGCCTCCGCAGGGTCTTTCGCCAAGGGATGGCTGGCTTCCACTTCAAGATACGACGTTTCGCCGTCGTAGGTTTTGTATATATCGCGGTACGAGAACGTCGGATCGGCCAGCTTGACGCCCTGGGCGTGCAGCACGACGTCTCCCGCAGTGCCCGTGCTCGTCGTCCCGGTCGCCGGCTTGGAGCCGGCTGCATCGAAGCTCCAGGCGAACCATGCGCCAGTCGGAGGCTGGGCCACGCCGCCGGGAACGGGAAGCGCATACGCGCTGTCGACCGCCCAGACCTGCGTGGCCTCGTCCTGCACCATATTGAGGGGACGGTCGAACAGGCGCGTGACCGCCGGGGGATTCGTTCCGTACGATCCGGCATTGAACGACACCGTCACGGGATAAGACAGGTATTTCTGCTGCGCCGTGGCGAACTGGGCTTTGTACGAATCGTACGATGCCTTGTCCTTGCAGACGGCCACCGCGTTGGAGCAGTTGGTCAAGAACGAGGTCTTGTTTGCTGAAATCGTCGCAGATGCCGGCAGGTAGACCGTTTGCAGGCCGCAATTGTTGAGCGCCTTCGCGTCGATGCTGACGATGCTGTCGGGAAGCGAAAGCACCTTCAGCTTCGAGCATCCGTAGAAGTCTTGGCTGTACAGCGTCGTCATGCTGCTGTTCGGGGCGAATTCGACCTTCGCCAAGCTGGAGCACTCCTGGAAATGATGGCCTGAATCCGATCCGCTCACGGCGAAATCCATGGTTGACGGAATGCGCACCGACGTCAGGTATGCGCACGATGCGAACGCTGATGCGTACATGGTGGCCACACCCTCGGGAATGTCGAGCTCGCCCGAAAAGCACGTCCCCTCGAACGACTTGCGACCGATAACGGTCACGCTCGCCGGAATCTCAAGCGTCCCCGTGAACTTGGTGTTCAAGAACGCCTGCCCGGGAATTGTCGTGAACGCCCCGTTGCGCGGCAGATGCAGCGTTCCCGTGTACCCGCAATTCGCAAATGCGCTCTCGCCGATCGTCGCAACGGAATCGGGGATGACCAGGTCGCCGGAAAGCCTGCTCGCGTAGCGGAACGCATTCGCCCCGATGGTGTGCAAAGACGTTGCCTGTGAGAGGTCCAGCTCCGTGAACACGAGCCCGGAGTTGACGGAGTTGTACGAGTAGAACGCCATGCTGGCGATCTCCGTCACCGGCACTCCGCGGATCTCGGCGGGAATGACCAGGCGGACGTCCTGCTTCTGCTCTGCAGTGAGACCGTTGACGTAGGTTTGCTTGAGCTGCTTGATGGCTCCGCCGGAGAAGTCGAAGTCGTCGGGGCCCGGCTGGGCGTACGATGCGGCATCGGCGGCAACGGCGTCGTTCGCGGGAGCTTCGAGCGAGAAGAGCGCCGGTGCCTGCGCAAGCGCTTCGGCATCGGGCGATGCGGATTCCCCGTCCGCCGCATCGGGCGCGTCGACCTGGGCATTTGGTTCGCCGAGCGCATCGGACCCGTCGGGCTCCGCCGAGTCCTCCGGTTCCACCACCACCACTTCGTCGGCGTCCTCGACCGCCGCGCCCGACGGCTCGTCGGCCGCTGCCGACGGCTCCGCATAGCCCACGCCCACGAATCCAAGCATGCTGAAAGCGAGCAGCCCTGACAGAAGCCATCTCCACGCCGCTTGACCCTTGCCCATAACGATCGCCTCCGCGTTTCCTGTGCCAGCGAGAAGCATCGAAATGAGGGGGCTGCCAAGCCCCACGGTCATTGCTGCTTGCAACTGGCTGCCATACCGTTGCCGGCGTAGGCCCTGTAGCTTTGCGTCGCTGCCTTTCGACAGGTTTGCCGAAACGTTCAAATGGAATTTGAAGCGTCACCGACCACTATACGCTCCTCCAAGCGCGCACAGGGGAGAAATCGCCACTTTTTTACCATGGGGTATCTGTTTGTTTAAATACGCCGCGCTTCGCCGTGCGGCGCAACGAAGAGGCGCCTAACACCAGGGAGACGCGTATCCCGCCGAAGGCTCCTCCGCCGTCGCGTGCGCAGCCTCGGCGGCTTGCACGGTATGGGCCATGGTCACCGACGTCGTCACGGTGCCGATGCCGCCCGGAACCGGCGTGATGGCCCCGACGACAGGCTCCACCTCGTCGAAGGCGACGTCTCCACACAGCTTTCCATGCGTGTCGAAGTTGATGCCCACGTCGAGCACCGTCTGTCCGGGACTGAAATACGCCGCGCCGAACGCGTGGGCGCGGCCCGTCGCGCAGATGACGATATCGGCCTCGCGGCAGATGTCTTCCAGATGCTCGGTCTTGCTGTGGCAGATGGTCACGCTGGCGTTGCGCCGAAGCAGCATCATGGACACGGGCTTGCCCACCACCAGGCTGCGCCCCACCACCACCACGTGCTTGCCCACGAGCGGGACGTCGTAGTGGTCGAGCATCTCGATGCAGGCGGCGGCGGTGCAGGGAGGAAAGCCCGTATGTCCGTCGGTGAACACCGAGCCGAGCGAAGCGAGCGTGATGCCGTCCACGTCCTTTTCCGGCGCGAGCAGCTCGCATACGCGGGCCTCGTTGACGAACGAGGGCAACGGCCGGAACAGCAGGCAGCCGTGGATTCCCTCGTCGCAGCTCACATCGCGAACAGCCGCCTCAACCGCCTGCTGGGGCGCGAACTCGTCGAGGGCTATGGAGCGCACGGCGATGCCGAGCGTTTCGGCCCGCTTCGCAGCGGTGCGCTCGTACGACAGGTCGTCGGGCCGCTCCCCCACGCGGACGAGCGCGAGCGTCGGCACGACGCCGGTTTCCTTGAGCGCATGGATGCGCGCGCCCAGATCGAGCGCCATGCGCTCGACGACGGGCTTTCCGGCAAGCAGGGTGGCCATGGCGGGGACTCCTTACGATACTTCGAGCATGACGTAGTCGAACAGGCGGCCGCAGCGCTCGCGCGCCGCCTCGACGAGGGCCAGGGCCTCGCCGCGGAAGAAAGCGGCGCGCTCCTCGTCCTCCATCGACGCCGCGTTGATGAGGATGTTGAGACTCGCCCCTTCGATGGCCGCACGGGCGAACGTTGCCGCCACGCCGGCGTCCGATCGAGCGAGCCTGCTTCCGTTATGGGCGAGGAAGTCGATCTCGTCGACCACCGCGTCCACCGTCCGCATGATCTGAAGCGGCACCTCGCACGCTCCCACAAGCGCCGCCTGCATGGCATCGTGCCTGGCTGCGCGCTCTTCATCGGTGTCCTTCGGCATCCGGTACGTCGCCGACAAAGGCTCGAACGCGCGGGCGTCCTCGTCCACGAGCGCGACGAGCCGCGCCCGCAGCCCCTCCAGCCGGCCGAGCGAGGCGCGCACCTCGCCTTCCACATCGGCGTACGTCTTCTTCCCCACCGTCAGGTTGCCCACCATGGAGGCAAGCGCCGCCGAAAGCGCGCCCGCATACGCCGAAGCCCCGCCCCCGCCCGGAGCAGGGGCCGCGCTTGCCAGGTCTTCGATGAACGTGGTATCCACCATCCGCATTCCTCTCACAGCTCCAAAACGGGGTGCAGCAATCACGCCTCTCACGGGTTCAGCGATCGAGGCGCTCGGATCCACGTCAACGAGACGCGGATCCGAGTGTCAGAGCAATCGAAGGGGGCTCGTCGGGCTGTGCCCACAAAGCGAGTTCCGCACGAGCCAAAACGTCCACTGGACGTTTTGCGCGAGCAGGACTGTTCGAGCGACTGGGCATTGCCCGTCGAGTCCCCGTCCCGCAGGTTGCTTAGAACAGTCCCGAGATCTTCCCCGTCTCGTCCACGTCGATCTTGAACGCGGCGGGAGTCTTCCCCAGGCCCGGCATGGTCATGATGGAACCCGTGAGCGCCACCACGAAGCCGGCGCCGGCGGACACCTTCACCTGGCGCACCGTCACCGTGAAGCCGCGCGGGGCACCCAGCTTCGCCGCGTCGTCGCTGAACGAGTACTGGGTCTTGGCCATGCACACGGGCATGCCGCCGAAGCCGAGCGACTCCAGCTGCGCGAGCTCCTTCTTCGCGGCCGGCTCGAACACGACGCCGTCGGCGTGGTAGATGCGCTTGGCTATTGTCTCGATCTTCTCGGCCAACGTGAGATCGTCGTCGTAGGAGAACTCGAACGTGCTCGCGTTGCGGCCCTCGGCATCGCCCTCGTCGCACAGGCGCACCACCTCGTCGGCCAGCGCCTGGCCGCCTTCGCCGCCCTTGGCCCACACCTCGGACAGGGCCACGTTCACGCCCAGCTCGCGGCACTTGGCCTCCACCAGGTCGAGCTCTGCCTTCGTGTCCGTGGGGAATGCGTTGATGGCCACCACGCACGGCAGGTGGTACACCTGCGTGATGTTCTCCACGTGCTGCAAGAGGTTCGGCAGGCCCGCCTCCAGCGCCTCCAGGTTCTCCTCGTTGAGGTCGGCCTTCGCCACCCCGCCATGGTTCTTCAGCGCGCGCACCGTGGCCACCACGACCACCGCGTCGGGCTTCAGGCCGGCCAGACGGCACTTGATGTCCAGGAACTTCTCCGCGCCCAGGTCGGCGCCGAAGCCGGCCTCCGTTACGCAGTAGTCGCCCAGCGCCATGGCCATGCGCGTGGCCATGATGGAGTTGCAGCCGTGCGCGATGTTGGCGAAGGGGCCGCCATGCACGAACGCGGGCGTGCCCTCGAGCGTCTGCACGAGATTCGGCTTGAGCGCGTCTTTCAGCAGCGCCGTCATGGCGCCTTCGGCGTGCAGGTCGTGCGCCGTGACCGGCTGGTCGTCGTAGGTGTAGCCCACCACGATGCGGCCCAGGCGCTCTTTGAGGTCGGTGATGGAGGTGGCCAGGCAGAAGATGGCCATGACCTCGGAAGCCACCGTGATATCGAAGCCGTCTTCGCGCGGCACGCCGTGGGCCTTGCCGCCCAAGCCGTCCACGATGTTGCGCAGCTGGCGGTCGTTCATGTCCACCACGCGCTTCCACGTGATCTTGCGCACGTCGATGCCCAACTCGTTGCCGTTGTGGATGTGCGCGTCCAGCAGCGCCGCCAGCAGGTTGTTGGCCGCGCCGATGGCGTGGAAGTCGCCCGTGAAGTGCAGGTTGATGTCCTCCATGGGAATGACCTGGGCGTACCCGCCGCCGGCCGCGCCGCCCTTGATGCCGAACACGGGGCCGAGCGACGGCTCGCGCAGCGCGACGACCACGTTCTTGCCCTGCTTCGCCAGCGCGTCGGACAGGCCCACCGTCGTGGTGGTCTTGCCCTCGCCCGCCGGCGTGGGGTTGATGGCCGTGACCAGGATGAGCTTGCCAGGCGTGTGATCCACGTCCTTGAGCAGGTTGTAGTCCACCTTCGCCTTGTTGGTGCCGTACATCTCCAGATACGATTCCGGCACGCCCGCCTTCTCAGCGATGGCGCTGATGTGCTCAGGGGTGGTCGCTTGGGCAATTTCAATGTCGGACAACACGTCGGGCCCTCTCTTTCGTTTCGTCTCGATAGTCGCGAACGGAATTGTGCTTGATAGCAGCATTCTACCTGCTCCGTCTGTGGAAACGGCAAGCAATTCCCCAATCGCGCAAGAAAGGCAGCGTTCGGGATCGCACCCCTGCATCGTCCCGCCACCTGGACGAACGGCTGCCGATGCGCAGGCCCGGTTTGACGGCGGGCGGGCGGATGGGCGGATGGCCGAAAACACGGTCGAATGTGCAGTCGCCGAGCGCGCAAACGGGCGTTTGGATTTTGCGACCAGGCGTTATGCGCAGCCGAAGCGCGCGAAGGGCGCAAACCGCCCCTGCGGACTGCACATTCGACCGTGTTTTCGGCCATTTCCAGTTTTGCCGACCGGTTCCGCCTTTGCCGAAGCAACGCGGTCGAAAGCGGCCCCCGGCGCTTAGGGGCGCGGCTTGATCCAAGCCGTTTCAGGGCGCGCGATGAGCCGCGCGTTGTTGTACGCCATGTCGAGCGTGAGGCAGGTGCGCGCGGAGTAGTAGCCGTTCTCCCGTTGGATGGCCAACGCGAGCTCGGGCTGGTCGCCCGTCAGGCACAAGGGCAGCAGCAGCTGGATGCGCCCGTTGAAGTACTGCGGCACGGCCAGCATGTAATTGGAAGCCGCGCGGCGCTCGGCCTCGGCAACGGCCCCTTCGAATGCGCGGTGCAGCAGCATGCGCTGGCCGGGTCCGCGCAGGGCTTCGGGTATGCGCTCCAGATTGCGCTCATCGCCCAGGATGTGGTCCTTGTTCAGGCGTATCTTCAAGCGGAAGTCGTAGATCAGCTCGATGGGGTCGTCGAAGAACCGCGGGGGCTCGGGCAGGACGTCGGCCTCCGGCAGGCGCGGAGAGCTCGCCTTGCAGAAGCCCGCGAGGAACCACGGCTGCGCGCCGGCGTTTCGGTTCGGCTCGAACAGGCAGTAGATGTCCTCGTAGCGCTCCGTGTACAAACCCGTATTGAAGCACGCCGCGTCGTCGCGCACCAGCATCAGACGCTCCCGCTCCGCGCCCGAAGCCGCAGCGTTGTAATCGCCGGCCAGCTTCGCGAACAGATGGTGCAGGTAGTTGTTGAGCACGGAGCCGTTCGCTCCCCAATCCTCCGGCGCCGCCAACGCTGCGAGCTCGCCCAGGTAGTCGTCCGAGCGGCGGCAATAGGCGAAATCGAACAGGCTTTCGGGAATGGCCTCGACTGCAGAGCCGCCCGCAGAATCGATTCCGGGCTCCATCACGAAACGGCCCCCTCGTGCGCCTCGTACACAAGGCGCAGCCCTTCCAGCGTCAGCTCGGGATTGATGTCGGTGATCGTGTTCGTCAGAGGCGCGACGCGCGACGCAAGCCCCCCCGTGGCCACGACCGGCGTCTCGTATCCCAGCTGGTCGAAGATGCGCCGAACCAGCCCGTCCACGCGGTCGGCCTCCCCGTACACGATGCCCGACTGCATGGCCTGCTCGGTGTTGTTCCCGATGGCCGTATGCGGATCCACCAGATCGATGGCGCCGAGCTTGGTCGCATGGGAGAACAGCGCCATGGCGGACGTTTCCACGCCCGGAGCGATGACGCCGCCCACGAACCGCCCCTGCGCGTCGACGACCTCGATGTTGGTGGCGGTGCCGAAATCGACCACGATCACCGGCGCGCCGTACAGCTCCTTCGCCGCCACCGCGTCGGCCACGCGGTCGGCGCCGATCTCGCGAGGGTTCGAATAGTCGACCGCGAACAGCGCGCCAGCCGTTTCGGCCGAGCACACGAGCGCCTCTCTTCCCAGCATGTAGTGCACCGCCGCGCCCCACGCCAGCGTGAGCTGGGGAACGACCGACGCCAGCGCCACGCCGCGCAGGCCGCCGGCATCGATGCCCTCGCAATCGAGCAGCTGGCGCAACCGGATGCGCAATTCGTCGGACGTATGGCTTTTGTTCGTGCCGATGCGCCACCGGTGAAGCAGGTGCTCGCCTCGGTAAACCCCCACTACCGTCTGGGTATTTCCCACGTCGATGGCAAGTAACATATTCTTGACAGTCTCCTTCGAAAGCGACGGGAGTGCTTATAGTTGCTTTCGTCATTATAGCAACCCGCCCACATGCATCTGTCAGGCAACGGTCACGGGACTTCATCTGATAGAAAGGCCACACATGAACGATACGCCGCATCGCATCCTCGTCGTCGACGACGAGCCCTCCATCACCGAATTCGTCAGCTACGCACTCAAGAAAGAAGGGTTCTACACCGACGTCGTGGACAACGGCGAAGACGCATTGGCGCTGGCCACGAAGAATCCGTACGACCTGTTCGTGCTCGACATCATGCTTCCCGGCATGGACGGCTACGAGCTGTGCCGCCGCCTTCGATCGAAAACCGCCGTGCCCGTGCTGTTCTTGTCGGCGCGCGACACCGAGCTGGACAAGGTGGTGGGCTTGGAGATCGGTGGCGACGACTACCTGGCCAAGCCCTTCGGCGTCCGCGAGCTCATCGCCCGCGTGCGTGCGCTTTTGCGCCGCGGATCAGGCGGTGATTTCCCCGGCGCGAACCATGCCGTCACGGCAAGCGGCATCACGCTGGACGAAGACGCCCATACCGCGTCCGGCGAGAACGGCGAGATAGACCTGACCCCGCGCGAGTTCGAGCTGCTGGCCAGCCTGATGAAGAACGCCGGCAAGGTGGTGTCGCGCGAGGATCTGCTGCGCGACGCGTGGGGTTGGGAATACTTGACGGAAACGAAGACCGTCGACACCCACATCAAGCGACTCCGTGATAAGATTGAGTCGGCCGGATACGATCCCGGTTTGGTTGAAACGGTCCGCGGATACGGTTACAGGTTCAGACAATAAAGAGACTGCAAACATACTTTTCGCTGCTGGCTACGCTGCTCTCGCTGCTCTCCGGCGCGATCATCGTGCTCATCTGCTTCCTCGCCTTCGACGTCACGCCGAAGGCGTTTCTGCTTCTCCTGCCCATCGGGTTCATCGTATTCTCCCTGAGCCTGATCATCGGGCACTTCCTGTCCGAGCCGCTGCGCGTGCTCGCGAAGAAGACAGCCGCGTACCGCTCCGGCGCCGACGTGCGCTTCGAACCCGACGGGCGCCTGCTGGAAGCGGACGAGCTGGCTGCCGACTTCAAGGCGCTCGCCCAAACGACGAAAGCCCAGCAGCACGACCTCATGCTGAAGGAGCGCCGCCAGGCGGCCTTCATCAGCGACGTGGCGCACGAGCTGCGCACCCCGCTCACGGCCATCCGCGGGAACGCCGAGATGCTGGCCGATCCGGACCTGCCGCGCGAAATGCACGAGAAGTTCTGCTCCATCATCATCAACGAGAGCGAGCGCTTGAGCCGCCTCACGCACGACCTGCTCACGCTCCAGCGCATTGAAGACGACACCGCGCCCCTCGAGCTGTCCCGCGTGAACCTGCGGGAACTCGCCTCCGGCGTCCTGGACGCCCTCGAGCCCATCCTGCGGGATCGCCAGGCCCATACCCAGATCGTCGGCGAGGCGCCCGACGTGCTGGGCAATCTCGACCGCCTCAAGCAGGCGGTGACGAACCTGGTGGAGAACGCGAGCCGCTTCATCGAGCCGGGCGGGCACATAACCGTGGAGCTGTTCGGGCTGCGCGGCAACTCCATCCTGGCCGTGAAGGACGACGGATGCGGCTTCGGCGACGTCGACCCGCACCTGCTGTTCGACCGCTTCTACCGCACGGACGCCTCGCGCAGCCGCGGCACCGGCGGCACGGGCCTGGGGCTGGCCATCGTGAAATCGGTGGTGGACGCGCACGACGGCACCGTGGAGGCCATCAACCTGCCCGAAGGCGGAGCCTGCTTCATCATCGCCTTGCCGTCCATCCCGTTGCAGGCTTCCGCATAAGCCCTCCTCGGCGTACTGCGGCCGGTGCCGCGATCCGCACGGTTCGCCGCCGCCCCATCAACCTCCGCGCCGACCGGGCGCGCCGCCGCGTTCGGCGTCAGGCGTCCTCGCATGGCAGGTCCTGCACCCGCATGAGCAGCTCCTCGCGGGTGTGCACTTCGAGCTTGCGGTAGATGGCCTTGGTGTGGGCCTTCGCGGTGTTCTCGGACACGTACAGCTCCTCGGCTATCGAGGCGATGGTCCGCCCGCGCGTGAGCAGGACCAGCACCTCGTGCTCGCGCGAGCTCAAGCCGAACCGGTCGCGCGCGACGTCGCATTGGGCCCTGATGGCGTCCAACAGCGACCGCGTCGCCTCGTCGCCCGCCCCCGTGCCCGCAGGGCCTTCGGCCAGCAGGTCCATGGATTCAGCGGGCACGCGGTACTCGAACGAGTACTTGTCCTCGTCGTAGGAGTTCACGCGGAAGATGCTGTACGAGCGGTTGTACAGCAGCGTGCAGCCGGCGAAGAAGATCACGTACGTGACGACCATGGCCACCATCGCAGCCGCCTGCTCGCCCAGCCATGCGCCCATCCCTCCCAGCAGCGATCCCAGCAAGAGCCCTCCGACGTTGGCCAGCATGGCGCTCGAGAACAGCCTGACCGGATTCGCGTCGGTGGTGGCCACCAACGGACCCAATGCCAAATACACCATGGCCAGGAACAGGTAGTAGCCCGCGTACAGGAAGCTGGGCACCAGAAGCGGAGGCGGGGCGCTCCCCATCAGATGCAGAACCATGGCCGCGCTCAGCAGGAACAGGACGAAGCTGGGCACCAGAAGAAGGCCTTTGCGCTCGGCCGCCTGCTCGGCCAGCGCAACCGCCACCATCAAGACGATGACCACGGCCAGCACGGACGACCACGACGAGGCGTTCGCCAAAACTGCCTGCACGTCGTCGCTGCCGCGCAGGCAGTTGTACGGGATCGAGAAGACCACGATGCACACGAAGAACAGCGCCGGCGACTTCTTCATCGGCAGCTTCTCCTTCGCGCCCCACCCGCTCGGCGAATCGGCGAGCAGCTTGCGCGACCGCACCAGGCAGGCCAGCGACCCGAAGGGCAGCGCCGCGAACACGACCATGGCCAGCGCCAGCGGAAGATGGATCTCGACGAAGTACGTCACCACCGAGCACACGACGGCGACCAGCGTGACCAGCAGCTGCTCGCCTTTCGGGTTCAGGTACGTGTACATCTCGCCCCATGCGACGATGAGCGGCGTCGTTCCGAAGGCGATGAACACGTTGCCCGCGTACAGCAGCGGGCTCGATCCCGCCAGGATCCCCCCGATCACGAAGCACGCCGCGCCCGTCGCCAAACACGCCGCCACGAACGGCAGCACGCGCCGATCGTCCAGCAGCGAAGGCACGCGCCGCGAGACCGCGAACAGCACCAGGAACACCGCGAACGTGCACACGGAATTGACCATCCAGGCGATGTCGGACCCCGCGGTTCCGCCCGCACCCGCGACGACGCCGAAGAACGTGATGGAGTGCAGCGACGCCCATTGCAGCGCCATCCCGGCAAGCGCGAGCAGGATTCCCGCCGCGCGCCGGGTGCTGTAGATGGTTCCGCCGTCGCCGGCGCTCGGAAGCGCGCCCGTCGCCGCAGGGCGCGCGTCGGCGCCGCCTGCGGATCCCTTCTCCATATGCGCCACATCCCCTCAACCCTCTTGCGCGCCGAGCCCGTCCCAGGCGGTCGGCACCCCCTTGTCGACGATACCACCGTCGCACCGGCCCCGCCTTACCCGTAACGGGTAATTGGCGCCGCTTCCGCGAACAATTCTACCCTGAACGGGTACTTGCGCGCCCCGCGGCCCGCAGGCAGAATCGCAAGCGGGGGGCCTTGGACACCAGGCTCCAAGCACCCCGAGAACGCTGGACAGGGAGAAAGGGAGAGGGATGGAACTGACAAGAAGAAGCTTCCTCGGCATCGCCGGCATGGCGGGCGTCGCCGCGGCAGGAGCGGGGCTGGCAGGCTGCGCGCCCGCTTCATCGGGCGATTCGGCGCAGGGCTCGAACGACGGGACCGGCAGCGGCGGGGCCAAGGGCGGCGCTTCGCACCAAACCGTCGCCACGTACACGTGCGACGTCTGCATCTGCGGCGCGGGCAACTCAGGGCTTTCCGCAGCCGTCGAAGCCGCACAGCAGGGACTGGGCGTGGTCGTCCTTGAGAAGCACGGCGGAACGGGCGGAGGCGGCATCGGCACCGAAGGCGTGTTCGCCGTCAACTCGAAGATGCAGCAGGAGAAGGGCATTGTCATCGAGCCGGCCGAGGTCATCGCCACCGAGATGGGCTATTCCCACAACCGCGCGAACGGCCTGAAGTGGCTCGACCTCATCGAGGCGTCGGGCGAGAACATCAGCTGGCTGCAAGACTGCGGCGTCAACTTCACCGGCGTGGTGGACGACTACCACGGCGGCCTGTTCGAGACGTTCCACTGGTTCGGCGAGAACCGCGCCCACGACGACTTCTCGCCCGCCATGACCGCCACGGCGAAGGACCTGGGCGTGCAGTTCCTCACGAACTGCCCGGCCACCGACCTCATCCTTGGGGACGACGGCGCGGTCGCCGGCGTGTACGCGCAGAAGCTCAACGGCGACTACATCCAGGTGAACGCCAAAGCGGTCGTCATCGCCACCGGAGGCTTCGCGAACAACGACGAGTACCTGCAGGAAGGCGGGTTCTCCGACACCACGAACGTGAAGCGCTTCCTGTACGGCTACGACGGCGACGGCGTGCGCATGGCCATCGAGGCGGGCGGCGCCAGCAACATCCCGCGCATGTCGGGACTCATGCAGCTCACCGTGTCGGGTGCGCCGGGCGGCGAGTACGGCACGTTCGGGCGAGGCGACGGCCTGGTGGTGGCCGGACACAACGCCTGCTCCCTGTGGATCAACGAGGACGGCGAGCGCTTCTGCGCCGAATCGGCCGGCGTGGAGAACTGGATGGCCGACATGATCCCCTCGCTCATGCACCAGAAGCTGTTCTCCATCTACGACGCCAAGGTGTTCAAAGACGCCTACGACAACATGATCGCGCCGCGCCTGGATTGGGAAGCCACGCAGCAGGAGCTGCAGGAGCGCATCGACGAGAATCCCCACGGCGACTTCTTCAGCGCGGACACCCTGGACGAGCTGGCGAAGAAGGCCTGCGACGCGCTTGACCTGGACTACGACACCGTCATCAACGCCATCACCGAGTACAACCAGATGTGCGAGGCGGGCCACGACTCGTACTTCGGCAAGCCCGCCGAGTACATGCAGAAGCTCGACAACCCACCGTTCTACTTCTGCTACATGCCGCAGTCCTGCATGGTGACGTTCGGCGGCATCCGCACGAACCGGAAGATGGAAGTGGTGGACAAGAGCGGCCAGCCGGTTCCCGGCCTGTACTCCGCCGGCGTCGATTCGGCCGACCTGTGGCCCAACATCTACACCATCAACGTGCCGGGCGGCACCAACGCCAACAACATCAACTCGGGCCGCTTCGCAAGCAAGTCCGCCGCCGAATACATCGGGTCGGGCAAAGCGGGATCGGTGTCCTCCGAAGGCGACACGAGCGAATCGGTGCCCGACACGACGTGGAGCATGCCCGAAGGCGAGCTGAAGGACGGCACCTACACCGACACCGAGTTCGGCATGTTCAGCGACATCACGGTGACCGTGAGCGTCTCGGGCGGCAAGATCTCCGAGATCACCCAGGAAAACGAGCTGGAAACCACGTACGTGGGCCAGGCCGCCATGGAGAACACGCTCATCCCCGCGGTGCTCGAGCAGCAGACCCCGGCCGTCGACACGGTATCGGGCGCGACGCGCACCTCCGACGCCTTCCGCACCGCCGTGCAGACGTGCTGCGAGCAGGCTGCCTCCTAGAGGCGCAGCCGAGCGAACGTCCGCCTGCCAAAGCGCCGCAGCCTTGCGGCGCTTTGGCGTTGCGGGCGGCTGGAACCCGGGCGTTAGGCCCCGTGGGACGCGCGGCGCGAGGATCTTGCCAGGACGAGGGCGAGCGCTGCCACGATCACGACGCTCGTCCCGATGGCGCACACCGCTTTCAGGTGGATCATGGGGATGCCCACCAGCATGCCGATGATGTAGGGAACCAGCCACGCCAGCCAGACCATCGTGCTGAACGTGTGGAACCGGCGCATCGAGCGCTCGTTGCGCCGCACGTAGGTGACGGTGGCCCACGTGGCGTGGATCAGCATGAGCGCGATGGCCATCATGCCGGTTGCCGCGTGCACGCCGAAGCCGGCCGCGGACGACTGCTGCGCGATGTTCGACATGACCAACGTGCCCGTCGTGTCGCAGGCGAGCCCCAGCCAGAACAGGACGATGTGCCGCAAAGACAGCGAGCCTGCCCTCCGTTCACCGAACACCCCGAACGTATACAAGACCAGGGCCAACGTGATGGCGACGCTGGCGACTATCAGCTCCACGCTCATGAGAGCTCCTCTCTGCTTGCGCGCACGCGATCGAACGCGATCCCTCAAGCGTCCTGGCGCAGAGGGCGGCGTAACGCCGCCCGGCAAGGGCCGTCCAACCCGCGCGCTGCAACAATATGAACAGTGTTCATTAATGAACACTGTTCATATTAGAAGGCGGCCATCAACGGCGCAACGCCGTCTTCAGATCGCCACGGTTTCTTCACGCGGTGCGCGCGGCGCCGCGCTCCTTCATCTACAATGGGGGGAATCGTTGAAGCCGGCCGTCATCGCACGGTTCGCACGCCTCGGAGGTGCGCCATGGGCAACAGGCCCATCATCAGCAAGCAGCAGATTCTCGATGCCGCATTCGACATCGCAAGCGCCGAGGGCCTGTCCGGCTTGAGCATCCGCAGCGTCGCGCGGACATGCGACGTCGCGGTGGGCACGGTGTACCATTCCTACTCCACGAAGTCCGACCTGGTGAACGACGTGGTCGGCCAATTCTGGAACCAAGCGCTCGCCGGTTACATGCCGAAGGCCACCGAAGCGTGCGATTTCGTCGATTTCTGTGCCGACCTGGCCGCCGAGCTTTCGAACGCGCTCGCGCGGTTCCGCAACGGATGGCTCGCCGAGATGTCCGCGCTCGACGCGCGGGACATCGAATCGGCGCGACGGCGCGAAAAGACGTGCTTCGCGCATATCCGCGCCGGGCTCGCCACCGCGCTTGCGCAGGATCCCCACGTGAACGCCTCCAAGCTTGCGGGGCCCTTTGCGCCCGAACCCCTCTGCGCGTTCGTGTGGGACAGCATGCTCTCCTCCATCAAACGCGGCGACCCCTCCTGCGAGACGCTCTTCGCCCTCCTGCGAGACGCCCTGTACTGAGAGAATGAGGCCGAGGTCCAAAACCTCACGGTGCCGACGCTCCGAAGGTCGCCACCAGCCACGCCTAGAACGTATCGTCCATACCGCCCATGAAGAAAACGTACATCGCGCTTGATCGTGATGTCGGAGATGACGTATACGGTGCCCCTGCGCTGCGAGAAGGACGAGTCCGGACGCGGAACTGGCAAGGGGTCCGGTGTTTTCGGGGCGACCATGCCTACAGCATGCTCATTGAAAACCAATCAGGGTGCCAGTATGCCCATTTCAGCCTTCCAATTGTGAGACTTGAGGGATTTTCGTTGTGAGACTTGAGGGTTTTTGCCTCCCTCCTGCAACGCAAGCGGGCCGCCCGAGGGCGACCCGCTGTGCGATTCACGTTTGCGGTCGAGCTTACTTCTTCGCCCAGGAGCGACGGCTCATGGGGACGATGACGAGCGGCAGATCAGCGTCACCACGTAGAATCCGATGATGGGGTACAAGCAACCGGCGAACGATCCGGTGATGTCGAAGATCTGCGCGTAGATGAGCGCCGCGAAACCGGAAAACACGTTGGGGTCGGTGGCCACCATCGAGAAGATGTTCGCATAGTCCCTGTGGCCGAATGCCTGACGGCATGCCATGGGCGGCACGATGTTGAGCGCCAAGCGCCCATGAGGCCGGTCATGAAGTCGCCGGTGAAGGGCTTCGTCGCGCTGGCGGGCTGTCCGGAAAACCGTTGAGGTTCGAGTAGCCCGAGAGTTGCCGAACTTGGGGCGATCCGATGACTTCATATGCATTCCTCCTTGTGTCCCGATCCCGTATCGTGCGTCGTCCGCGCAGGGGCGGGGCGACAACCGTCTCTGGTTTCGACTGAGCAACGAGCGTGCCAATCTTTCCCTTCGTCTCTACTCGTTCCCTCTTGTTTTGTGGATTCGCCCTGCGCCTCGTCCCGGCAGAACTCTTTTTCGTATGCTACTGACATGAAGACGGCCACCGAGGAGAGCAACATGATCATCGGGATCACCACCACGTATGTCGAAGAGAAGGTGCGGGACGAGATGGTGCCCGTGGAACGCGTGACGGTGGAATACGTGCGGCGCGTGGCCGCCACCGGGGCGGTGCCCGTGCTGCTGCCGCCCGTGGAAGGCGGCGCGGATGCAAACCGGCGCGCAGCGCGTGAACTCGTGGGACGCTTGGACGGTCTGGTGCTGGCAGGCGGCGAGGACCTCAACCCGGCAACCTACGGCGACAAGACGCGCCTAGCCGAAACCGCTCACGTTTCCGACGCACGCGATGCACTTGAGCTGGAACTGACGCGTTTGGCCTTCGAACGCGACCTGCCCGTGCTCGGCATCTGCCGCGGGATGCAGGTTATGAACGTGGCCCTGGGAGGCACGTTGTACCAGGACGTGCACGCATGCGGGCTCACCGAGGCAGGGCACCGGCAGCAACCGCCCTACGACGCCGTCGGGCAGCGCGTGGACGTTGCCGCAGGCAGCCTGCTCGCACGGCTTTTGTGCGGCAATCTCGACGACGGCATGCTGCCCGGATGCAAAGCAGGCTGGCCCGCGGACCTTGAAACGGGGGCGGTCGGCGGAAGCTCCTGCACCGTCCAGGTCAACACGATGCACCACCAGGCAGTCGCCGTCCTTGCACCCGATCTGCGCGTTTCCGCCGTCAGCGACGACGGCATCGTCGAGGCCTTGGAGGATCCGACGAGAAGCTTCTTCCTGGGCGTGCAGTGGCATCCGGAATACCTCGACGACAACGCTCCCCTGTTCGAAGCGCTTGCGGACGCCGCCCGGCGCTGACCGTCCGCACGCTCCGCATGGAACATTCGCGAAGGACAGCCGGATGCTCCGAATGACGCCGGTCCGGTGCTATACTCATTTTAGTTTGATTATCAAAGCATTAATGGCCGCTGAAAGCTGAAGCCCGCAGCGGCCAGGGATGGAGCGATATGGGAAGCACGATCATCGGCTGCGGAAAATCCCTTCCGGCGCTGGAAGTTGAGAACGACGAGCTGAAGGCGCTCGTCGACACGAACGACGAATGGATCACCACGCGCACCGGCATCAAGAGCCGCCATATCGCCACCACGGAAAGCAACGCCGACCTCGGCGAGGAAGCTGCGCGCCGCGCGTTGGGCTGGGAGGAAGGCGGATGGTCCGAACGCCGCATCGAAGCCGACGAAATCGATCTTCTGATCTGCGCCACCGTCACCTCGGACGTGGTGGTGCCCTCGGCCGCCGGCATGCTGAAGCGGCGCTTGGGCCTCGATCGCGCCATCGCGTTCGACGTCAACGCCGCCTGCTCCGGCTTCGTGTACGGCATGACCGTCGCCGAAACCATGATGGCCGCCAGCGCCGCGGGAACCGCGGGAGCCGCGGGGCGCAACCCCGTCCGCCGCGCGCTCGTCGTGGGCGCCGAGCGGCTCACCCACCTTACGAACTGGTCCGACCGCAACACCTGCGTGCTGTTCGGCGACGGCGCGGGGGCGACCGTCCTGGAATGGGACGAGGATCGCGCGGGCATCATCAGCAACTACCTGGTGAACGAAGACGACGTGACGAACGCCCTCACGTGCCCGACGGCGTTCGACGCGCCGCAGCCGTTCGACGGAGCCGGCGTGTCGCTTGAAGGCCCCGTGCCCGCAGACCGGGCGCAGGACCGCATCGACGAGGAGCTTGGCACCCTCGAGTTCGTGAAGGCCGGCGAGCCGCGCCAAGTGCTGCGCATGGACGGCCCGCGCGTGTTCAAGTTCGCCACCGCCGCGATGACCGAGGCGATCCACCGCGCGCTCGAGCGCGCGGACCTGTCGCTCGACGACGTGGCGTGCATCGTGCCCCACCAGGCCAACGAGCGCATCATCAAGTACGCCGCCAAGAAGCTCGGGCGGCCGCTCGACTTCTTCCAGGTGTCCATCGGGAACACGGGCAACTCCTCGGCGGCAAGCGTGCCCATGGCGCTGTCCGACGCCTACGCGTCGGGCCGCATCCAGCGAGGGGACAAGGTGGTGCTCACGGCGTTTGGAGGCGGCTTCACGTCCGGAGCCGTGCTGTTCGAAGCGTAGCGGGCCGCACGTCGCCTCGCGCGGAGCGGGCGGCGCGCACCGGCCGCCGGATCTGCGCTCTTGCCTGGAACTTCCGTCCCTCCATTCGCCTCAGACCAGAGCGACGGGCCGTTCGGGTCCATCCGCATCGTCGCCCGCATAGTCGGACAGGTGGGCTTCTATCAGCTTCATCGCATCCTGCCGAGAATGGATGTCGAGCTTCTGGTAGATGCTCCGCGTGTGGGCCTTCACGGTGCCGTCGGCCACGACGAGTTTCTCGCAGATGTACTTGCGCGGAAAACCCTGGGCGATATAGGAGAACACTTCGGCCTCGCGCTCCGTGAGCCGGTACTCCTTGGCGATCATCATGCAATGCCGGTCGAACCGGCTCAGCTCCACGTCGCTTTCGCCAGGAGCCACCATCCCCCACCCCGTCCTCAAATTGTGCGTGCTCGTGGCCAGCAATGCGCACAGCAGCAGCACGAACACGATCACCATGCAGGGCACCGACATCCCCTGCGGAACACCCAGCACCGTGAGGGCCGTCCATCCGCAGAAGGTGCCGGCGAATTGCCCCAGAATGAGCCAGCACGTCGTGATGGAGGACACCCAGTTCGCCGGCATGTCGTTGTATTTCATGATGTAGGCCATCAGGGCCCAGATGAGGATGTCGACGAAGCGGTAGCCGGCGGCGTGGACCAGTCCCCCGCACGCCACGGCCGATGCGAGCAGCGCGACGAGCAGGCACCCGAGCGCCATCAAGGGGAACCCGATATGGTAGATGAGCCGATTGAAGTCCATCTTGCACACCAGAGCGGCCGCGACCACCAGCAAGGCCCCGATGGAAAATCCAAGCGCCGAAACCGCGAAGCCGTCCAGTTGCGTATGGCTTTTGAACATGATGATCTGCAGCACCCCGAGCGAGCATCCCTGCGTGAAGGCGGTGACGATGAATTTCACCGAAATGCGAAGCTCCGCATGGGATCCTTGCGCGTAAATCCCCTTGCGGCGCGCCGTCGCCCTGAACACGACGGCCGCCCCCGCCCACGAGAACGCGACGAGGGCGGCAAGCGAGACGGACAACGGCGTGTTGGCGATGACCACGATGGCCGCGCTGGCAAACAGCGTGCCGCATGCCGCGTGCACGATGGTGCGCCGGGGACCGAGAGAGCCGGACAGGCGCCCCCATTCAACATGGAGAAACGCACTCGACAGTCCCATCGCGACCGACCCGACTGCATAGATTGCAACCTCGAGCGAAGACGCGGCGAACGACGGGGAGGGGATCAGGGAGCACGCCGCGAGTCCGACCGTCATCAAGCACGGTATGCCCGCCTTGTACGCACGGCTTTTGGGGATGATGCGCTTGCAAAAGTACAGCGCGCCCAAAATGAAGAAGCCCGCCGCGTACGCGGAAAGCGGCAGCACCCACGGCAAGACTCCCAGCGGAGACGAATCCGCGCCGAGGGCCCCTATCGCAGGGCTTTGGAACACGTACCAGATCCATATCCAGAACATGCCGAACCCCAGGAAGAGCAACGGGTCGTCCCGAAGCACCTTCCCCACGTCCTGCGAGGCGGACAAGACGGCTTTGCCGGTAAGCCCCGTGCGGAACATCGACATAGGATCCCCCTCCCGTGGATGCATGCATCACTGTACGTCGAAGCGCTCGGATTATCCTATCCCTTTTTGGGCTAAATCGCCCTCAAGCCCCTTTTATCCCTTTCGCGACGATGCGCCCCCGCCCTGATCGGCATACGGTTTCATCAGGGTCGGCATCGTCGGCTCCACGCATATTGAGAGGAAGGGATCGTCATGGGAAACGTATCGAGAAGGGCATTTCTCGCCACTGCCGGAATCGCGGGCCTGGGCCTTGCTGGCGCGGGGCTTTCCAGCTGCGCCCCGAGCAGCTCGGCAGACAGCGGCTCGAACGGCACCGCAAGCTCGGCAGACGCGGGCGAGAAGGCGTGGTCATGGCAAACGCCGCCCGAAGAAATCCCCGAAAGCGACATTGCCGAAACCGTGGAAACCGACGTCCTGATCGTGGGCGCCGGCATGAGCGGCCTTTGCACGGGTTTGCGGGCCCGCGAATGCGGAGCCGACGTCGTCATCCTTGAAAAGATGGAGAAGGTGCTCGGGCGCGGGGGCTCCATCTTCGCCATGAACAGCCGCTTCCTCAAGGAGAAGGGCTACATCCTCGATGTCGGGCAAGCCTACAAGAAGATGATGGGATACCACTCCTACCGCGTCGACGAGGCCAAATGGATGCAACATGCAAACAGGAGCGGCGAAGCCATGGACTGGCTCGAGGAAAAGATGGTCAACGCGAGCAGCGTCGGAGGAAACGATCTGTTCCCCATCATGGAGCAGTGGTACATCGATCCTGAAGACATCAACGGGGAATACCCCGGAACGCACGAGTTCCTGGGCGGACCCAACGGCAAAAGCCCGCGCGACAACCCTCAGCAGGACGTCGTGGACAACCTGGCGGCGTACTGCGCCGACGCAGGCGTCGACATTCGCTACAAGACCGAAGCGAATTACCTTGTCAAAGACGATTCCGGGCGCGTCGTCGGAGTCGTCGCGAAAAGCGGCAACTCGTATGTGAAGTTCGTTGGAAAAAACGGAGTGGTGCTGTCCACGGGAGACTTCGGAACGAACGAGGAGATGATCGCATGCTACTGCCCCTGGGCCGCAGACGCCGGCCCCGGCGGCGTGTTCGACGGGTATGGGCACCGAATGGCCCTGTGGGCCGGAGCGGCGTGGCAGAAGAACGGATCGTCCGCGCCCATGATCTTCTGCTTCCAATGGATCAACATCACGAACCAGGTGCGCGCATTCCAGGGACTGCTCGTCAACGAACATGGCAAGCGCTACACCAACGAGGACAACGTCTTGTCGCACGGTTCGCTGGCGATGATGCAGCAGCCGAACCATCGCTGCTTCGCCCTGTGGGACACGGCCTACGCGACCGACGCGGATTGGGGCGTGCAGTACGTCGACGGCCCTCCCGTGTTCGCCACCCCGGACGACTGCATCGCGCATTGGGACTCGCTCGTGTCGTCGGGCACCATCGACCAGAACGGCTCCGGCTCCATGAGCATGAACATGGTCAAGTGCGACACGCTTGAGGAGCTCGTCGACGCGCTCGGCTTGCCGAAGGAGGAGACGCTCGCGGAAATCGAGCGCTACAACGGCTTCTGCGAGGCCGGCAACGACGAAGACTGGCACAAACGCGCCGATCTGCTCTTCCCCGTCAAGCAGGGCCCCTTCTACGGAGCGATATGCACTCCTTGGCAGCTCACGATGACCGGCGGCATCCGCTGCAATGTCGACCTGCAGGTGCTCAACGAACAGGACGAAGTCATCCCCGGCCTCTACTGCACCGGCATCATGGTGGGCGACATGTACACCAACTGCTACTCGACGCACTTCCCCGGGCACAACCTGGGAGGCACCTGCCTGACGTTCGGCTACCTGACCGGAGAGCGCCTGGCCGGCGGACAGGCCTAGCGGCGTTCGGGCAGGCAAACCGGCGCGAGCCATCCCCACGCCCGAAAGGCGGCGACCCCCTCCCCGCCGCCTTTCGGGGCGTCTTTTCCACAGGCCCGCCGCGCGGTCGGCGGGCCGCGAACCCCGGAGCTCGGCGAAACCTGCTACCATGAGGCAGGGCCCGGCGTCTCATGATGGGACGGTCGGAGCCGTGGCCAGAGGAACGGAGGATCGCGATGCGCATGCAAGGCGAGGAATTTACCGTCCAGGCGAACGGCGTGGACATCCACGGCGTCAAGCTCGGGGAAGGAGCGCCCTTGCTGCTGCTCCACGGGCATCCGGAAACCCATCTGATGTGGCACAAAGTGGCTCCCCAACTGGCCCGCCGCTTCACGGTGGTGGCGACCGACCTGCGCGGCTACGGGGACAGCGGCAAGCCGGAAGGCCTCGACGACCACAGCAATTATTCCAAACGCGTGATGGCCGAGGACCAGATTGCCGTGATGCGGTCCCTGGGCTTTTCCACGTTCGACGTCATGGGACACGACAGGGGCGCCCGGGTGGCCTACCGCATGGCGCTCGACCACCCGGAAGCGGTGGGAAAGCTGGTGCTGCTGGACATCGTCTCCACCTACGACATGTACGAGCGATCCGATCGGGAGTTCGCCAAAGCGCTGTTCCACTGGTACTTCTTCACCCAGGAGCCGCCCTTGCCGGAAGACATGGTCATGGCCAGCCGCGAGCAGTTCTTCCGCTTCTCGCTGCACATCGCCCGGTACCGTTCGGAAAACGACACCTCCGCCGAAGCCTTCCCTGAAGACGTGTACGACGACTACCTTCGCTGCTACACGAGCAAAACCGTCCATGCCATTTGCGAGGAGTACCGGGCCGGCGAGACCGTGGATCGGCCGATGGATGCCCAAGACCTGGCCGACGGACGGACGATACCAGCGGAAACGCTGGTCCTCTGGGGTGAGAACGGCCTGGTAGAGCGCTTCTTCGATCCGTTGGAGCGCTGGAGCGCGTTCTGCCCCAACGTGCAGGGGCGCAGCCTGCCGTGCGGCCACTTCATTCCAGAAGAAGCCCCCATTGCCCTGCTGGAAGCGGTCGAAGCCTTCCTGTAGCTTCACACGCCGTCGGAAAAGCAGCCGGGTGGCCGCCGCACGCGCCGCCCGGCTGCTTGACGGGCGGCCCTACCGTCTGGGCAGCGCGCTGCCGACGGCGCGGGCGCACAGGACGGCGGCCACCAGCTTCACGGCGTCGATGGGGATGAACGGGCCCACCGCCGTGAGGAAAGCAGCTTCGGGGCCCATGCCGGCCACGGCCATGAGCTGGGCCCAGCCGCACAGATACGTTACCGCGAGAAAGAGGAGCCCAGCCGCAAGGTCAACGGCCATGGCGCGCTTCGAGGAGCCCGCCCCCGATCCTGCGTTTCGGGCTTCGCGGCGCTGCGCGGCCGACGACAGCGCGAACCGCAGCACGATGGCCGCCGCCGCGCCCAACAGGAAACCCCACAGAAAGCCGCCCGTAGGGCCCGCCAGCACGCCGATGCCGCCGCGCATGGAAGAGAACAGCGGCAACCCGATGGCGCCGAGCGCCAGGTATCCCGTCAGAGCCGCCACGCATTCGCGCGGCGTCAGCACCAAGAACGCGAACACCACGACGAACGTCTGCAACGTGAACGGCACCGGCCCAACGGGGATCGAGATCCACGCGGAAACCGCGAGCAATGCCATCGAGAGCCCCACGAACGCGATCGAGCGCGTCCTCGACGCCGGTGAAACCTTTCGCTTCGCCTCTTCCATATACACATCCCTTCTCACCGAATGGCGCCGCAGCGCCGGTCTTGAAAACAGCCAAGAGGCCATCATACTCCTTGATTGTTTCGATTTGGCGACAAACTGCGTCCCGAACGCCGGCCAGTCGGAGCGCCCTCCAGCGCAAGCGGCGGCACGCCGAAGCCGTGGACGCAGCACGGGCCGGCGGCCTCCCCCCACCCGACGACGTGATGGGCGGTGGATGCGGCAACGAGGAGCTTAGAACTTCGCCTGGACCTCGCCCCGTTCAAGCTTTCTCAGGCGGCCCATCTCCACGACGATGAACACCGCCGTGGTGAAGATGGCCAAAAAGTCCGCGAGCGGAGTGGCGAAGTACAGCGCATCGAGGCCCGTGAACTGCGGGAGCCATGCCGGCAGCGCCATGGGCAGGACCACCAGCAAAGGGACCAGGAACAGTATCTGGCGCGTCAGAGACAGGAAGATCGATTTGAGCGGCTGCCCCGTCGCTTGGAAGTAGTTCGAACCCACGATCTGGAAGCCGACGAACGGCAGCATGGCCAGCTGCACTTTCAGGGCGAACACGGTGAAGTCCAACAGGCCCGCGTCGTCGATGCCGAAGAACCCGACGATCTGCTCGGGGAACAGGTGCACGAGCCCCCAGAGCACCACGCCGATCCCGGTCGCCCCGATGATGCCGCACAGAAGCGTCTTCTTCACGCGCGCGAACAGGTGCGCGCCGTAGTTGAAGCCCAGCAACGGCTGGATGGCGATGGACACGCCGATGAGCGGCAGCACCGTGAACATCGCCACGCGCTGCACGACGCCGATGGAGGCGAGCGCGCCCTCGGCGCCGATGGGGTTCATCGACCCGTACAGGTTCAGCAGGTTGTTGAGCACGAAGTTCACCACGGCCATGCCCGCCTGCACGGCGAAGCTGGCCAAGCCGAGCGAGAGGATGAGCCCGACCGTGCGCGCATGGAGCGGCAGATGGCGCAGGCGCAGCTTGAGGGGCACGTTCTTCGTGAAAACGAAGTACCACAGCACGCAGGCGCATGAAATGGCCTGGCCGCACAACGTGGCCAGCGCGCTGCCCTGCACGCCCCAACCCAGCACCATGACGAACAGGAAGTTGAAGGCCGTGCAGGCCACGGCGCCCACGATCATGGTGCCGAGCGCCCGGTTCGGCGCGCCGGCCGTCCTGATGAAGTTGTTCACGCCCATGCCGATGCATTGGAAGATGAAGCCGAGCGAGATGATCTGGATGAACGAGCGCGCGTACTCCCAATCCTCGGGCGTGGCTCCCGAGATGCCCAGGACGGCGTCGATGCAAACCGGCACGTGGGCCACCACGGCTACCACGGCCGCGAAGAGGATGCTGAGGAACACCGTGTTGCCCAGGCTGCGCTCCGCCTCATCGCGGTTGCCCTCGCCCATGCGCAAGGCCGCGAGCGCGTTGCCGCCGTTGCCCACGAGCATGGCCACGGCCATGAACACCGTCATGACGGGCATGGCCACGGTTGCCGTGGCCAACCCGATCTCGCCCATGGCCTGTCCAAGGAAGATGGAGTCGATGAGGTTGTATGCCCCGTTCACCAGCATGCCCAGGATGGAGGGGATGGCGAACTCGACGATGAGGCGCGGGATGGACGCCGTTCCCATGCGGGTGACCTTGTCGTCGCGGCCGGGCCGTTGCGGTCCCTTCTGCTGCGGGGCCTGCACGTTTTCGGTCGTGTCAAGAGCTGGATTCGTCGCTGCTGCCATACCTTCGAAGCTGCCTTCCTGTCTGGTTTTTGCGGAACGCATCATTCTACCGCACTCGCCTCGACCATGCGCGATGCACGTTGCCGCGCGCGCCTCGCGCACGGCAAATGCCGGCGAACGGCACGGGCTGCAGGCGACGGGGCCCGTGCAAGGCGCGAATCAGGACGACGCCGGCGAAGCGCCGGGGGCGAAAGGCTTGCCGGACGAACCCGCGCAGGATGCGGCCGCGAACGGCGCTACACGATGTGGGCCTCGCCCGATGCGGCGAACACGTCCGCGCCGGACTCGTCGCGCAGCACGAGACGGCCAAACGCGTCCACCTGCGACACGACGCCGGAAGCGATGGGCTCGCCCATGCGGTCGACCATGCGCACCGCACGGCCCGCAAGGCTGGCATGGGCGTTGTATTCATCGAGCAGCGGAGCGAACCCGTCGCGCTGCCAAGCCCCGTAGAGGGGATCGAACCGGCACAGCAGCGCCTCGCACGTCCGGTCGAGCGCCGCGTCCAAGGGCGCGGCGGCAAGGCGGGACGCGAGTTCGTCCAGATAGGCGGGCTCGTTCTTGCCTCCCACGTCGGGTCGTTCGGACGGGGCGCGCACGTTCACCCCCACGCCCACGCACACCCCGCCCGCATGCGCCTCGAGCGAGATGCCGCAGATTTTGCGGTAGTCGGCACCGCCAGCTGGCTGAACGCCCGCAGGTTGGCGCGGCGCATCAGCGGGAGTTTCCGCAGCATCGGCTTCTTCCAGCGGTTTGCCCGCCGCTGAAACAACAAGGTCGTTCGGCCACTTGATGAGGATGCTCGCAGCCGCCTCCGGATCGGCCAGCGCAACGAGCGCCCGCCGCACGGCGAGCGAGACGACCAGGCTCAGCGTGGGCAGCTGCGCGGCGGGCACTTTGGGACGCAGCAGCATCGACAGGTACAAACCGCCTTCGGGACTGGACCAAACGCGCCCCTGCCGTCCGTAGCCGCCCGTCTGCCGCAGCGCGCGCACGACCAACCCCTCGAAAGCCCCAGCCTCCATGGCCCGCTTGACCTCGTCGTTTGTCGACGTCGTTGCCGCAAGCGAGCGCACGTCGAACGCGGTCACAGGCGCTGCGCCTTCCCCACCTTCACGCCGTCGGAGGTGACGCGGCTCCCATCGGCCAGCACATGGCCGGGGAGCAGCTCGAGCAGCGGCCGCACCACGAAGTCGCGCTCGAGCGCGCGGGGGTGGGGCAGCGTGAGAACATCGGCGTTCGCCACGTACAGCTGGTAGTCGATGATGTCGAGGTCGCAGGTGCGGGGCCCGTTCTGGATGTCGCGCACGCGCCCGAGGCTGTTCTCGATGGCATGCAGGTACCCCAGCAGCTCCTTGGGGGGCAGGCCCGTGCGCATCAGGACGACGGCGTTCACGAACGCGTCCTGGTCCTCGTAGTAGGCCGGCTCGCTTTCGTAGAAGCTGGAGATGTCCACGATCTGCGAGTCGGGCAGCGCGCACAGCTCGGTGACGGCCTGGTTGAGCATGGCGATCTTGCCTTCGCGCTCCTCCCCCGGCTCGGCGACGAGCGGCACGTTGCACCCCAGGCCCAGCAGGACGTACGGGCGCAGGTCCTCGAGCGCGCGGGCCGTCACGGCGACGTTGTGCGTGCGCACCACGCTCGCTCCCAGCTCGCACGCCATGAGCGCCTCGGCGGCCGACACGTTGTCGCGATCGGCCGGGTTCTCGATGCCGTAGGCGAAGCCCAGGTAGCTCTTGCGCGACAGCGCCGCCATGACAGGATAGCCCAAACGCTCGAATTCCTGGAAGTTGCGCACCAGATCGAGCGTCTGCTGCGGCGTCTTGCCGAAACCCGGGCCCGGATCGATGCAGATGCGGTCGTGCGCGATGCCGGTCGCTTCAAGCGATGCCGCCTGCGCACACAGCCAGTCGCGCACGTCGGCCACCACGTCGGCATACGACGGAGCATCCTGCATCGTGGCCGGCTCGCCCTGCATGTGCATGACCACCAGGCCACACGCCTGCCCGCGCACCGCGTCGACCATGGCGGGGTCGGTGAAGCCGGACACGTCGTTCACGATGGCCGCGCCCGCTTCCAAGCAGGCCCGCGCCACCTCGGCGTGCCGCGTGTCGATGCTCACGCACACGCCGCGCCGCGCAAGCTCGCGCACGACCGGCAGCACGCGGGCGAGCTCCTCGGCCTCCGAAACCGGAGCGGCGCCCGGGCGTGTGGATTCGCCGCCCACGTCGATGATGCGCGCGCCTTCGTCCACCATGCGCTGCGCATGCTCGATCGCCTCATCGAACGAGGCGTGCTGGCCGCCGTCGGAGAAGGAATCGGGGGTAACGTTGAGAATGCCCATGAGCATGGGCATTCTCGCGTCGAATTCGAATGAAGCGCATCGCCAGATCATCGTACGGTCTCGTCGCCTTTCTCATCAGGGGAGGAAGATCCGCTCGGCTCGGCCGGAGGCGGAGGCGGCACGGGAGCGCCCGGTGCGGGCATGTGCGCAGGCGGAGGCGGCACGGGCGAGCCGGGCGCCTGCACCGGCGCCGGGGCGGCGCCGCCTGCGGCGGACGTCGCCGGCTTCTCCGGACCGTCCGAACCCCCGGCTTCCGAGCCGTCATCGCCCGGAGCGGGCGTGCGGTACGGCGGGTTGGGGTTCTGGTCGCCCGGCTCCACCGGCTCCTCTTTCCAATCGGGATCGGCCAGCTTGGCGTCGCGGGCGCGGGCGTCGGCCTCTTCCTGCTCCTTGCGGGCGATGATCTCGTCCTCGTGCTTGAGGTACTCGTCCCACTCGTTGTCGAGCAGGGCCAGGCAGGCCTCGCCTTCCACGGTCTCGCGCTCCAGCAGCACGCTTGCCATCAGGTCCATCTGCTCGCGATGGCTGACCAGGATGTCGTAGGCGCGGTCGTGCGCGTCCTTCATGATGCGCGCCACCTCGTCGTCGATGCGCTTGGCCGTCTCCTCGGAGTAATCCTGCGTGTTGCCGTAGTCGCGGCCCAGGAACACCTCGTGGTTCGGCTGGCCGAACACCTGCGTGCCCAACTCGGCGCTCATGCCGTACTGCGTCACGATGGCGCGGGCCATCTTCGTGGCGCGCTCGAGGTCGTTCGAAGCGCCCGTGGTGATGTCGTCGCAGAAGATCTCCTCCGCCACGCGCCCGCCCATGAACACGGCCAGCTCGTCGCGCATCTCGCCGAGCGAGTTGAGCACCTTGTCCTCCTTGGGGATGGACAGCGTGTAGCCCAGCGCCCGGCCGCGCGAGATGATCGAGATCTTGTGCACGGGGTCGGCATGCGGCAGCAGATGCCCCACCAGGGCATGGCCGCTCTCGTGGTAGGCGATGGTGTGCTTCGTCTGCTCGTCCAGCACGCGGCCCTTGCGCTCCGGGCCGGCGATGACGCGCTCCATGGACTCGGACACTTCCTGCTGCGTGATGATCTTCTTGCCGCGGCGCGCCGTGAGCAGCGCCGATTCGTTCATGAGGTTCGCCAGGTCGGCACCGGTGAAGCCCGGTGTGAGCTTCGCCACCTTCGACAGGTCCACATCGCTGCCGAGAGGCTTGTCCTTCGAGTGCACCTGCAAGATCTTCTCGCGGCCCTTCACGTCGGGCGCGTCCACCACGATCTGGCGGTCGAAGCGGCCCGGGCGCAGCAGCGCCGGGTCCAGCACGTCGGCGCGGTTCGTGGCGGCGATGAGCACCACCGAGTCGTTGGCCTCGAAGCCGTCCATCTCCACCAGCAGCTGGTTCAGCGTCTGCTCGCGCTCGTCATGGCCGCCGCCCAGGCCCGTGCCGCGCTGGCGGCCCACGGCGTCGATCTCGTCAATGAAGATGATGGCGGGGCTGGCGTCCTTGGCCTGCTGGAACAGGTCGCGCACGCGGGAGGCGCCCACGCCCACGAACATCTCCACGAAGTCGGAGCCCGAGATGCTGAAGAACGGCACGCCGGCCTCGCCGGCCACGGCGCGGGCGAGCAGCGTCTTGCCGGTGCCCGGAGGGCCCACCAAGAGGCAGCCGCGCGGAATCTTCGCGCCCATGGACTGGTACTTCGCGGGATTCGCTAGGAAGTCCTTGATCTCCTGCATCTCCTCCACGGCCTCGTCGACGCCCGCCACGTCCGAGAACTTCACGTCGGGGCGCTCCTCGGTGCTCTTCTTGGTCTTCGCCTTGCCGAACGACATCTGCGAGTTGTTGGCCTTCTGCATGGAGTTAAAGAAGAACAGCAGGATGGCGCCGATGAGCAGGATGGGCAGCAGCGTGCCCAATATCTCCAGGAACACGGAGGGCAGCTGCACCTCGTAGGAGATGTTGGGATGGGCGGCCATGAGCTCGCTCAGCGACCCGTAGTAGGTGGACGTGAAGTTGCGCTCGGTGCCCAACTCGGTCACGGCGATGTTGGTGGTGCCGACACCCGCCAGCCCCTTGCCGGTATCGGGATCCTTGACCGTCGCCATGCGCGCGTTCATGGCCTGGAAGGCCTCGTTGAACGCATCGACTCCCGTCGACCCCGCCGTGACGGCGGGATAGTACGAGCCGGACACCGAATAGTCCCCGGCGCTGTATTTGACGCTGGTCACGCGATCCTGTTCGACCGCCTGCACGAATTCAGAGGTGATGAGGCTGTCGGTGGGCTTCGATTCCGACGACGACATGTTCATGAACTGCTGTCCCACGAAGAACGCGACGATCATGAACAGGGCGACCGAGATGATGGTCGTCCGAGGATTCGGCTGCTGGAATTGCGGCTGCTTGTTCTGCTGTTTGTTTTGCTGTGCCATACATCCTTACTTTCTCTGCCTCAAGCGGCTTCGCGCGGGAAGGCAGGGCGCGTGCCCGCCAACCGACCCGACCCGCTGCTCCTGCGCCCCCGGCATGCGCGACCGCGCGGCTTCAAGCGATGCCGCGCCGTCCAGCCAAGGCCGCCGTGCTAGTAGATCTCCGGCTTCAAAACGCCGATGTAAGGCAGGTTGCGATACCGTTCGGCGTAATCGAGCCCGTAGCCCACGATGAACTGATCGGGGCATTCGAAGCCGATGTATTTGCAATCGATCTTCGCCTGCGCAAGCGTTTTCTTCCGAAGAAGCGTTGCCACCTCGATGGATGCGGGGTGGCGCGACGCAAGGTTTTTCAACAAGTACTTCAGGGTAAGCCCGGAGTCGAGGATGTCCTCCGCGACAAGGACGTGGCGCCCTTCGATCTCCGACGAGAGATCCTTGAGTATGCGCACGACGCCGGAGCTCTTGGCGCCGTTGCCATACGACGAGACGGCCATGTAGTCCATCTCGACCGGCAGATCGATCCGCCGCGCAAGATCGGCCATGAAGATGGCTGCGCCGCGCAGGACCGAGATGAGGACGATGCCCTCGTCGGCCGCCTCCGCGTAGTCGCGCGTGATCTCTGCGCCGATTTCGTTCACGCGTCGAGCGATCTCGTCTTCCGTGAACAGAATCTCAGCAATGTCGTTATGCACGGTCCCGACCTTTTCGTCGCACGGTGCGCTGCCAAACGCCCAAAAACCGCACGCGATCTGCACGATCAGTGGGCGAAGGTGCCACGCCTACCTTGAATTCGGTTAGTGTACCATTGCCGCTTCGGGAAAAGGAGACGATACGGTAACGCCAGCCCACATGCCACGATTTTTACATTTTGCCGTTGGAACAGGGCGTATGGGACTTGTCGCACCAGGCACGAGGCGGGCGCAGCGCATCCTGCCGCCGGTCGGCCCCGCCCCACACGAGAGCGCCGGAATGCGCCCCGCAGCTAGGACCGCGCGCTCTTCAGGTCGGGGAACTCGCTCAGCAGGCGCTCCACCGGCAGGCCGATGACGGTGTCCAGCGAGCCGTCGACGCGCGCGACCAGATCGGCCCCGGCGCCCTGCACGGCATAGGCGCCGGCCTTGTCGAACGATTCGCCCTTGCGCAGGTAGTCCGCTATCTCATCGTCGGTGAGCTCGCGGAACGTCACGGCCGTGGTGTCGGCGAACGTCCGGAAGCCGATCGAGAGGTTCTCCACCTCGGGCGCGGCGACCATCCACACCGAAACGGCCGTGACCACCTCGTGCGTTCTGCCCGAAAGGCGCCTGAGCATGTGCTTGGCATCGGAAAGGTTCTTCGGCTTGCCGAACACTTCGCCGTCGCACACGACCATGGTGTCGGCGCCCAGGATCATGGCCATGCCCTGGTAGTTCTCGGCGAGCACCTCCTGCACGACCGCGCCCGCCTTGCGCTCGGCCAGTTTCTTGGCGGCCTCGGGAGGATCGGCCAGCAGATCGGCGTCCAGGCTCTCATCCACCTCGGATACGCGCACGGAGAACGCGATGCCCGCCTGTTCGAGCAGGTCCCGCCGGCGCGGGCTGCCGCTGGCCAGGATGACGTCGAAGGCGGGCTGGGGCGAAGGGGCCTCTTCGCAGCCGGGCGCTTCGGGCGCGGCGGGCTGCGGCGGTATGTTCGTTTCGTTTTCCATGGGCGGTATTGTAGCACTGCCGGCGCGCCTCGAACGGCGATCTCCGTCTACGGCGATCCGCGTCGACGATCTCCCTGCACTATACTATATCGTTAACGATATAGTATATGCTATCATCGGGGAATCGAGAAGAAGGAGCCGTCATGCTGTCCACCGTGGAAGCCGCAAAGCTGCTCGGCGTGTCCTCGATACGCGTGCGAAACCTGATATACGATGGAGCGCTGCCCGCACAGAAAGTGGGGCGCTCATGGGTGCTGCGAGAGGAGGACGTCATGGCGCGCCTCGCGCGGCATCCCGGCCCCGGACGACCGCGCAAGGCCTCCGAGAACCATGCCCCGCACGAAGGCGGCGGCGACCGCGCGCCCGAACCGACGCGCCTGCACGAACTGTTCTCGAGTTGCAAGTCGTCGCTCGCAGGCAGCCCGAGTGCGGCGGAAATCAACGCCATCGAGGATGCCGACGAGGCCGCGTTCCGCATCGCCGTCGCCGACTTCTTCCTGCAGAGGAAGCAAGCCGAACTCGTGCAGAGAGGGGCGTTCTGATGGAGACGAAACCCTGGTACGTGGTGTTCTGCGGCGTGAACGGGTCGGGGAAATCGACGCTGTACCGGACCAACCTCTGGCGCACGCCCGACATGCCGAAGCGAATGCAGCGCGTGAACCCCGACGAACTGCTGCGGAAGCAGGGCGGCACGTGGATCAGCGCTCACGACCAGGTTGCTGCGGGAAAAGCAGCGCTTCGCATCATCGATGCATGCCTGGCCGAAAGGCGCTCGTTCAACCAGGAAACAACGCTGACCGGCCACAAGGCGCTGCAGACCATCATGAAGGCGCGCGCCAAGGGCTACCGTGTCCACCTGCTCTACCTTGGCGTGGAGAACGAGCACGTCGCCCTCGAGCGCATCGCCCATCGAGTGGAGGTCGGCGGGCACGGCATCGACGAGACCCTTGTGCGAAGGAGGTTCCGCGCCTCCCTGTCCAACTTCTGCAAGGCGCTCCCCTACTGCGACGAGGCGCACGTGTTCGACAACACGGCAGCATTCAAGCGCATTGCGATCTGGAGCAAGAACACGCTTGTCTGGTGGGGCGCCTCCCAAGCCGTCGGGGCATGGCTGCCCAACGCCATGGCGGACGAAAGCATGTGGCAGCGCTGAGTTGCTAGACCCGCTTCCTGCGGGCCCGGAACGCGGCCATGGGCTCGATGCGGACGCCGCCCTTGTTCGCGCTTACCGCCAAATCTCCCTGGATGTTGGCGACATAGCCGCCGCGCGGGGCGCCCTGGTCGGCATCGTAGGCGTTCAGCACGGCCTCCACCGACGCCGTCTCCACGCGGGCCTCGGCCCCCAGGATCAACCCGAGCACGCGAACGACCACGCGCCGCTGGAACGGGCGGGCAACACGGCCCAGCTCCGGCGCCAGCACGCAGCCCGACCCGTAGTCGACGCCGAACGCCTCCGCCTGCTCGATCCAGGCCGCCTGCCTCGCAACGGCATTGTCAACCTGCGCTTCCAGCATGTCGTCCTCGTCGGCGATGAGGTTCATGGTGCGGCACAGCACGTCGAGCAGCTGCGGGTTGCGCATCCGGGCGCGCGGCACGATCTCGTGGCGGACGAAGGCGCGGAACCGATCGGTGTGGGCATTGGTGGCGTCCTCGCGCCACAGCGCGCCCTCCTCGTCGCAGGCCACCGGCTTGCCCTCCCGCTCGCGATCCTGCAGATACGCTCGCAGGCCCTCGCGGCTCGCATCCATGAGGGGGCGCACGACGGGCCCGTTCCGATAGCGCATGGACCGGAACCCCCCGGGGCCGGTTCCCACGATGGAGCGCATGTAGAAGCTCTCCACCCGGTCGTCGGCCGTGTGCGCCGTGAAGATGCGGCCGTCCGCGAGGGGCATGGCGGCATGGCGGCACAGGCTGGCCAGCGCTTCGTCGGCCGCGAGGTAGCGCTCCCGGCGGGCCACGGCCTCCACGTTCTCGCCCGTCCGCGCCGCCTCCTTCGCGATGTCGATCTCGCAGGAGAACAGCGGCACGTCCAGCAGCTCGGCCAGCTGCGCCACGAAGCGCGCGTCGGCGTCGGCGTCTTCGCCGCGCAGCTGGTGGTTGACGTGCAGCATGGCCAGCTGGCCGAGCTCCCCGGCCTCGCGCAGCTCGCACGCCGCGTACGCGAGCGCCGTCGAGTCCGAACCGCCCGACACCATGAGCAGGGCGGGCGCGTCGGGCGCGCACAGCTTTCGCTCGACGATGGTCGACTTCATGCGTTCCGGCATGGACACGGTTCCCGTCATCGGCTCGTTCCTTCCAATCGATTGCGCATCCTCGGCCAGCGCACGGCAAACGTCGATGCGGCTGAGGCTCAATCCGCGAACAGCGGCGTGGACAGATAGCGCTCGCCCGTGTCGACGGCGAACGTGACGATGGTCGCCCCGCGCGCTTCAGGATGCTCCTGCACCAGGCGGCGCACCGCGGCCATGTTCGCGCCGGACGAGATGCCCACCAAGAGGCCCTCCCGCTCCGCCGTCTCGCGGCCGGCGCGGATGGCCTCGTCGGTGGACACCGCCAGCGCCCCGTCGAGCACGCTCAGGTCGAGCGTTTCGGGGATGAAGTTCGCGCCGATCCCCTGGATGCCGTGAGGCGCCGGCTCGAGCGCGGCTCCTGCGAGCGCTTGCGAGATGAGCGGGCTTTCCGCCGGCTCGACGGCGTAGACGCGCGTGGGGGCGCCCTGCGCGCGCAGGCAGCGGGCAACGCCCGTGACGGTGCCGCCCGTGCCGACGCCGGCCACCACGTAATCGGGGAACTGCCCCAACTGCCGGACGATCTCCGGCCCGGTCGTCTCCTCGTGGGCGCGCGGGTTGTCGGGGTTGTCGAACTGCCCGACCACCCAGGCGCCGGGAAGCTCGCGCGCCAGCTGGTCGGCGCGCGCCACCGCGCCCGCCATGCCCTCCGCCCCCGGAGTCAGCTCCAGCCGCGCGCCGTAGGCCGTCATGAGCATGCGCCGTTCGCGGCTCATGGAATCGGGCATGACGATGACCACGTCGTAGCCCCGTGCCGCGCCGATCATGGCGATGGCGATGCCGGTGTTGCCGCTCGTCGGCTCCACGAGCACGCTGCGCCCCGGCGCGATCCGCCCGCGCTCCTCGGCGCGGTCGATCATCGAGCGGGCGGCGCGGTCCTTGATGGACGCGCCGGGGTTCGCCGCCTCGTACTTGGCGAACACCTGGGCCCCCACGTCCTGGGAGAGCGCGTCCAGCCGGATGAGCGGCGTGCTTCCGATAGCCTGCGATACTTGGTCAACTGCCATGGCGGCCTCCTTGCGCTCCACATGCCTTTCGAGCATTGTAGCGCGTCGACGGCCGGCGCGGCGTCACGCGCCGTCGGCCAGAAAGGTCTTCTCGAATTCTTCAGGCGGCACGGGCCGGCCGAACAGGAAGCCCTGGATGTAGTCGAGGCCCATGCCGTTCACGATGGCGTATTCGTCGTCGGTCTCCACGCCTTCAAGGCACACGCGTATGCCCACGTCGTGGCAGAGCGCCACGACGAAGCGGATGAACGTGGCGTCGAAGGTGCTCGTTTGGATGTCGCGCACGAAGGTCTTGTCGATCTTCACGATGTCGGCCGGCGACGACTTCAGCACCCCGAGCGTGGAGCATCCGGTGCCGAAATCGTCCATGGCCACCTGCACGCCCAATTCCCTGATCTCGTCGAACAGCTGCTTGGCCACGACGTCGCCGGGCGCGAAGTAGCTCTCGGTCATCTCCACCACCAGGTTGTCGGCGGGAAGCGCCGCGTCGTCGAGCAGCTCGTGGATCAGCTCGACGAGGCTTTCCTCGTCGAGCTGGCGATACGACAGGTTCACGCTCATCACGAACGCGGGATCGATGGCGCTCCAGCGCTTGCACCAGGCTATCGCCTCCCGCAGCACCCACCGGCCCACCGGCACGATGAGGCCGCTCTGCTCAAGCAGCGGGATGAACTCCAGAGGGGACAGGTCGCCGTACGCGTCGCTGCGCCAGCGCGCCAGCGCCTCAGCTCCCACGATGCGCCCGGTCTGCGCGTCCACCTGCGGCTGGTAGCACAGGCTGAAGCCGGCGAAGCCGTGTTCGACGCTGTCGCGCAGCAGCTCGTTGAGCTCGAGGGTGCGCGTGCGCTCGGCCAAGATGGAGCGCGAGAAGTTCGCACAGCGCTTCTTGCCGTGCCCCTTCGCGAACTCGAGCGCGTAGTCCGCGTACTTCACCAAGTCTTCGTAGGTGGACGCATCTTGAGGATAGCAGGCGCATCCGCCCGAGAGCGTGCAGTAGAACTTCCTGCCCTCGTGCTCGTGCTGCCGGTCGAGCCCGGCGCTCAGCGCGGCGTACATGGAGCGCAGGGCGTCCCGGTCGCCACGCGCGACGATGGCGAACTCGTCGCCGTCGAGGCGGTAGACGAAGGCCGATTCCGGCGCCGCGCTCTGGATGCGGCGCGCCACGAACCGGATGACCTCGTCGCCGAACGCCCGGTCGTACCGGTCGTTGATATGCCGCAGATCGTCGATGCCCACGACCAGCAGGCTGATGGGCTCGCCCGGCGATTCGTCGATGCGATGGCGCAGGGCGTCCTCGAATTCGAACTTGTTGAACAGCCCGGTCAGCGGATCGACCTTGCTCTTCTTGCCGAGATTCGTGATGAAGCCCGCGAACAGCGAGGGCTTCCCCTTCGCATCCAGGATGAGGCGCCCGCGGCAGCGCAGGCGGACCCACTCGCCGTTGCGGTTCTGCGCGCGGTACTCCACCCAATGCCGCGTCGTGCGGCCGTCGACGATCTCCTGGTTGGACGCGAGGAACTCCCGCCGGTCGTCTTCGTGCACCTTCGATCCCCACACGGCCGCGGCGTTCTCCACCACTTCCGAAGGCAGGGCGAACTCCTCCACCATGGCCCGCGGGTAGCGGAACACGCCGGTCTTCATGTTGCACACGTACAGGTAGTCGTCAGTGCTCTCCACGAGCGCATCGTAGAGCCGGTCGCGATCGTAGAGGAACTCGCCGGGATCGGCGTCGGCGCGCTGGGGCTCGGAGCGCCCGAGCGCCTCGAGGCTGCGGTCGATGTGGTAGCGCTGCTTCTCGGCGTACATGCGCTGGTCCGCGCGGGCGAGCAGCTCGTACAGCTCGAGCGGCGCCTGCGGGTCGAGCTCGGCGATGCCGTAGCAGAATCCCGCATCGTAGGGCGGATCGGTGCGCGGGGACAGCGCGGCCAGCGCTGCGCGGGCGCGCTCCATCTTCTTGTGCGCCTCGGCCGCGTCGCAGCAGAACACGCAGACGAACTCGTCGCCGCTCAAGCGGAACCCGTAGTCGCCGTCGCGGTACTCGCGGCGCACGGTTTGCGCGATGGAGCGGATGAGGACGTCGCCCTCCGCGTGCCCGTGCGCGTCGTTCACGTCCTTGAGGCGGTTGATGTCGTAGAGCGCGATCGAGAGCGGCTCCTCGCTCTGGCTCGCGCGGGCCATGGAAAGCGCCAGCTGCTCCTTGCCCGCGCGCCTTGAGAGCATGCCCGTCAGCTCGTCGGTGTTCGCCGAGATGAGCGCCGTGATGTCCACGGACTGCTGCAGGTGCACGCGGCGGCCGTCGATCCACGTCACCAGGCTGTCGTAGTTGCGGTAGGTGCGCCCGGTGACGGGGCTCTCCTCGTCCCATTGCACAAGGGGCGACTCTTCGGCAGATCGCAGCAAGATGCCGACGGGGCAGAACTCGCAGCGCTCGCTCAAGCCCTTCTGCAGCACCTGCCAGCACACCCTGCCCTCGGGGTTCTCTATGCCGTAGTCGTGCTTCATGAACCCGTTCATGTACAGGATCTCGTCGGTTTCGGGGTCCGTCACGTAGATGCTCGTGCGCATGCCCTCCAGCACGGTGTCGAACACGAAGCTGCGCAGGTCGACGTTCTCCTCCCCCTGGGCGCGCATCGCGCGAAGGTCCTCCAACGTGTCGCCGCGCATCATCGGATCGCGCTTCGCGTCCCGCCCGCCCGATGGCGGATTGGCTTCGCAAGCTCCTTCTTCGGCGTCGGCGTCCTTCATCGCCGCCTCCCTTCGTCGGAAAAACGACCGTCTGCGCCCGCGCGCGCATCGCGCTCCACGAGGGCGATCGTTTCGATATGATCGGTATGCGGGAACATGTCGACGGGCTGGACGGTCCGCACCGAGAAGCCCGCGCGCCGCAAGCGCGCGAGATCGCGCACCTGCGTTTCGGGATTGCAGGATATGTAGACGATGCGCGCCGGAGCGAGCGACGCGGCGGCGTCGAGGAAATCCTCGCTCGCGCCGGCGCGTGGCGGATCCATGAGCAGCACGTCCGCGCCTTCGCCGGACGCGGCGCGCTCGCGCATGTAGCGGCCCGCATCCGCAACGGCGAAGCGCGCGTTCTCCACGCCGTTGTGCCGGGCGTTTTCGCGCGCATCCTGAATGGCCGACGCCACCGTGTCCACGCCCGCAACCTGCGCGGCGCCGTGCTTGGCCGCCACCAGGCCGATGGTGCCGGTGCCGCAGTACGCGTCGATGGCCGATTCCGAGCCCGTGAACCCCGCCAGCTCGATGGCGGCGCGGTACAGCACCTCGGTTTGCACGGCGTTCACCTGGTAGAACGATTTCGACGAAATGCGGAAGCTCAAGCCGCACAGCTTGTCCAGAATGAACCCGGGGCCGTAGAGCCGCTGCTCGCGCTCGCCGAGGATGACGTTGGTCTGCCGCTCGTTCACATTCTGGACGACGGTGGTGATGCAGGGGCAGCGTCCCACGAGCTCGCGGCAGAACGCCTTCGAAGCAGGAAACGACGCGCCGTTGGTCACGAGCGTGACCAGGACCTCGCCGCTCGTGTGCCCGACCCGGACGATGGCATGGCGCAAGAAGCCCGCGTTCGCGTCCTCGCGGTACGGCTCGATGCCGAAGCGCGGCATGAGGTCCCGTATCGCCAGGATGATCCCCTTCGCCTGCTCGTTCTCGACAAGGCAGCCGTCGGTGGCGACGATGCGGTGCGAATGCGCGGCGTACATGCCGCACAGGATCTCATGGCGCGCGCCCGCTCCCCGCTTGCCGCCGTCGCGCCCGGCGCCTGGGCGTGCGCCCCTCGCGTCCTTCGCCGCCTTCGATCCTCCCGCCCGACCCGACAGCTTGCGGCCCGGCGCATAGGGGGAAACGACCTTGTTGCGGTAGTGGTACGGATCGTCCATGCCGATGATGGGCCGCACGGCCCCGCGCGCGGCCACGGAGTCGAAAAGCTCGGCCACCCGGGCGTCCTTGCGCGCAAGCTGCTCGGCGTACGGCATATGGACGTGCTGGCACGCGCCGCACTCGCGCGCGACCGGGCAGCGCACGGCGGCGGGGGCGCATGAGGCGTCGCGCTGATCTTGCAACCGTTTCGTCATCCAAAACCCGTCTATCGTCAGAACAAAAGGACTACACTATAGTATACGCATCGCATAGAGTGCGGCCCTCGGAAAAGAAGGAGTTCCTATGTCCCTGTTCTCGAACGTCATCGTTCGCCGCCCGGCGAAATCGATGGTCGAAGGCATCACGTCGGCGCCGGAGCTCGGCAAGCCCGACTACGACCTTGCCCTCAAGCAGCACGACGACTACATCGCCGCCCTCAAGGAATGCGGCGTCGAAGTGACCGTGCTGCCTGCGCTCGAGCAGTTCCCCGATTCCTGCTTCGTCGAGGACCCGGCCGTCATCACCCGCAAGGGCGCCATCATCACGAACCCGGGCGCCGCGAGCCGCAACGGCGAGAAGGACGAGATCGAGCCGGCCGTGCGCCAGTTCTTCGACGACGAGCATGTGAAGCACATCGAGAGCCCCGGAACGTTGGACGGCGGCGACGTCATGATGGTGGGCGACCACTTCTACGTGGGCCGCTCCGCCC
>CAUEBO010000008.1 GCA_958454405.1 uncultured Eggerthellaceae bacterium | reverse complement strand
GAGCCCCGCATGGGCGGCGAGGATCTTCTCCGCCATGGTCATGGGACGTGGCATGGTCTCTCCTTTAGTTGTTCTCATCGGAAACGCCCCCGATTGTACCACTGGCGCGCATGCGCAAGAAGAAGAGCCCCGAGGGGCCCTTCAAAGTCAAGCGATTTTCCAGATTTGGGAACGCGCCGGCTGCGTCCCCGTGCTGCATCCTAGTAATAGTAGCCGTGCCCGTAGCCGCCGTACGAGCCCAAGGCCCCGGCGACCACCGCGGAGACCATGCCGCCGATAAGCAGGCCCATGATGATGCCCAGCACGATCCAGATCACGAAGCCGATGATGGCGAACTTGAGCGCATCGCTCTTCACCTGCGGCATCTTGTCCACGTTCACGAGCCAGGCGATGATGATGCCGGGGATGCCCAGAAGCGCGCCCACGACGAGCCACGCGAACTTCATGCCGCCGGTCAGCTGCATGAGCGGCGCGGGCGGATAGAATGCCTGGGGTTGGGGTTGAGACGCGCCGTACATCGGCTGCTGGGGAGGCATCTGGCCCATGGGAGGCTGCGGGGCGTACTGCCCCATGGGAGGCTGCTGCGGGGGAACCGCCTGCTGCGCCGCCTGGTCCGGGAACGGCGCGCCCGGCTGCGGCTGGGAAGCCGTCTCGGGGGGCGTCGGCTGGACGGGCTGCTGGTCGTTGTTCTGCTCTTCGGTCATGGCGCACCTGCTTTCTGTCGCTGCTCGCTGCCGCCCTTCCAGCCCGCCCCGGCTTGCAGAGCGTTCGGGATGGGCGCGCCGGGCAGGCTCAAGCCCTTCGGTCAGCGCCAGTATAAGGGCCTCGCTCGAATCGATGCGGATTCGTCATTGAACCGACACGCAAATACACCGGCTGGTGTAGGAAAACGCAGGCTGCCGAGACGAGGGCGAAGCGACGCCCCATGGCGGGCGGAGAGAGCGGTTCGCGTCGGCGGACCGGCAGGCAAGCGGACTACGACAGCGCGGAGCAGAGCGCGTCGAGCAGCGCGATGGCGAAATGCTGGGCGGATCGGCCCTCTCCCGCGTCCTCCCAGATGGTGCCGGGCAGCTCGATGGCGATGCGCGAGGGCTCGGCCTCCTCGGCCACGCCGATGGCCGCTTCCAGCCGCAACGACAGCGTCTCCTCGTCCTCGTAGCTCACCCGCGGGACGTTCGTGTCCGTGCGCTCCTCGGAAAGGACGATGTGCACGAGCAGCATGGACTGATCGGGCGCCACCAGCAAGGAGTCGGCGCTGACGATCTTCGACGCGGGATTCGTCGCCAGCGCCAGGTTCGACATGCGCGATGCGACGCTGCGGGTGAAGTCCTTCGTGCCGAACAGGCACAGCGCGTTCCGCTCGAGGACGTCGGCGGCACGGGCGAACCCCAGATGGCTCGAACCGTGGACGGCTTCCTTGCCCTCCCAGGAATGGTGCAGGTTGCGGATGGCGGCGTACGTGTACGCGCCGGCGATGCCGTCGGACGGCAGGCCGAGGTTGAGCTGGAACTTCCGCAGGGCGAGCTCGGTGAAGGCGCCGAAGATGCCGTCGGTCTCGCCGCAGGCGAACCCGAGCGCCCCCAGCGCGTGCTGCAGCTCGAGCACGTCGTGGCCGTGGAAATGGGGCATGCGCAGGTACAGCGTGCGGTCGCCCAGCTGGAACGAGGCGTCCACGAGAGCTGACCACACCTTGTCGGTCACCTCGTCTGAAACGGGAAGGCACGCCCGCTCGCAGAAGGCCCAGACGGCGGCGGCCGTTCGATCGCCGAATTCGCCGTCGACCTCGGACGCGTCGAGCAGGCCGATGACGGCGAGGCGCTGCTGCACGTCTTCGACGGCAGCGCCCGTGTCATGTCGCTTAATGGTTTCCATAGCAGTCATGGTACCGCAGGTCGAACGCCACCTCGCGCCCGCTGTCCGGTGTTTCACCAAAGGAACAGAGGCAAGGCGCAGGTTGGCGCAGTAAGTCAGCGAGGGCGGGCCGCAGCGTCGAGGGGTTCCGGCGGCCGGCAGGCCGCCGGAACAACCTACTTCAGCCGGTTGACGAACCAATCGGCCATCGACACCAGCAGATCGCGCGACGCGGAGGGACGCACCATGTCGATGAGGCGGTTCTTCGCGATGCTCGTCAGATTCTCGGCGTAGCTGCGGGCGTAGTCGATACTGCCCGATTCTTCCATGATGTCGACGGCCTCGGCGAGCACGGCAGGATCCTTCTCTTTCGACGAGAGTATGTCGACGAGCCGGTCGCTGCGGTCGGAGTGCTGCAGCGCGTGCACCACCATGAGCGTGCGCTTGCCCTCGGTTATGTCGTTGCGGAAGTCCTTCTTCGTGCTCTCCTCGGAACCGACGAGGTTCAGCAGGTCGTCCTGGATCTGGAACGCCAGCCCGGTGTCCAAGCCGTAATTGCGCAGCGCCTCGATCTCGCTCTCCGTGCCGCCGCCGATGATGGCGCCGATGGCTAGCGGAACCGCGCCGGAGTAGTGCGCCGTCTTGTGCGTGGCCATGACGAGGTAGTCCTCGGGCGTGATGTCGTAGCGGCCGTCGCGCGCCCAGCCGATGTCGAGCGCCTGGCCTTCGATGGTGCGGCGCGTCATGTCGATGAGCTCGGTGATGACGCGCACCTTCATGGCGTCGTCCAGGCCCGCATCGGACACGACCGTGCCGTTCACGAGCGAAAGCGCGAGGTCGCCCGCGTTGATGGCAAGTCCCACGCCTTCGGTGAGGTGCATGCACGGCTCGCCGCGGCGCAGCTCCGCCTCGTCGGCGATGTCGTCGTGGATGAGCGCCGCCGAGTGAAAATGCTCGATGGCGGCCGCGGCGCTCGTGGCGCGCACCATGTCGCCCCCGACCGCAAGGCACGCGGCGAAGCAGATGAGCGGACGGTGGCGCTTGCCGCCGTTTTGGCTGTACGAGGTGAGCGGATCGTACAGGTAGCGGTCCATATCGGGATGGGATCCCTTCGGAATGAAGGAGTTCACCAAATCGCCGACGCTGTCGGCATAGCGCGACAGGTACTCTTCGAAGGACTCGGGGGGCTCTTTGACTGCTGCGATGATCTCGTTGATGTTGTCCATAACGCTTTCTCTACAGGATTCTCGTCCGGATGGCCGAAAGTCATGGTAACACAACGCCTGCCGGCGAAATATACGCACCGCGCTAGCGGTTCATTTTTCCGCCATTCTTCGCAACCGCCCGTTGAACCGAAGGATGAGCCTCCCGCCGGGACATGCCCGGGCAAAGCCTTCGCCGTGCGGTTCGCGAACATGGCAGGAGCGGTGGGACTCGCGTATTCGCTGCGCGCCGTGCGGTTCGCGAACATGGTAGGAGCGGTGGGACTCGAACCCACAAGACCGAGGTCGGCGGATTTTAAGTCCGCTGCGTATGCCAATTCCGCCACGCTCCCCTGAGACGGCGCCGCCTTCGGCGGTGCGCTTCCATGGTAGCAAACTTTCCGCGCAAGCGGGACGACTGCCGCTCGAGGGAATCGATTATCCTCGACTTCCCTGCATGTCCGGAGCGCATGCTCCCGGCATGCAGGGCGATCGGGAGCGGGACCGAGGGGAGCTTCCAGGGCTTTGCGGGCCGATCGGCGCTTCGCCCCGCAGAGAGGAAGCGCCGGAAGCGGCGAACCCACCGCTTCCGGCGCCGTGCCGATTCGGATCCGCCTCACGATCGCTCGAAAGCGGGCCCGAACCTTTCCTCGAAGAAGCCGGCGCAGGCGCGCGGCAGCTATTCGTTTTCAGCGATGAAGCGCCCCGTCATATACCCGAACGTCACGCAATTCATCCCATGGTTGTGCCCCTCGATGAGGAAGTTGTAGTTGCCCGAAAACGCATCGCCCACCATGGTCCCCACGTTGTAGAGGCCCTCGATGGGTGCGTCCTCTTCGTCGCAGACCCTCATGTTCTCGTCAGTGCGCAACCCTCCGAGAACCGTGAGGAACACCGGCTTCTCCATCGTGGCCGCAGCGTAGAAGGGCGGCGTGGCTATGGGGGTGAGCAGGCCGGGACGCTTGTGGAACTCGAGATCCACGCCGGTCTCGCAATAGCCGTTGTACGTCTGTATCGTCTCGAGGGTCGTTTCCGGCAAGCCGATCATGCCGACAAGCTCCTCGAGCGTGTCGGCCTTCCACATCGAGCCCTGCTCCACCTGCTCGTCCCAGCCGGCGACCACTTCTTCAGGCGTCAGGGAAGGCTCGCCGTACGCCATCTTGTTCTTCCACCAAGGCTGGTTGTGCTCGGGATAGGTGCAGTCCATGATGGCGAAAGCCTGGCCGCCTTTCACATGGCGGTACATCTGGCCGAAATTGCCCGACCCCATCTGCTCGTTCACGAAACGCTTGCCGTCCCCGTCGACGAGCAGCCCGCCATGGACGTTGTACGGCATGGCGGACGGCGTGCCGAACACGCCCGCCATGTAGCAATTCGGCCAGGTCTTCTGCCATGCGGCGCCGATCCACAGACCCATTTTCTGGCCCTGCCCGGTGTAGAGGCCGCCGTACACCTTGCCCACGTCCGGATTCGATTCGTGCTCCCAATTGCTGATGAGCTCGACCGCATTGGGGCAGTACTTCTCCATCATTTCGCGATCGGTGGAGAAATCGCCCGTCGCCAGCACCACGGCTTTGGTGCCGACGAACTTGACGTAGCTGCCGTCCTCCCGCTGGCCGATGACGGCATCCACGCGCCCGCTCGTGCCGTTCGGCTCCGCGCCGCGAACCAGCTGCTGGGCGGTGATGCGATAGAGAACCTGCCCGCCGGCCGCCTGGATCTTCTCCGCAAGCGCGTTCACGACGACCGGCTGCCCATCGGCGACGACGGTGTACTCCTCGTCGTTCCAGCAGTGCGACGCCATGGGGGCGAACGACGGGTCCGTCTGGTCTTCATAGCCGTTGCCCTGCTCGATCGTCAGCGTCGTGCCGGTGTCCGCCATCGTGTCGATCAGCCAATCCATGGCCTCTTCGCTGTTGTTGTACCATTTGTACCATTTCCGCGTGTCCACGTTGAAGGCGTAGTCCGCTATCTGCGTGCGCAAAAACGGGTCGGCCTCCATCTTCGCCAAGCCCAGCTCCTTCATCTTTTTGCTGAAGATGGCCGCGTTCGATCCCCCGCGCGCGACCGGGGCCTCGCTCGACGAGAAGACGATGACCTTCAGGTTTCGGTCGATGCACGACATGGCCGTCACGAGCCCGGACGGTCCCGCCCCGACGACGACCACGTCCGCCTCCATCGTCTCGGCGATGTCGCCTTCGGCGATGGGATCGGGAGCGACTTCAAACGAATACCCTGCGGCCTGTTCGGCATCTCCGCCCGATGCAACCTGGTCGGACGTTGATTCTGCCGGCGCGCACCCCGTCACTCCCAGAGCCGTCGCAGCAACGGACGCCGCGCCCAGTCCCAGAAATCCCCGCCTGCTGATACCCGGATTCTTCTTCATCTCGAACCTCCCCTTCCTCGGCCTTCCCATAAAGCCGATCCTCTGCGAGCGTAGCCGCTTTGGAGCAACGGGTGCTCCTACCAGGTTGGGGAGCGGGTCACACCAGATGGGGTATTTTCCTTTGATGGGCGCATCCACCGGAAGGAATCGCCGAGACGCTTTAAAATGGTGTCGGGAACCAAGGAGGGGGGTGTTCCGATGAGGAACATGGTGCTTGCGTCCGTCGGTCTCGGGCTCTTTCTCTCGCTCATCACCGGGAGCCGTGTCACGTCCTACAGCGGCGTCGACGCCGGATTCTCGTATTCGGTCGCTTTGGGCATGGTCGCCACGGCCCTGTTCTGCATCTTCGCAGGCATGGCGAGCGTGCGGCGCATTGCGCTGTTTCGGGTCTTCATGTTTCCCGCTTCCCTTCTTTTGTGCACGGGCTCGTTCTTGGCCAGCATGTCGGGCGCAAGCTGCATTCCCGCGACCATCGCAATGGGCTTGGGGCTGGGGTGCGGTTATCTGGCCTGGGGCGACGCCCTGGCTCGCTTTTCAAATCGGGAGATCCTGCTCATACCGCTGTTCGCTTCGGCCGTCTGGGGCGTGGCGGGTTCGTGCATCACGCTGGTCGACGACTACGCGGCAAGGATGCCCCTCATGATGTGCATCCTCATCGCGAACGGTGCCGCCTACCTTGCTTTGCTGAACTCGGGGCTGTGGGAAGCCGCGAAGGGCCGCTCCGGCAAAGCGGAGAAGCGGTCGATCCTGTCCTTTTCGCAAGCGCTCCTGCCAACCATTTGGAAGCCGACCCTTCTCGTGAGCGTGCTGGGATTCTCAAGCGGCATCCTGCGGGTCCTGTCGGCCGCATCCGGCACGGATCCGTTCGTGCTTTCGGCCGTGCGGTTTTCATGCGCCATCGCGGTCATCCTGCTTTTCGTCATATGGTCGAAAAGGACGGTTGCGTTCGAAACCAGCCCGATCACGTTCGTCCTGCTGCTCGTCGCAGCGTCGGCGCTCATGCTGCTTCCCCTGATCGACCAACGCTACCAAATCGTCCTCGCATCCACCATCGACATAGCGTACCTGCTTGCAGGCACGCTCCTTTTGATCTCGTGCGCACGGGCCTCTCGAAACGAGGAGGGGGGATCCATGCTGGCGATGGGATACGGCCAGGGCGTTTCCATACTGTTCGTGGCAGCGGGCTTTTCCATCAGCTCCTTGCTCGCCTCGAGCCCGTTGGACGATTCGTTCAACAAATGGCTTCTGGCTCTGGGGACCGTGTACGGGATAACCATCATCGTGGTGGCCATCAGCATGCCCCAGCTGAAGGGCCGCAGGCATGCCGGCCATTCGATCAGCATGGTGCTCGCGGTTCCGGAAGAGACGGTGCGCACCAACCGCTTCCTCAACGAGCGGTACCGCATATCGAATCGGGAGATGGACGTTTTGGTGCTCGCCCTCACGGGCCGCAACGCGGCGGCCATCGCCGAAGCCTTGTTCCTTTCGGAAAGCACCGTGAGGACCCACCTCAAGCACATCTACAAGAAACTTGACGTGCACAGCAAAGAGGAGCTGCATCGCCTGGTCGAAAGCCTTCTCGTCTCGAAAGCGCCCTGAGCTACGGCGATCACCGCAGGCCTTGCGGCCTTTCGCTGCTGGCCGCCTGGGCCGCGTTCAGGACGATGCCGTGCAGGATGTCCGACTCGCTTACCGTGAACGAATCGAACCCGGCAAGGTCGAGCACCGTCTGCAGGATGACCATGCCCGCCACGATCACCGGAGCGCGGCCGGAATCGAGCCCGACGATGCCCCGCCGCTCGGCGAGCGGCGCGCTTCGAAGCCGGTCGCACACGGCGTCGAGGACCGGACGGTCGACCACGGCCTGGTGCACGCGCGCCGCGTCGTACACCGCCATCCGCTCGTGCACGGACACCACGGTGGTGGCCGTGCCGGCCACGGCGACCAGGCGATCGGGGGAAAGCCCCGCGCCTCGAAGCTCGTCGAAGTACGGGGACATGCCCTCCTCGATCCACGCGCGCGCAGCCTCGAGTTCGGCTTCGCTCGGAGGATCCGAGGCCAAGAACCGCTCGGTCACCCTGCGGCAGCCGATGTTGAACGAATGCGATCGGTCGGGCTCGCATCCCGCCATCCCGGCGACGACCTCGGTCGAGCCGCCCCCGATATCCACCACGACCAGGCGCTCGCCGGCCAGATCGTACGAGGCCCCCGCGAAGGACAGCGCCGCTTCGCGCTCGCCGGGAATCACCGCAAGCTCCACGCCGATGCCGCGAAGCAGCTCGGCGAACTCGGAGGAGTTCTTCGCATCGCGCGCGGCCGACGTGGCCATGGCCGTCACCCGCACGGCCGGGCACCCGGGCTCCTCGAAATCGGCCAGCACCCGCTTGAAGCGGGCGATCGCTTCGACGACGCGGCGCATCGCATCGGGCTGGAGCACGCCCGTGGCGTCCACGCGCTCCCCCAGATTCGTGATGGCGTATTCGCGATCCAGCTCGCGCAGCCGTCCCGCCTCGTCCACGTCGGCCACGAGCATGCGGCACGTGACCGTGCCGATGTCGATGGCGGCATAGCGGCCGGGTTCGCACGGCCCGGTCCCGCACGCTCGATTCGCGCCCATCGCCCCCGCCTTCTTTATTCGACGCCGAACAGCGGATCGAGGAACGGCGAGTACCAGGTCTCCGGCGCGTCGATGCTGCCCGACACGATGTTGGCGTGCACGGAGGCCCCTTCGTCCTGCGACGCGCTGAGGCCCGACACCTTGGCCGTCTGCTCGCCGTCCTTGACCCATCCGAGCTGCTCGTGGGCCCGGCTCTCGATGCCGGAATCGGTTTGCAGGGTTGCGACCTCGCCCTCTATCGCGCCGTTGCGCTCCACGAGCGCAGCGTATTCGGCCGCCAGCCGATCGCGGTCCCGCACCGACTGGTAGTACTGCTGCGCGGAGGGATACAGGAACAGGCACGACAGTGCGAGGCAGACGGCAACCGCCGCGCATGCGATGAACCGGGGGGACGAAACGAGCGATGCGCCGGACCCTGCCGTCGAGCCGCGCTTCGCAGAGGCCTGCGAGCCCGCCTTGCCCTGCATGCGCGCCGCCTGTCGGTGCTTCGCGCCCATCTCCCCCTTGTACACGGCCGCGCGCGAGCCCGTTTGCGAGGCTGCGGAGTCGGTGTCGCCGAACTGCTTCGCGAACGCGCGACCGGCCTTGCTCTTCGCGCGAGCCCGCTTCCGGGAGGCGCGTCGGGACTCGCCGCGCTCGGCCGGGGCGTCTTCCGCGGAGTCGCCGTCGCGCCCGTCGTCCATGCGACGCGAAGAGGCGCCCTTCGCGCGCCTCGGCTCTGCATCGAAGCCGCGCACGCCCCGCGCCGTGCGGGAACCGGCCGCGACGGCGTCGCGGCCCGACGAGAAGCCGTACCGGTCGGCTACGGAGGCCTCGCTGCGGACGGCCTGCCTCAACGGAGGCGCGCCGGCACGGCCCGCCGCCGAAGGATCGGACGAAAAGCGGCGCGACGGCGCGGACGGGCGGGACGAGGATCCCGATCGGTCGAACGAGCTGGAATTCGCGCGGGAAGCGCTCGGATACGCAGAGCCGCTCGACGCGGCAGCGGACGGACGGCGCGAACGCGTCCCCTGCTTCACCTCGTCAAACGAGAGGATATTCGTCTGTCTAGCCAAACGGATTGCGCCCCTTTTATGCATCGTGGTTCGTTGTTGGTGTGTGTAATGCCGGAAGCTTGGTGCAGCATAGCACACTCAAGGGCATTCTGCCACCGTCGAAGGAGGGACGTCCCGAATCTGCGCGCCTTCGGGAAGAATTGAAACCCGCTCGTCGACTGCGCGACGAATTCGGCTGCCGACCTGCGCCGCCAGGCCGCCTGGGCCTTACCGCAAGTCGAGCTTCCGCACGTACTCGCTCCATTTTTCGAAGGATTCGTCGCTGATGGCGTGCTCCATGAGGCACGCCTCCTCCTCGGCCCGCTCTTCAGGGATGCCGATCGCCTTCGTGAGGAACGTGAACAGCAGGTGATGGCGGTCGAGCACCGAGGACCCGTAGGCGAAGCCGTCGGTCGTCAACGTGATGTCGCCGTAGTAGGGCTGGTCGACGAAGCCCTTCTCCTTCAGGGCGGATACGGCCTTGTTCACCGACGCCTTCGAAACGCCGAGTTTCGTGGCGACGTCGACCGAGCGCACCGACGCCTCCGTCGTGCCCCCCAGCATGACGATCGCCTCAAGATAGTCCTCGTGCGACTTGGACATCTTCTCCACGGCTGCCTCCTTCTGATCGTCGGATCATCATAGCATATGAGCCGAGAGGCCTGTCGAGGAGCGCGGGCGCCGGGATGCGGGGCGAAGGCCCATCCCCCGATCAGAACCTACCGATGGGCGTTCGCCGCGCGTTGAAGATCGGCGACCATCTTGTCGGCCGCGCTGCAGCCCGAGCACCCGGCGCACCCGCCGCCGCATTCGTCCTTATGGCAGTCGCAGAGCCCCTTGCGCCACATCCGGCGCACGGCCAGCACGGCCAGCACGGCGACGATCGAAGCAACGGCGGCGGTTGCGAAATTCCATTCCAAACCTAACATGGCAGATCCTTTCCTTTTCCGACGACGCAGAGCAGAGTCGTCGAGCCGTCGGGAAGGCGGTCGAAACGCAACGACATGCGCTCCGACCGCCCATTGGGGCAAGACGGCCCCTTTCAAAGCTCTTTACGCAGCCGCCTGTCCGCTCTCGCTGAGCACAGGGGCGTTCGAGTCTTTCTTCTTGCTGTAGTCGGGCATGGGGCGAAACATCTGGAACAGCATGCCCGCCAGCACCACAACAGCCACGACGGTCCACAGGTTGAAACTGATCTCGCCGGTGATCAGGCCGCCGAACTGGTAGAACATGAGGCCCACGCACCAACCGAACACGGTCATGTAGCCGATGGCGATCCACGTCCACTTCGCGCTCTCCATCTGGCGCCAGATGGTGCCGATGGCGGCAAAGCACGGCGCGCACAGCAGGTTGAAGGCGCAGAAGGCCAGGATGGCGGGGACGGAGCCGGCGAACAGGGCGCCGAACGCGGCCCACAGGGTGGGATCGGTCTCGCCCGCGTCGCCCAGGCTCGTCAGGATGCCGACGGTGGCCACGACGTTTTCCTTGGCCACCAGGCCGGTGATGGACGTGACCGTGGCCTGCCAATCGCCGAAGCCGAGCGGCGCGAACACCCACCCGATCGCGTTGCCCAAGCCGGCCATGAGGCTGTACTGGATGTAGCCGTCCATGTCGGTGTCGAGCAGGCCGAAGCCTTCGCCCGCGTCGCCGAAGTTCATGAGCAGCCAGATGACGATGGTGGACAGGAAGATGATGGTGCCTGCTTTGACGACGTAGCTCTTGATGCGCTCCCAGGTGGACATCAGGATGGACTTCACCGTGGGCAGGTGATAGGCCGGAAGCTCCATGACGAACGGGGATACGTCGCCTGCGAACATCTTGGTCTTCTTCAGCATGATGCCGGAAACGATGATGGCGAACACGCCCAAGAAGTAGAACAGCGGAGCGATCCACCAGGTATTCTCGGTGTTGCCGCCTGCGATGGCGCCGAACACGAGCGCGATGATGGGCATCTTGGCCCCGCAGGGGATCATCGTCGTCGTCATGATGGTCATGCGGCGGTCGCGCTCGTTCTCGATGGTCTTCGTCGCCATGACGGCGGGCACGCCGCAGCCGGACGCCACGAGCATCGGGATGAAGCTCTTGCCCGAAAGGCCGAAGCGGCGGAAGATGCGGTCCATGATGAACGCCACGCGGGCCAGATACCCGCAGCCCTCGAGAAACGCGAGCAGCAGGAACAGGATGATCATCTGCGGGATGAAGCCGATGACGGCGCCCACGCCGGCAACGATGCCGTCCATGACGAGGCTCTGGAGCCACGGCGCGACGTCGGCGGCCTCGAGGGCGCTGCCGATGACGGCGCCCAGGCCCGGTATCCACAGGCCCCACGTGCCGTCGGAAGCGTCGGGCTCCTGCTCGGCCAAAAGCGCCAGCTCCTCCTCGGTTGCGCCGGCCTCCTCGGCGGCGGCCGTCGCTTCTTCCCATTCGCCGACGGCTTCTTCGTATGCATCGCCGCCGGTGTACAAGAAGCCGTCGCCCGAGATGCCGTCGTTGGCCCAATCGGTCACCACGCCCGTGCCCACCGAGATGGCCAGGTAGTACACCAGCGCCATGACCACGACGAAGATGGGCAGGCCCAGCCAGCGGTTCGTGACCACGCGGTCGATCTTCTGCGTCGTGGTGGCGCCCTTGTTCGAGCGCTTCACGGTCTCGTCGATCACGTGCGTGATGGCATCGTATCGCTCGGAGGTGACGATGCTCTCAGCGTCATCGTCCAGCATCTTCTCAAGATCTTCGCGGATGCCGGCGATGGCCTTCGCGTCGGCGGCGGGCAGCTTGAGGGCTTCGAGCGTCCTCTCTTCGCCTTCGAGCGCCTTGACCGCGTACCAGCGGGCGACAGCTGCGGGCACGCGGGTGCCCAGCACGGCCCTCGCCTCGTCGATGGCCTCCTCGACGGCGGGGTCGAAGCGGATCTCCGAAGAGGCGGGCCGACCTTCCTTCGCAGCCCCGATCGCCGCATTCAGGAGCGCGTCCATGCCCTCGCCTTTGAGCGCCGACGTTTCCACGATGGGGCAGCCGAGGCGCTTGGACAGGGCCGCGACGTCGATCTTGTCGCCGTTCTTGCGCACGAGGTCCATCATGTTGAGCGCGACGACCACCGGCACGCCGAGGTCGAGGATCTGCGTGGTCAGGTACAGGTTGCGCTCGAGGTTGGTGGCGTCCACGAGGTTGACCACCACGTCGGGGCCGCGGTCCAGCAGGTAGTCGCGCGCGACGATCTCCTCGGGAGAGTACGGCGACAGCGAGTAGATGCCGGGCAAGTCCGTGATGGCCACGTCCTTGTTCTTGGTGTACTTGCCCTCCTTCTTTTCGACGGTCACGCCCGGCCAGTTGCCAACATACTGGTTGGCACCGGTCAGATCGTTGAACATCGTCGTCTTGCCGCAGTTCGGATTGCCGGCAAGCGCTATGCGAATTCCCATGGTCTGCCTTTCGTACGCCTCGGGACTGCGGATCGATCCTCCGCCACGGCCTTCGCTCGAGCCGCTTTCGAGTCCCTCGAATTCTAAGTTAACTGATGCTAACTTACTATCAAAAAAGAATCGCTCCTCGCGCTGCGGCCCGGCATCGCGCCGAACCGTTCCCATCCTCGCCGACTGACGCGGGCGCGTGCAAGCGCGGCCGCGGAACGGCCCGCTGCGATTTCGCCGACACCGTCTGCACGCTGGCACCGTTCGCCGATGCCAGCCTCGTTCGCCGATTCCGACGCGCCTATGCGCCGCGTCAGTTGACGAGGATGCTTTCCGCTTCGCTCTTGCGCAGCGACAGCTCGTAGCCGCGCACGGTGATCTCGATGGGATCGCCCAGCGGCGCCACCTTGCGGACGTAGACGTCGGCGCCTCTCGTAATGCCCATGTCCATGATGTGGCGCTTGAGCGCCCCCTCGCCCGTCAGACGGCGGACGGTGGCCGTCTCGCCGATGGCGATGTCGCGAAGCGTTCTGCCGTGAGTCTCAACCATGCATCGTCTCCTTTCCTCTCCCTTTTCTCAATTCGCCCCGCTTGGCGGGCTGTGCGCGAAGCCGCTTGATGGTCCGTGCGCCGAGTCGCTCGGCAGGCCTTTCGGTGGCGCCGTGCGCCGGATCGCCCGACGGGCGCCGCGTGCTCGGCCCGTCGCCGGGCCGCTTGATGGCGCCGCGCGCTGGAGCGACATGCCGGGCTTTCCGATGTTTCGCGTGAAACATCCGTTCGCATGGGAAACGCCTCGCGCCAGGCGCCTCGCATCGGACGGTCGCCCACAACGGCTGCTCGAACACGGGGCGCGCGTGATCGCGGGCGGTTCGAACGCGATGTTGCGCCGCCGTCGCGGAGGGCGCGAAGCGCGGGTCGGGCGGAACTGCTTGCGGCGGTGACGCGCAGAGCCTTGCCTTCGTGCAACATGTCGCCCAGCCGCAGCGCACGCGCAAAACGCGCGCGCCGCGATCGCGGACGGCGCGGGGCGCGAATGCCAACTCGCGCGCCACGATCGCGGATGGCGCGCAGGCCCGGACCGCAATCGTCCCGACACCCTCAAGCGCTCGCGACGATGCGCGCCGCAACCTGGCGGTTGATGGCCACCTGCGCGCCCTTCACCTCCACGATCAGGTCGCCTTTGGCCTCGTTGAGCACCTTGACCTCGGCGCCCTCGACGAATCCGAGGTTCTCCAGGTGGTGGTGCAGATCGCCCTTGCCGCGCACTTTCGCGATCCTCGCCGACTCGCCGGCCCTCAGAAACGACAGGGGCATCTGATGGCACGAGGCGCCAGGCGCCGCGTCGCCGCCCCACCCCATCGCCTTGCCCATGCTCGCAGCCGTTGCGTGTTCCATGTTGGCTCCCATCAAGTTAGCTCCATGCAACAAAGTATACTAAAGCAAACTTTCGAAAAATGGAAGCCAAAGTTAACATTTTGTGAAGGAACCGCCATGAGGAAGCCCCGGAGACGGCCGGCCGGAGCCGCGCCGCAGAGGAAGCGCATCGACCCCTCACGCGTCTTTCAGCGTCATGGCGTTCACGGCCACGAGGACGGTGGACAGGCTCATGAGGACGGCTCCGACGGCCGGGCTCAGCAGGATGCCGACGGGAGCGAGCACGCCCGCCGCGAGCGGAATGGCCACGATGTTGTATCCTGCGCCCCACCAGAGGTTCTGCTTGACCTTCCGGTCGGTGTTCCTGGCCAGGTCGAGCAGGCGCACGATGTCCTCGGGATCACTCCTCACGAGGACCACGTCGGCGCTGTCGATGGCCACGTCGGTTCCCGCCCCGATGGCGACTCCCACGTCGGCGCGGGCGAGCGCCGGCGCGTCGTTGATGCCGTCGCCCACCATCATCACCGTCGAGCCCGCCTCTCGACGCTCCTGCACGAGGCGCACCTTGTCCTGCGGCAGCAGACCCGCCTCGAACTCCTCGATGCCGAGCGTGCGCGCCACGGCCGACGCCGCGGCCTCATTGTCGCCCGTGAGCATGACCGGCACCATTCCCCGGGCTTTGAGCTGGGACACCGCCCGACGCGCGCTCGGCTTGACCTGGTCGCCCTGGGCCACGATGCCCCTCGCCTCGCCGTCGACCACGAGAAAGCCCACCGTGAGCCCGCGGCCCGCGAGCTCCCTGTACCGCGCGCGGTCGAAGGGCACGCCGCGGCTCTCAAGGCAGCGCGCATTGGCCACCATGGCATGCGAGCCGTTCCGGAGCGTGCCCTCCATGCCGACGCCCGCCACCGCGCGCACGTCGTGCACGTCGGCGGGCTGCACGCCGCGCTCGCGCGCCTTGCGCAAGATGCTGGCTGCGAGCGGGTGGGAGGAAGACGCCTCGAGGCCGGCCAGGACGGCGAGCACCCGATCGTCTTCAGAAGAAGGGATCGAGGATCGGGAAGGACCGCCGGACGCGTCGCGTTCCGGTTTGGAGGGATCCACGGCGGCCGAACCGGCTCCGGCCGGGCCTTCGAGCGCGCGCACCTCGACCACCCGGAAATCCCCTTCCGTGAGCGTGCCGGTCTTGTCCATCATGACGACGTTCGCCTTCGGCGCCACCTCGAGGGCCCGGCGGCGGCGCACGAGCAGCCCGTGACGCGCGCCGAGCGAAGTGGAGCGTGCCGCCACGAGCGGGATGGCCAGGCCGAGGGCATGCGGGCATGCGATGACGAACACGGTGACCATGCGCGCGAGCGCATCCCCCGCGCTCCCCGTCGCCGCGAACCAGGCCGCGAACGCCGCGACGCCGACGCCCACCGCGGCGTAGAACAGCCAGCGCGCCACCTTGTCGGAAAGCACCTCCGCTCGCGACTTCTCCCGCTGGGCCTGCGAAACCAGCGACATGACCTGGGCGAGGTAGCCCGACTGCCCCGTGCCGGTCACGCGCACGTAGAGCGTGCCCGATCCGTTCTGCGACCCGCCGAACACCGTGTCGCCCGGTCCCTTCCGCACGTCGCGCGACTCGCCGGTGACAAGCGCCTCGTCCACCTGCGACCCGCCGTCCACCACCTCGCCGTCGGCGGGTACCTTCTCGCCCGCCTCCACCATGACGACCTGCCCCACCTGCACGTCGCCGAGCGGCACGTCGGCATACGAGCCGTCCGCCTGCAACACGCGCGCCTGCGCCGGCAGCAGCTCGGCCATCTCCTTGAGCGCGTCGCCCGCCCCCATGACGGCCCTCATCTCGATCCAATGGCCCAGCAGCATGATGACGATGAGCGTGGCCAGCTCCCAGAAGAAGTCCATGCCCGCGCTCCCGGCATGCAGGACGTCGCGCTGCACGAACGAATAGACGCTGTAGGCGTACGCGGTGGTGATGCCGAGGGCGACGAGCGTCATCATGGCGGGGCGCCGCCCGCGCAGCTCGCGCGCCGCCCCGCGCAGAAACGGCATGCCGCCGTAGAAGTAAAGCGCCGTCGCGAGCGCAGCGACGAGCCAGCCTGAGCCGGAAAACGAGAGCGGGACCGGCAGCGCGATCCCCATCGGGGAGGACAGGAGCAAAACGGGGACGGCCAGCACGAGGCTCACGACGAAGCGGCGCTTGAGATCAGCGCCGTCCATCGCCATGCCTCCGGGCGCGGATCCGCTTCCATTCCGCGCGCCGCCGCGCGCATCGGCGGCGTCTTCGCGGGCCGCCCTCTCGTTGCCGCCGTGTTCCATCATGCCTCCTGCCAGGCCTTCGAGGCCGTTCGAACGTTTCCCGAACGACCAGCATACGGGTGGGGCGCGCATGCCGTCGGGCGCATGCGGCCCGCCGCGTCGAGCCGTAAGGAAACCGGGGGGAAGACGGCACGCCGACGGCGCCTGCGCCCGCCGCAGCCAGGGCGGGCGCAGCGCGGACGAAGCGCGCGGCGACGGCTCGATCCAGCGGGCCGCGCGCTTCCTCGACAGAAAGCCGCCCCGAAGGGGCGGACAAAGGCCTTCGACCGGCGCCCTCCCCCGGCCGCTCCGCCCGCGCACCGCGCGAATATCTCCATCGATTCTCCCGCCTGCGTTTTTCGCAGCATAGTATACTGAGATTGGATAATCCGATGGCTTGGCAGAAAGTGCAGGATATGGCTCAGAACCTCTACATCGACACCCGCGGGCGCAGCGAGCGCCCGGTCACGTTCACCGAAGCCGTCATCGACGGCCTGGCCGCCGGCGGCGGGCTGTACGTACCCGAGCGCATCCCCGAGCTGTCGCTCGAGGACATCCGCTCGCTGGCCGAGGTTCCGTACGCCGAGCGGGCGGCGAGGATCTACCGCGCCTTCGGCGTCGATCTGCCCGACGACACGGTGGATGCCCTCATGGAGCAGGCATACGGCGCGAACTTCGACGACGAGCGCATCTGCCCCATCACCACGCTCAACGCGAACACGCACGTGCTGGAGCTGTGGCACGGTCCCACGAGCGCGTTCAAGGACATGGCGCTGCAGTGCCTGCCGCGCTTCTTCTCCGCCAGCGCCGCCCAGCTGCGCGAGCAGGGCAAGCTCGGCCACGAGTTCCTCATCCTGGTGGCCACGTCCGGCGACACCGGGAAGGCGGCCCTCGAGGGATTCCGCGATGTGGACGGTGTGCGCATCGGCGTCATGTACCCGGACGGCGGCGTGAGCGACATCCAGTTCAAGCAGATGGCAACGCAGCAAGGCGGAAACGTGCAGGTGTGGGGCGTGCGCGGCAACTTCGACGACTGCCAGACCGGCGCGAAGAACGTGTTCAACGACGGGGCGTTCGCCGAACGGCTGCTGGCCGACCACCGCATCGCGCTTTCCAGCGCGAACTCCATCAACTGGGGGCGCCTCATGCCCCAGATCGTGTACTACGCGTCGGCCTACGCGCAGCTGGCTGCCGACGGCAAGCTGGGCTTGGGCGACGAGCTGGACGTGTGCGTGCCCACCGGCAACTTCGGCAACATCCTGGCCGCCTACTACGCCAAACGCATGGGCGTGCCGCTGGGCATGCTCTTCTGCGCCAGCAACGAGAACCGCGTGCTCACCGACTTCATCAACACGGGCACCTACGACATAGCCGACCGCGACTTCGTGCTCACGCCGTCGCCGTCCATGGACATCCTCGTGTCGTCGAACCTGGAGCGCCAGCTGTTCGAGCTCACGGGCCGCGATGCGGACGCCATCGCCGGCTGGATGGACGACCTGCGCGAACAGCGCCGCTTCCGCGTTGACGCGGACACGTTCGCGCGCGTGCGCGAGACGTTCGCCGCCGATTCGGTGGACAACGCGACGTGCCTGGACACCATCAAGCGCGTGTTCGACGAGCACGGCTGTCTGCTGGACCCCCACACCGCCGTCGCCTACCAGGCGGCCGAGAACCTGCGGGGCGAGAACCCCGTGCTCATAGCCAGCACGGCGCACTGGGCGAAGTTCGGCGACAACGTGTACCGCGCGCTCAACGGCATCGGCCCGGACGAGCCGCTGCCCGCCGACGTCGCGGCGCTTTCCGGCTGCGCGCTCAACGAGCTCATCGCGCGCGAGGCGGGCGCAGCCGCGGGCGGCATCCCGCGGGGCCTCGCCGAACTCGACGGCCTGCCGATCCGCTTCGCCGAGGTCATCGACGGAGGAACGGACGACATCGAGGCGGCTGCGCTGCACTTCCTGGAAAAGACCGACTGCTAGCACCCGCAACCCGGCGATGCCGGCGTCCGGGTCGGCTCGGCGCCGGCCTGCGGCTCCACCGCATCGGCGGACCGCCACAGCAAAGGACTGGTGACGATATGAGCGACCTCGACAACCTCAAGCCCTCCGTTCGGCTGTCCATCGTGAATCCCGATTCCGCAAGCGGGTCGGTGTTCGGGCGCGGCATCGCAAGCCTGTGCCTGGGCGTGCGCGAGGCCGGCTCGCTCAACGCGGCCGCCAAGGGCATGGGCATGGCGTACAGCAAGGCCTGGCGCATCATCAAGGAGACGGAAGCCGCGCTCGGCCTCCAGCTGCTGGACCGCGACGGAGCCCATGGCAGCAGCCTGACCAAGGCGGGCGACGCGCTGCTCGACGCCTATCTGTCGCTTGAGGCGAAGCTGCAGGAGGACGCCGAGAGGGAGTTCGCCCGGCTGCTGGATTAGCGAGGAGGCGTCCCGCATGCGATGCTCCGCTCCCGTTCGCGCGAAAAGCCCCTTGTTCGGCTTCAGATCCGGCGCCGTTTGGCGCAGGGCGTGCGCGTGGGCGTTTTTCGCGGCCCTGTACGTCGCGTTCTCGCTGACCATGTTCCCGCCCGTTGAAGCCGGCAACCGCGACGTGCTGGTGTACAAGGCCGTGCGGCTGGCGCTGTTCGCCATTCCCATCCTGTCAGTGCTGTGCCTGTCGAACTTTCGCTGGTGCAGGCGCCTGCCCTTGTTCTCATCCGAACGGCGCTCCCAGCGCTTGACGGGCGTCGTTGCGCTGGCGGCGCTGCTGCTGTGCCTGAGCGCGAACCTAACGTACCTGCATACCCCTGAGTACCGCGAGGCCCTGCTGGACAAGGGCGCGGCGCTCGTCTCGTCGCCGCAGGAGCCCGCCTCAGCCGAAGGCGAAGCGGCGCCCGGAGCCGTCGCTTCGCCCGAAGGGGCGGGCGCAACAACCGGCGAGGGGGACGGAGGCCTGGCAAGCGCATGGAACGACCGGCGGGAAGGATGCGGGACCGACTAGCCCCCGTCGGTCTCGATCCAGCGCCGGACCGCCTCGAACAGCCTCGTGTAGACGTCGTCTCCGCCGCGCTGCCGCGAGAAGGCGCAGAGCGTGGGCACCCATCGGCGCAGGTGGCGTTCGAGGAACTCGTCGGCAAAAGCTCCGGCCGACCTGCCCCGCGCGGTCTTCGCGGCCTGGACGCGGCGCAGATGCGCCATGAACGCGAGTTCGGCGACCAGGTGGTCCGGGCGCATCGTTGCGACGAGCGGCGGGAAGCCGTTGAGCGCGCTGGGGTCGAAGCCGTACAGACGGTAGCAGGCGCATGCTTCGGTCATGGGCTTGCCGTCAAGGTGCCCCGGCTCAAGGCGCCCGTTCCCCTCCTCGCGCACGTCGACCATGCAGCTCTCGATGGCCGGCACGTACAGCGGGGACACCGCCACGACCATCCGGTCGTGGAAGCGCCGCACGAGCGCTTCGTCCGCGACGACGGCGCGGCATCCCTCGACGCCCGCCGCTTCCAGCAGCAGGCCCATGCGCTCGGCCTGCGCCTCATCAGGCTGGGCGGCCAGCACGGAAGCGAACAGCGCGTACACGGCCGCCGCATCGAGGCCGGCGCGTTTCAGTGAATCCACGATGGCTCCTCTCTCGCAAACCGGCCGGCCATCGCGCGGCGGCCTCCGGATCGGCGGGCGCCCGGAGGGGATCGGGCGCCCGCCGCAGTCGTCCTTGGCCTAGAAGATGGCGCCAATCGTCATGCCCACGGCGGCCATCACGATGACGTAGCGCATGGCGAACTCGCCGACGCAGGTGGCAACGTATCCGGCCACGCTCGTCTTGGTCACCTCGTCGCGCTTGGACGCATAGCGCGCGATGCCCGTTGCCAGCGGAACCACGATGCCGCACGCCACCACGCCTATCCAGAAGACCGGCGCGTACGCGCCCGCCAGGATGCTCTGGATGGTGGCGCTCGAAGCCTCCTGCGGCGCGCCGGCCGGAGACAGGGCCGTCGCCACGAGCAGGGCCGCGAAGAGCACGCCCACCAAGACGGGCAGCGCGACATCGGCCTTCCGCATGAACTTCAGCGAGGGCAGCTCGTCCCGTGCGACGAAATAGGCGATCGCGGATACGAGGGAGAACCCGGCAAGGGCGGCGGAAACCACGAACAGGAGCGGCAGTATCACGATGTTCCACAGGGGATACGATACCGAGTAACCCAGGAGCACGCCCGTGTACGTGGCGACTCCGATCGAGCACAGGGCGCCGAGCACGTCCACGGCCTTGGGCACCGCCTTTTTGCGCAGCTGGACGATCAGGCTGACGGCGCAGAGCACCAAGAACACGGTCAGGCAGATGACGCCCCAGGCCATCGGCGATGCGAGGTTCGTCACCAGGCCGAAGAACCGCGCCGGATGGCCCAGGCCGGCCCGCGCGTCCACCATGAGCAGCAGCGTTCCGACGCCGACGGCCACGAATCCCGCAAGAGACCCGATGAGCCTGATCTTGCGCGTCGGGCCCTTGAGCCATCCCGCCAAACAGGCCAGCAGGAAGGAGCCTGCGCCCAAGCCGGCCAGAAACAGATAGCATACGATAAGCTCGCTCCACACCATGGCGGTCACGCTCCCATCTCTTCGAGTTTGACGGCCACGCGGCCGGCGTGCAGCACCGACGAGGACTTCGGCAGCGCGTTCGTCTCGGCCAGGCCCACGTAGCACGTGTTCGTGTCGATGCCCAGCTCGGGCAGCATGCTCTCGGCCTGCACCCGCGCCACCTTCTTGGCCACCTCGCTGTTCGGATCGTTCAGGTCGCCGAACAGGCGGGCGTGCGTGGGGCAGTTGCCCACGCAGGCAGGCAGCAGGCCCGCCGACGTGCGGTTCACGCAGAACGTGCACTTCTCCACTTCCCCGTCGTCGTTCTGCCAGCGCACCGAGAAGGGGCAGGCGGCCATGCAGTACTTGCAGCCGATGCACTTCTCCTGGTCCACCAGAACCAAGCCGTCGTCGTTGCGGTACGTGGCGCCCGTGGGGCACACGGCCAGGCACGGCGCATCGTCGCAGTGGTTGCACAAATGCGGCACGTTCGCGCGCACCACGCGGGGGTACTCGCCCGCATCCCACGTCTCGATCCACGTGTTGAACTGCTTGAGCGCAAGGCCGTTCTCGAACTTGCACGCGTTCACGCACGCGTGGCACCCGATGCACAGCGACACGTCCACCAGCATGAACGGCCGCTTGCCCGATTTCGTTTCAGCTCGTTGCATGGTTCACCTTCTATCTCTCAAACCGTACAGGCTCTTCATTCACATCGCAGGTTGTCCAAAACCAACAGGTCCATCAAAGTCAGCGAGGGCGTCCGTGGTGCCCGAGATCGTGGGGAGGGCGAGGGCGAAGCGTACTTCGGTACGCGAACCCTCGCACTCGCCGCGAGGCGGCCGCAGCGTCGAATGGTTCCGGTGGCCGTCAGGCCGACGGAACCACCAACTTGAACATGCCGCCGTTGCGGCCCGGGGTGGACGCCTCGGGGTCGGAGAAGGCGAAGATGGCGCCCTCGCCCACCTGGGGGTCGAGCATCTGGCACAGCTGGACGCCGGCGTCGATGTCGGGGTTGCCGGGAATCGTCTCGCCGCCGATGACGACGTCGGTGGAGCCGTAGGCGTCCTGCGTGTAGCCGAACGAGATGCCGATGGTCCCGCGCGCCGTGCCGCCGCGAACCATGGCCACGCCCTCCATGACGTCTCCCGTCGGGTTCACCGCCTGCACCGTCTCCCCGTCCTTGATGCCCAGCTCGCGTGCGTCTTCGATGTTGATCTCCAGGTAGTTGTGCGGCGACAGCTCGCGCAGAAGCGCGCTGTCGGACAGCATGGATATGTTGCGGAAGTACGGCTTGTGGCTGGCCGCGGCGAAGGGGTACTCGTCGCGCGAGTACACGTCGGCGATGGGCGTGCCGTCGCTGAACACCTCGGGGTGCCAGCCGAGGGCTCCCTCGTAGTACTCGCCGGTGTAGTGGTTCTTCACCGAGCCGCGCTCCTCGGAGTAGAAGTTCACCATGTAGGCCCCGGCATATGTCTGCCGGTCCTGGTCGTCGTACGTGTCCGCCTCGGGCCACGTGCGGCAGCCGCGGCTGAGCAGGCGCTGCACCTTCGGCCACTCCTCGGCCGTGACGGCCTTCTTCCACGCTTCGGGCAGCGTGTCGAGCGCTTGCATCTTGATCTCCTCGTCGGACAGGTCGTCGACGACGCCGTCTTCGTAGGCCACGTTCGCGAGCGCCTTCACGTAGTAGTCGCACGCGTCGTTGAACGGAAGCTTCTCGCCGGTGGCGGACAGCAGGCCTTCGTCGCCGTAGCCGGGCAGGCCCAGCCTGCGGCCCACATCGCACAGGTACGCGTCGAAGCTGGCATGGCGGCCGTCGTCCAGCTTCATGGATTTCGGCTCCACCATGGGCCACTGCAGGAAGTTGCCCTTGTGGGCCCACCAGGCCGCGTGCTGGGAGATGCCGAAGTGCTCGCGGTACATGGTGTCGGGCACGATGTAGTCCGCCATGTGGGCGAGCGTGCCTTCCACGACGTCCGAGCAGATGGCAAGCGGGATGACGTCGGGATCCTTGAACGCCTCCATCACCTCGTCGCGCATGGCGCCCGGCGTGGCCTTGATGGGATTGCACTGCCAAGTGAGCAGGATCTTCGCCTTGTGCGGGTAGCCGTTGGCCAGCGAGAGCACCATCTGGTTGTCCGACGTGCCCACGCCGCCGGGGTACCACGGCAACAGCGGCTTCGGATCCGTCTCGCCGGCGGCCATCCGGCGCTTGTACTCGCTCGTGTCCTCCCAGGCGAACCCGGTGCGGTCGACGCGCGCATCGGGCTTGTCCTTGGGCTTTCCCTCGGCCGTGCTCAGCAGGTAGCGATCGCCGTCGCCCGGGCCCACCACGCCCACGAACGTGGCGATGATGCTGCCCTTCATGCACACGGCGCCCGTCAAGCCGGCCAGCGTGGAGTAACAGCTGGTGGCGTCAGTGCCGTTCGCGGACGTGACGCCGCCGGCGCCGTTCACGGACGACTTCGTCCCATGGGCTGCGAACTCGCTCGCCACGCTTTCGATGACGTCAACCGGCACGTCGCACGCCCGGGAGTACTCCTCGATGGTGCACGCGTTGGCGCTGTCCTTCAGGAACAGGTAGGCGGTGCGCGCCTTCACGCCGTTGACCTCGCCTTCCCATTCCATGAGCCCCTTGTCGCTGTCGAGCGACACCGCGGGCTGGCCGGTGGCCGCGTCGATGCACACGTACTGGTCCTCGAAGGCGTTCTCCTTCTCGGACGGCGCGAGGCCCGCGTCCTCGGGATGCATCATATGGCGGTAGTTCGGATGCGCTTCATCCACGATGACGAGGTGCGTGGCGTTCGTGCACGCGTTGTAGCCGAGCTTGACCGCCTGGGGCAGGTTGGGAGCGCACATGAAGTCCTCGTTGCACTTCCCGTTGTCGATGATCCAGCGGATCATGCCCATGGTGAGCGCCGAGTTCGTGGCCGGCTTGATGGGATACCACACGGCGTTGTCCTGCGCCGGGGTGACCACGCCGTTGCCCAGATTCGGGTCGAACACCACGATCTTGGCCTGCTTGTTCTCGATGGTGGACGAGACGCGCTTGAGGTCGCTCATCACGCTGCCGCCGTTGGCGCCCGGGAACGTGCCCATCCAGATGGCGTATTCGTTGAACTCGCAATCGATGCCCAAATCGTCGCCGTCGCCGGACTGGTACGGGTACACGCCCTTCGCCCCGTAGCACGACGAGTGGTGCGAGTACTTGTTGGAGCTGCCGTACATGCTGAGGAAGCGCGTGGACGTCTGCCCGCGCCCGTCGGTGCGGCCGCCGCAGTAGATGAGGCCGTTCGCCTTCGAGCCGAATTCGGGCGCGTCGGGCACGAGCGGCGTGTCGAAGTCGCGCACGGCGCGGAAGCCCTCGATCTCGCGATCCTCGCCGAGGTGGGCGAACAGCTTGCCGCCCTCCACCGTCTCTTCGACGAGCTGGTCCCAGCTGATGGGCTCCCACATGCCCTCGCCGCGCTTGCCGGCGCGCTTGAGCGGCATGGTGATGCGCTGCGAATTCAAGTACACGTCGAGCGCGCCGAGCGAGCGGCCGCAGCACGTGGCCGCGCCGGTCTGCTTCGTGGGCGACTGCGTCATGGTGCGGTAGGCCTCCGTGAGCGGCTCGTCGAACGGCAGCACCGGGTAGGCGTTGCAGGGGTTGTAGGGGTTGCCGCCCTGCGCGAGGATCTCGCGCGACTCCCGGTCGAGCTTCAGACGCACGCCGCACATGGCGTAGCAGCCCACGCAGTTGCTGTAGCGCACGATGACCTCGTCGTTGACTTTGATCTCGTCGGTTTTCGGATCGTAGGCCGCCTCCAGCTTGCGGCCGCGGCCCGACACCGGGAACTCCGGGTTCTCGGGCGCGTTCGCTGCCGCCTCGGCGGCGTCCGGCAAACCGAGCCCCGCGAGCGCCGCGGCGCCGGCCGCGCCGGCCAGCTGCGTGAAGCGCCTCCTGGACATATCGGTGATAGCCATAGAACCATCCTCTCTTCAAGCTTCGCTCGTCTCCACTCTGATGCCCTGGCGCCCACCTTACGCAGACGGCATCGCGCGCGCATCGGTGAGACGCAACGAACCGCGCTTGCGGGGCCTGAAACGCCCTCATTGAATGTCAATGATTTTCCAATAACGGCTGATAACGAGAGGTGAGGCCGCTGCGGGTTCCCATCGCACAGGCTTGGGTATACTATAAAATCGGACGAGGAAGAACCGGGCGATCGTCGGAGGGGGCAACGGCGCATGACGAGCAGGCGACATTCTTCCGTGCTGGAACCGGTTCGGCTCGTGTTCGCTTCGCGGAAGCTCAGGCGCGCGCTGGCGGCGTTCGCGATCCTGTACGCTTGGGAGTACCTGACGTTCTTCTCGAGCGTGCTCACCAAACAGGCCAGCATGGCAAGCCCCTGTCTGCCCGAGCATTGCTGGGCCGCCGCCGGGCTGGCTGCGGCGCTCTGTTCGTTGGCCCTGCTCGTCGTTCGCAAACGCGGATCCCTGGATTTTGCCGAAAAGCTCGCGCCGGCGGCGACCGCGCTCATGGGAGCGTGCAGCCTGGGCATCTGGGCGCTGTACGCGTTCGACGTGTACGCCGAAACGCTGCCCTACGCATGCGCCGGAGCCGTGGGGCTGGCGCTGCCCTTCCTGTACCTGTATCGCGTGAAGCACTTCCCCCCGCTGGAAGCCGCGTTCCTGGGAACGTTCTTCAGCCTGGCGTTCATCGGGGCGCCGCTGATCTACCTGCTGTTCATCTTGCTGCCCGCCCCGTTCGCCGTGGCGTTCTGCACCGTGGCGCCTGCGGCGTTTCTGCTGCTGAGCGTGAAGCAGCCTGCGCTCGAGCCCGAGGAGGACGGCGGCAGGCAATCGGAGGCGGCGTTCTCGCTGAAGCCGCTGCTGCTGAACTGCGCTTCCGCATTCATCCTCATCATCTGGCTGAACTTCGCGTTCTTCCGCATCATCGCGGCTCCCTGGGACTTCGAATCGCAAGCATGGTACTATCCGTCGCTGTTCGTGACCACGCTCGTCGTGCTGACGGGCATCTTCCTGTTCGTGCGCCTGTCGGCTCTCAGGAACCGGCAGCGCGGGCAGGCCCGCTTCGCCGTGGTGGCGTTCGCCGTCAGCTACCTCATCCTGTACGTGCGATTCTACAACCCGCTGCTGGCCACGATCGCCTTCGCGTTCTGCTTCGCCTGCATGATCGCGCTTGAGGCGCTGGCCTGGAGCTTCTGGTACCAGACCGTGAAGGAGGTGCGCAGCCGCGCCAGCGTGCCGCTTCTGGCCTACCTGGCCATCAAGGGCGTGGGCCTGTTCGCCGGCGTCGCATTGGGCGAATGGTCGTGCCTGTTCATGGACGGCATCATACCCGTCACAGCCCCGCTTCTGTTCCTGATCCTGCTCTTCGCGTGCGCCATGGCCCTCAAGATGGAGGACTTCGACAAGCTGTTCGCGGAGGCGCGGGGGACGAGGCCGCCGCAGGGCTACGTCACCGATTTCGGGAACCTGCTGATAGCCGGCACGGGGGAGCCCGGCCGTGCGGACAGCGCCCCGCCGCCCGCGGTTGGGATCGAGGACGTTGTGGACAAGGTGGCCGAACGCTACGCGCTCTCGCCCCGCGAGATGGACGTGGCGCGGCTGCTGCTGGCCGGGCGCAACCGGCCGTTCATCAAAGACGCCTTGTTCATTTCCACCGGCACGGTGAACTCGCACATATCGAGCATCTACCGAAAGACCGGCGTGAAATCTCAGCAGGAGCTGATATCGCTGGCAGAGCGCGCGGCCCGCGGCGACGACGGCGAAGGATCGGCTTGCGGGCCGGCCGCGCGATAGTACGCGACGGCCAGCTGGGTGCGGTTCTTCAGCGCGAGCTTCTGCAGAATGGCGCTGATGTGGTTGCGCACGGTGCCCTCGCTGATGTAGAGGGCTGCGGCTATCTCCTTGTTGTCCAGGCCCTCGGCCACCTGCTCCACGATGGCGCGCTCGCGCTCGGACAGGCCGTCGAACGCCGAGCCCGGCCGTGCCCGCTCCGCGCTTCCCAACGGGGCGGGCGCGGCCGACGCGGGCAGCGGATGGCGCATGAGGGCGTCCACGCGGTCGAGCACCTCGCCGCCCAGCACGCTCTGGCCGGCCATGACCGTGCGCAGCGCGGGAGCGATCGTAGCCACCTCCTGCTTGATGAGGTAGCCCTTCGCCCCCAGGCGCAGCGCGCGCACGATGTACTCGTCGTCGGAGAACGTGGTGAGGAACACGATGCGCGCGTCCGGATGCGCGGCCAGGATGCGCTCGGCCGCCGCCAGGCCGTCCGTGCCCGGCATCTGGATGTCCATGAGCAGCACGTCGGGCCGCTCGCGCTCGTACAGCTCCACGGCCTGGTCGCCGTCGCGTCCCTCGCCCGCCACCGTCACGTCGTGCTCGGCGCCCAGTATGGTGGCGAGCGACGTGGTGACGAACGGATCGTCGTCCACGATGCACGCGCGGATGGAGCAGGTTGGCGCATCGCTCATGCGAGGTCCTCCTTCGGTACGGTGACGAACACCTTGAATCCCTGGTCGTAATCGACGCGGAGCATGCCGTCCAGCGCGCGGGCGCGGTCGGCCATCGTGGCGAGTCCGATGCCGCGCCCGGCGGCGGCTGCGGACGGCGCCTCGGGGACCTGCCGGTCGAACACGGCCGCAGGCGGCGGCACCGTTCCGTTGTCGTGCACGATCAAACGATAGAACGCCGGATAGGCGGCCACCGACACGGTCACGCGGCCGGCGTCCGAATGCTTGGCGGCGTTCGACAGCGCCTCGCGCACGATGGCGATGAAGCAGTAGCCCACGTCTGCCGGCACGTCGTCGGCGCGGTAGTCGATGTCCACGGCGAGCGTCGTGCAGGCTGCCGCCGCCTCCCGGAGCTGCGTCTCCAAGTCGAACGCGTCGTCGTGCAGGTCGTGCACGCTGGCGCGTACCGTGCTCATGGCCTCGTGCAGCGTGCCCCCCACCTGCGCCAGCTCGCAACGCACCTGCTCGTCTTCGCGATGGACCACCTGCAGCGCCTCCACTTGCATGATGGAGCGCGTGAGCAGGTGCCCCACGTTGTCGTGGATCTCGCGCGCGATGCGGCCGCGCTCGGCCAGCGTGGCCAGCTTCACCTCGAGGTCCTGCTTCTCGCGCAGCCCGCGGTTCTTCTCCTCCAGCGCGAGCGACGTCTCCTGCACGCTGTCGCGCAGGCGGCGGTAGGCGGCCTGCTCGGTTTGGGAGCGGTGCGTGCGGTACGACAGCAGGAACGCCAGCGAGCAGCCCAGCAGCAGCACGAACGTGGCGGGAAGCGGCAGGCGCACGGCCGCTGCCAGCGCCGGCAGCGCCCAGCATGCGCGCACGGCGGGATGGTCGTCGCGTGCGAGGTCGTACACCGCAAGGGGCAGAAACAGCGCGAAGGACGGCAGCGCGAGCGCGGCGAGGGCGAGCGCCAAGGGAGGCAGCGCCGCCCAGCGCCCCGGCAGCACCTCGGCAGCCGCGGCGGCCACCACGGACACGAGCAGGGCCACGAGCAGCAGGTGCTCCCACGGCACGACGGCAAGGCCCGCCAGGCAGCAGACGAGCACGATGGCTTTGTCGACGACTCGTTCCATGGAGCCATGGTAACAGGTCGCGCGCCGGCGCAGCTTCGGAAATCGAACCGGCTCCCTGCGCCTTCTGCCCGGCAGCGGCCAAAATGCCCTGAAAGGGACGGTCCCTTTTCGGGACAAGAGGAACGCCCCTTCCTGTAATGAACTGCCTCCCATTTCTTGGACAACAGGAAATGGGAGGCAGTTCAGGGCGGGGGCCTTTCCCTCAACGAACGCTTCCGAACATGGACGATCCGGCGGCGTTCGATGAAACCTCTCGCCGAGCATGGCGAACCCGTTGACGGCGGCCGCGCGCGGAAAACCGGAGTTCGTGGCAGTTTCCGGCGTTAGTTGATCAGTTCAAAGGCACCATGGCGCTCCTTCGACGCCCCGTTTCCGCGAGCCATCACGAAGAGCCTGATCACAGCCCCTCCCCTTCCGGCGACATCAAAACCGCTTGCGTGCCGATGATCAACTAACGCCGGAAACCGCCGCGAACCAGAACTTTCAACGCTCGCGGCCTTCGGGCAGCCTCCCGTGAGAAGGCGGAGCGGAACGTCGGCAGGCCATCGTGGCGCTTCGCGGGCGCGAACCGCCCCTCTGCGCCGATTCGCATGCCGAGCGAAACGTCCTTGGAATGTACACGGAAGCGCGCATCCCCGGCACGACCGAAACGTCCCGAAGGGGAGCGGCTCCATTCGGGACACTCTGAGGCGCTTCGCGAAGTCGTGACATTTGTCATCCCGTACGGGCCGATCGATGACGCCGCTCACTGGCGGCGGGCCCGACGATGCGGGAACATGGAACGAGCATCCGGCACCGGCCCCCTGCGACCGCCCGTCGGCTGACCCGCCCGCTTCGTTTCGCGGACCGTTTCGAGAGAGGAACGCACATGGAAGACATCATCGCCGTCGACAACCTGGTGAAGCGCTACGGCGACGTGATAGCGCTCGACCATTTCAACCTGCATATCGCGCCGGGCGAGGTGTTCGGGCTTTTGGGGCCGAACGGCTCGGGCAAGACCACCGCCATCAACTGCATGCTGCAGCTGCTCACGTACGACAAGGGCTCCATCAGCCTGTTCGGCGAACCCATGACCCCCGCGCGCTACGACCTGAAGCGGCGCATCGGCATCGTGCCGCAGAACGTGGCCGTGTTCGAGGAGCTGACGGTGCAGCAGAACATCGATTACTTCTGCGCGCTGTACGTGCGGGACAAGAGCCGCCGCGCCGCGCTCGTCGACGAGGCCGTGGCCTTCGTGGGACTCGAGGAGTACGTGAAGTACCGCCCGCGGAAGCTGTCGGGCGGCCTGCTGCGCCGTCTGAACATCGCATGCGGCATCGCGCACAAGCCCGAGCTCGTCTTCTTCGACGAGCCCACCGTGGCCGTGGACCCGCAGAGCCGCAATGCCATCCTTGAGGGCATCCTGCGCCTGAATGCGCAGGGCTCCACCATCGTGTACACGAGCCACTACATGGAGGAAGTGGAGGAGATATGCACGCGCATCATGATCATGGACCAGGGCCGCGCGCTGGCCACCGGCACGAACGACGAGCTGAAGGCCATGATCGGCACGGGCGAGCGCATCCGCATCGAGGTTGACGCGGCCGACAACGCCGTGCTGGAGGCGCTGCGCGCGCTGCCCTGCGTGGCGGGGGCGACGTTCGACGGCGCCGTTTTAGAGGCGGCCTGCGGCAACGGGCAGCACAACGTGGCCGACGTGCTAGGCGTGCTGGCCGCGCGCGGCGTGGCCACCGGGCGCATCTACGCCGAGCCGCCCACGTTGAACGACGTGTTCCTGGAGATCACCGGCAAAGAGCTGCGCGATTAGGAGGGGCTGTGCCAAGAGTCGCCGCGACGTGCTCTCTCGGCAGCCGCTCTGTAGGGCAAGGGCTCTGCCCTTGCCGACGACCTGCGGAAACGCTGCCTGCCGAGCGGCAAGGGCAGAGCCCTTGCCCTACGGGAACGGAGAACCGGCGCTCTTGATGCAGCCTCGACGACTTCGCCAAACAGGTACGCGCACCGATTAAGGAGCTTTTTTATGTGGAACGTGTTCAAGGGGGCGCTCATGGTGCTCACGCGCAAGCGGGAGCTGTTCGTGTGGTCGCTCGCCTTCCCCATCATCCTGTCCACCATGTTCATGTTCATGTTCTCGAACCTCGACAGCGCCACGGCGTTCGACCCGGTTCCCACGGCAGTGGTGGCCGATGCCGCCTTCGAGGATTCAGCCTTCGCCGACGTCGTGGACGAGCTGGGAGAGCCTGGAGACGACCAACTGCTCGACGTGCGCGCGTTCGCGACCGCCGACGAGGCGCGCGGCGCGCTCTCCTCAGGCGAGGTGCAGGGCGTCCTCTCGGTCGACGATAACGGCGACCCCCTGCTCTTCGTGACTCCCGACTCCGGCGGGCTGGGGGTGGAACAGATCGGGCGCACCATCCTGAACACCGTCGTGAACACCTACGTGCGCGATGCCGACCTTGTCGCCGGCATAGCCGAGGACAACCCGATGGCGCTCGCCGACCCCGACCGCATCGAGGACGCGCTCGCGCACGGCGACGCCACCGTGCAGGTTTCGCTCACGCATGCCGAGCCCGTGCAGTCGGTGCGCTACTACTACGCGCTGCTGGGCATGGCCGCGCTGTTCTGCGGCCAGGTGGGCATGCTGGCCATCTGCGAGGCGCAGCCGAATCTCTCGCCGCTGGGCGCGCGGCGCGCCCTGGGTGCCACGAGCCGCGGCAAGACGCTCGCGGCGACGTTGGCGGCCAGCTGGCTGATCTCGTTTTTCTGCCTTGTCGTGGCGTTTCTGTACATGCGCTTCGGCGTGGGCATCGACTTCTCGGGACGCGAAGGCCTCTGCGTGGCGGCCCTGGCCGTGGCGGCGCTGCTGTCCACCGCACTCGGCACCCTGCTGGGCTCGCTGCCGAAAGTCGGCATGGGCGTGAAAACCGGCCTGCTCACCGCGCTCACCTGCTTCCTCTCGCTGTTCGCGGGCCTGTACGGCGAGCCGTGCATGGAGCTGGCTGACAGCATCACGAGGAACTATCCGCTGCTCGCCTCCGTGAACCCCGCGAAGGTGGTCACGGACCTGTTCTACAGCCTGTACTACTACGACTCGCTCGTGCCCTTCGCCGAGAAAGCCGGCATCCTCTTGGCAATGGCCGCCGTGCTGTTCGCCGTGTCCGCCCTGTTCGTAAGGAGGCAGCGCTATGCAAGCCTTTAAAGCCGCCCTGCGCATCGTCATGAACCACCCCGTGTACCTGCTGGTGTACGTCGGGTTCCTCAGCCTCATGGGCGTGTTCATCACCAGCAGCATCAATGTGGGCGCAGGTGGCACCGAGTACACCGCGTCGAAGGCGCCCTTCGCCGTCATCGACCGCGACGGCAGCCCGCTCTCCGAGAGCCTGACGGCCTTCTTGAGCCAACAGGGGGAGAGCGTCGAAGTGGCCGACGATCCCTTCGCCCTGCAGGACGCCGTGGCCACCGGCCAGGCACGCTACCTGCTGATCGTGCCGGAGGGCTACGGCGACGACTTCATGGACGCCGCGCGCACGGGAAGCGCGGAACCGGTGCTGGAGTCGGCGTTCAGCTACGGCACCATGGCCGGCACCCTGGTGGACGAGCAGGTGAACCAGTATTTGGGCCTCGTGCGCGCTGCGGCCGCGCTCGAGCCCGATGCGGCCGTGGCCTCCGTGCTGGCGCGCGCCGACGAGGCCGCTGCCGCATCGGCCGAGGTGGAGACGGTCCAGACGCCGAACGGGGCCGCGCCGGCCGACCAGTTCGCCTTCTACCTGCAGTGGGGCACCTACACCATGACGGCCGCCGTGGTCGTGTGCGTGGGGCTGCTCATGAGCGCGTTCAACCGCACCGATCTGTACCGCCGCAACCTCATCTCGCCGATGAGCAGCCTGCGGCTGGGAATGCAGAAGGCCGCGGCCAGCCTGCTGGTCACGGCGCTCGTGTGGGCGATCACGTGCGGCATCGGCCTGGCCGCGTTCGGCTCGTCGCTTGCGGGCGTTCCCCCGGCGGCCATCGCGCTGACGCTGGCCTGCGCGTTCGTGTTCGCGCTCGTGCCGCTCACCATCGGCTTTCTGCTGGGACAGCTGGGCGCGAGCGAGATGATGGCGAACGCCGTGGGCAACATCTCCGGCATGGTGATGTCGTTTCTGGGCGGCGCGTGGATCAGCATCGAGCTCATGGGGCCCGAGATCCAGATGGTTTCCCGGTTCATACCCACGTCCTGGTACACCGACGCCGTGAGCAAGGGCGTGCACTTGACGGACATGACGCTCGCGTCCGTCGCCCCGGTGCTGGGCGATATGGGCATCGTGTTGCTGTTCGCCGCCGCCCTGTTCGCCGTGGCCCTCGTGGCCGGCCGGGTGCGCATGCGCTCGTCGGAGGCCGGCGGCAACGCCGCTGCGAGCATGAACGGGGCCTAGAGAGGGCTCGCGTGCGCGGCCCTCAGCAGCACAGCGCCGCGCACGCGAGCCACAGCGCCAAAAACGGCGCCATGGGCATGCCGTCGCGAACCGACAGCCTGCGCGAAGCCAGGCCCACCAGCGCCGTCGCCGCAGCGGCCCCGTAGCACACGGCGAATCCCAGCGGCGCGAACGAGCCGCTGGCAAGGGAAAGCGCGCCCATGCAGCGGATGTCGCCCCAGCCGACCGGATCGTGGCCTTCGCCCCGTCGGGCCATGCGGTTGGCCAAGCAGCATCCGGCGACGATGACGCCTCCATGCAGCGCGCCCGCCGCCAGACCCTCCGCGCCGGCGACGCACGCCTGGAACGCCCCTCCTGCAACCGCGAGCACCGCGCACGCTTCTACGGGGATGATGCGGGCGCGCAGATCGCATGCGACGGCGACCGCCATGGCGATGCCGCAGGCCGCCAGCGCGCACGCCGCGACGGTTTCGGAACCGGGCATCGCTACGCCCTTTCCGAGGCGAGGGCCCGTCCCGCATCGCAGCCTGACGAATTCGCGCGGGCATGGGTCCCACGGGCGTCGCCGGCGCATCCGGCACGCAGCGTCCGCGCGTCAGGCGCGCCGCGTCCCGGACGTCCCTCTTCCGGCAAAGCGGAGGGCGGGACGATGCGCACGACGACGCTGCATGCGGGCGGAGCCGCGCAGCGCCCCTCCCCAGACGGCGCGTTCGGCCCCGACTCGGCTTCCATCGGCGAACCAGCGTCCCCGCGCGCCTCCGAGCACCCGCTTCCGGCCAAAGCGAAGCCCGGCACCTCCAAGGTGACCTCCCAGCCGTCCGAGCCGGGCGCGGGCTCCACGCGAGCCCGCTGCGCGGCCGGCTGTGCAGCGAACGCCGGCCCTGCCACGGCCGCTGTCGGAACCACCCGGCGCGCAGGCGCCGCCTGAAGCGCCTCGCCCGACGCGTCGACGGCGGATCGAGAAGGCCCGCTTCGGGAAGCGGAGGGGTCCGCGAGGGAGGCGGGCCCGGGGCCGTGCCCGGCGCGCAGGATGGCCGGCACCGTCGGAAGGGGCGCCGCATCGAAGCGATGCAGGCATCCGAAGCACATGTCGGCATCGTCGAACGCGCGGGCCCCGCAGATCGGGCACGTCTTCATGCGCCCACCTCCTCCCAGCAGACGATGCCAAGCCGATCCCCCTCAGCGAACCAGGGAGACGAGCATGACGAGAAGCGCTCGATCACCGCGGCCGCCCGCCTGTTGCGCAGACGCCGCATCGGGCCCACGTCCCGATGGGATTCGATCACGCGCCCCCCGTCGTCGACGAACGCGATGTCGAGGCGCCTCCGCATGCCCACCGTGTGCACGTCGCCGCACGGCATCAGCAGCAGCGCTCCCTCGCCGGGCTGCGACAGCAGCAGCCCGCGCATTCTGCTCGCTGCGCCCGTGGCCATCGAGAGGCGAGCGGGACCCGCGCCTCGAAGATCGGGGACGTCCACGTCTTTGCCGTCCCTTTGCTGTCCGCAGACGGGTTTTCGACGGGAGACGGCCCTTCTCGGACCATGCGGCGCGCATGCGGGCAGCTCCCGCGCCGGCGCGCCGGCGCATCCCGCCGCCATCCTCGCTCTTCCTTCGTTTTCCATGCAGATCAAGCTCCTTCCTGTTCCAGCGGCACGACTTGAACGACGACGCACGCAGTGCTTCCAACCTGCACGCAGGACGCGAACGCCCATCGGTACGCGCCTCGGTCTTTCGCGAACGTCCCGCACGTCGCCGCCCCGCTCTCAACGCCCGTCCAGCCCCTTGCCTCGAGCTCCCGGGATACCGCGGCGAACGCTTCGCCCGCCCGGTCTTCCACGGAAAATCCCACGACGCCTCCCCTTTCGTCCACGCGCACGTCGGCCCTCCCCTCAAGCGACAGCACCTCATCCTCGAACGAGGGAGGCGCTTCGCGCGCTCCGAGCGCGCCTTCCGCCCCGTCGTCGAGCGATTGGAGCACGGAGGTCCGGCCGTCCTCCCGGAAGAAGACGTCGGAAGCCTCCCGCAAGGCGCTCGGCCTCGACGACCGGCCGACAGCCTCGACGGCCGCCGCAAGCAAGGCGATCGCCAGCAGGACCGCGCAGGCCCGCAGCGCGCGCAGGCCCCTGGACGGCATGCGGACAGGCGTCCTTCCGAGCGCCGGAGCGCGCGGCCCTCGAACCCGCCTCCTCCTTTTCGCCGCAACGACGGCCTTCGAGCGCATGCGGCTCATATCAGCGCCCCCGGCTTGTAGCAGTCCACCGTGAACGACACGGAATGCGTCAGAGGAGGGAGCGCGACGCCGAACACCGACGTCTTCAAGCCCAAGCCGAACAGTGTCGGCGAGAAATGCAGAGTCGACGTGAACGTCGTGTGCCCCGCCGAAGCCCCTTCCACCGCCACGCTCGCCTCCACATTCGGCCGATCGAACGCTTCGGAAAGCACGGAGGCCACCTGCGCCCTGCTCTGCTCGATTCCCTGGCCGTACGCCGGCGATGCCGCGCAGACGCGCACCGCGTCGCGGGAGGCGTTGTCGAAGGCGGCGCATTCGGAAAAGAACAGCAGCGCGTTCACGGCGATGACGGCGACGACCAGCAGCACGGGGAACGCCACGGCGAGTTCAACGGTCATCTGGCCTTCCTCGAAGCGGTGCGCGGATTCTTCCTCCGTTCGCAGCCTCTCTTCCGCGATCCTGCTCATTCCCATGCCCTCGTTCCTGTTATCTGGGCGCACGTCGACCTCAAACCGTCCGCGATGCGCTGGACGAAACCCGCTGCGGCATGCTTGGCGGCATCGGGAAGCGACAGCTCGATGGTCGCGCTGGGCCCGCCCTCGTACAGCTCGACGACCGCGATCTCGAGCTTGCCGTCGAACGACTCGATGCCCTCCACAGCGCCCTGCTCCACCGAGCCCACGATCGACGAGAACACATCGTTCGACGCAAGCGGGTTCGCAACGGCCTGCTCTTTCAGCGACAGCAGCCGGGCGCAGAACGCGTCGTCGTCGGCTCGCGCCACGTGCGCCGAGTTCACGAGCACAGGTTTGAGCGCGTCCAATTCGGCCGGCTCCAGCCCCGCGGCGGCCACAGCCTCGCGCAGCGCTCCCGCCGCCCAGGTGCCGAGCCCGCTCGCGCTCGCCAACGGAAGCGAGCCGAGCGCGTCCTCCACCGCACCGTCGAGCGCGCCCTGCCCCTCCGCATACGCCGACAACAGCGCCGACCAGCAATCGAGCACCGTGCCGAGCGCGCCCACGGCCGCGCCTCCTCCGTCGGCGAGGCCGTCGAGCAGCGACGATATCACGTTCGCCCCCTCGTTCGCCGGTTCTGCGACGAGCGTGGCGGACGAGACGGCGGCCCGAGCCCCCAGCGCGCCGGTCGCGCGCACGAACGAGCTCTCGAACCCGCTCGAAGGCGCGTCCCGGCCCACGTTCGCAACGAGCACCACCGCGCCGAGCGCGCCGGGAGGACGCGCGTCGATGCGCATGCCCGCCGCCCCGCCGAGCGCTTCCCCGATGCGGTCGAACAAGCCGCCCGCGCGGCGCTTGACTTCGGCTGCCAGCGGGTCGAGCTCCGCTCGCGCCCGCACGTACTCGTCAGCGGCGTCGGCGACGGCCTCGTAGTGGTACTCGAACCCGTTCTGGATGGACGTCGAGGCAGCAGCCACCTTGCCCATGCTCGACGCAGTGAAGCCGCATCGGCTGCAGGTCGGGTACGAGCCGGCCTCCATCTGGGCGATCGAACCGTAGGACGTCGCGCCCGACGCGGCGGGGCAGCCCTCCCACGCATGCATGACGGGACTTCCCGAAGCGCCGGGCGCAACGGGGTAGACGGCTTCGGTGCACAGCTGCGTTGCGCGCATCTCTTCGGTGTTCTGCGGAAGATGGGGGAACAGCGCCTCGAAGGAGTCTCCGTCCTCGCGCACGTAGCCGCGGCCGACCTCCTCGACCGCGAAAGCGTAGAAGCGCTTCCGGAGCGCCGAGCGCGCCTGCTCCTCGACCGACGCGCCCGCCGGAGCCTCCTGCGCGAGACGAGCCGGATAGTACGCTTGCGCGCGCTTGAGCGCCACATCGAACGACCAGGCATCCACGTTCGAGAACAACGGGTTGTCCGTCCCCGAAAGGGAAGCGAGCACGGAAGCGCGCTCGTACATGCAGTACGACGGGTTCGCCCCGCAGTCGCGTTCGAACGCGCGCAGCTTCGCCTCGTTCGCGCGCCCGGCCGCCTGCTCGGCGGCCTCGGCAGCCTGCCTGACTTCTTCCGCATCCTGTTCGACGGCGTCCTCCAGCTCGGCTGACCCTGCCGCTTCGCCTACGGCGATCTCCTCCCCTTCCGCGGGCGCGAGCACGGCCAAGGCGAGATAGGAGGACGGCCCCCGGTCGTTCGCGGATGCCACCGAAGCGGCGTTAGCGGCCGCCAGGAACGGCAGCGCGCGCTGCAGGCGGCCGAGACCGGCGGCGGCCTTCTCGGCGAAGGCGTCGCGGGCGCGGGCGATGTCGCGACCCGCCTTGACGAGCGTCTCGGAAGCCGGGGCCGTCGCCGGGGTGCAGAGCGCCGCCACGCCGAGCCCCGTCGCCACAAGGCTCGAAAGCGACATCGTCAGCACGACGGCGTCGCACGCGCGCACGACGATCATGAACTCGGCCACCTCGTTCTGGGCGGCCAGCGCCGCCGCATCCGCCACGTTCTGCACTTCCGACGACGCCGCGTTCAAACGGTACACCTGCGCCGCGCTGAACACGAGCGCGAGCGTGAGCAGCAGGGCGATCACCATGCCGACCGTCGTGAACCCCGCCTCATCCTTGAACGCGCCCCTCTTCCCAAGCGCGCCGCGCCCTGTCGGCCGCCTCATGAGCACCACGCTCCTATCCATCCTGCTGGATCGCGCCCAGCCTCCGACGAACCGACCCAGGCCGGCTGCGTCCGCTGCTCCACCGACACCTCTATCTCGAAGTTGCCCGCGCCGTTCACGATGCCGAGCACGGCCCCGCCCGCATCGAGCAACGGCAACGGCCGCGCCTCGGTGCGGATGACCACGCGCACCGCATCCGATCCTTCGTCGCCCTCGAAGGCTATGTCCCAGCTGCATCCCCCGTCGTGCACATGGAAGCACGCGACGGGCGGCACGGCGCCCAGCCGGTGCTTGACGAACGCCTCGCAGCTCTCCTCCATGTCGCCCGCCGCATCCGTTTTCGTGGCGAGCAGCCGGCACGCCTCCGATGCGGCAGCGCCCATGACGATGCGGTCGTACAGGAGGATGCCGGGCTGCACGAGCAGCAGCAACCCGACGAACAGGACCGGGATGAGGAAGGCGGCCTCCACCGTCGCCTGCCCGCGAACCGACCGCGCACGTCGATCCCCTCCGCGCCGCAGCGCCGCGCGCCGCTTTCCCGCTTTCCGCGCCATGGCCTCCCCCTCCCGCAACCGTCAGTACAGAAACACGTCGGCGATCGACCCTGGAGACGCCAGCCCCACATGGTGCGAGGCCGACGAGAGCGCATGCTCCACGAACAGGCCGCTCTCCAAACCCCTCCACAACAGCGCGCTCACTGCGACGACCACCAGCAGCGCTGCCGTGACGAGCGCGAACTCCACCGTCGACTGCCCGCACTCGCTGCGAGCCGCCCGCCCGGGCGCCGTCAGAGCCCGCTGATCCCTTCCGCGATGGCGTTCCACAGCTCCTGCAGCTTGGGTCGGAACACCGTGATGGCCAAGATGGCTATCACCACGAGCACGCCCACGAGGATGGCGTACTCCGTCGTTCCCTGGCCGTCTTGGCGCCGCAGCAACCTCAGAGCCCGGCACGTCGCCCGGGCGAGCCATGTTCGATACGTTTTCATAATCGATCCTCCTCATGATCAGAACCCTTCCATCAACTCAAGCAGCACCGGACCCAGCACCAGCAGCAGCATGGCCGGCAGGATGAGCGCGCCCGTGGGCACCATCATCTTCACCGGCGCCTTCGCCACCCGCTCCTCCACATGGGCCCGGTGCACGGCCCGCGCCTCGACGGCGGCCGACTCGAAGCCCTCGGCCAGCGACGAGCCGAAACGCAGCGCGCGCACGGCGCCCTCGACCACCCGCGCGAACAACGCGGAATCGTACGACGACGCGAGGTCACGCAGCGATTCCTCCCGCGTGGCCAGGCCGCTCGACCACGCCCGCAGCGCCTGCGCGCAGGCCCCGGCGAACTCCGAATCGAAATGCGCGCCGTACAGCCCGAAGCTCCGATCGAACGAGAGCCCGCTGCGCAAGCCGAGCGCCACGACCTCGAGCATTTCCGGAAGATCGCGCTCGAGCCCCGACGCGCGCTCCCGTTCGATCCGCTCGATGGCCCGCGGCACGGCGGAAGCTCCCCCGAGCGCTCCGGCCGCCGCGCCGATCGCGGACAGCTCTGCGGAGAACACGGCGCCCACAAGGGCCCCTGCGACAGAAGCTCCCACGGCCAAGCGCAGCGCCGCCTCGAAGAATCCCGCAGGCGACACCGTCCCCTCGATGCCAGCTTTCCGGGCATGGGCCGAAAGCCATCGCCCGCAACGCGCCGGCCGGACCCGCCGCAACAGGGGCGCAGCGGTCCCGAACTCCAGCTGCCGGGTGATGCGCGCCGCATAGGATGCGATGCGCCCGGCCATATCCTCCCGCCCGCCGTCGCGCGCCGGCCCAAGCCGTCGACGCATGCGGCGCCTCCGCCCGGCGGCGGCTCGGGCGCGCGCCCATGCCGTCCCCAGGCACAGGCCGCCGACGCCGGCCGCAGCCATGGACGCCGCTGCAAGCGCCTGCGCCTCCGGAAACACGGCCATCAGCCCACCTCCACCTTCAACATGCGGCGCACGACCGCGATGCCGGCCGCCTGCATGCCCAGCGCGGCCCCCAGAACGGCAAGCCCCAGGGGACTCTCGAAGAACGGAGTCAGAAATTCATTGCTCACCAGCGAGAACAAGGCCATGAGCACGAACGGCATGACGCTTACGACCCGGGCGGAAAGCTTCGCCTGCGCCGTCTGCACGCGAAGCGAGCGGCGCAACTCCATCTGGCTCTCCACGCTGTCGCGCGCAGCGTCCAGCACCCGTTTCATGCTGCCGCCCGCCTGGTGCTGCACGTCGAGGGCCACCGCCACGAACGCCAGCTCCGGGACGGACGCCGGCCCGCGCAGGACGGAAAGCGCCTGGTCGGTGCTCTGGCCAACCTCAAGACGATGGAACGCCTGCTCGAACAGCGACGAAAGCGGCCCCTTGGATTCGACTGCGACCTGCTGGAACGTCTGGAGCAGCGACAAGCCCGATTGGAAGCAGACGCCCATCGACCGCAGGGCGTCGGGAACGGCTTCGCCCAAGGCCTCGCGGCGCCGGTCCCGCAGCGTCCTGAGCCATGCCGCGGCGCACGCGCACGCACAGCCGCCGACCGCAAGGCCGCAGACAGCCGAAGACGCAGCGAGCGACGAGAGCGGCACGACGATCGCAAGCGCAGCGATGGCGACGGACAGCAGGGCTTCCGCCGTGGTCGCGCCGCCGCGCGAACCGACAGCCCACGCGGCCTCTTCGGCCAGCGCCGCCACCGGGCGGATGCGCAGGAGGGAGCGGGCCAGCGGCTTCGCCCACCTCACGCCACGGCGGAGCCGCCAAGCCGACCGGCTCGAGGAGCCGACCGCGCGGGCAGCCGCGTCCCTGCGCCTCGCGCCCGAGCCGACCGCGGACGCGAACGACGCGCCGCAGCAGAACGCCGCGACCGCCCCTACGCCGCCAAGAACGACATGCGCTTCCACCGTCCCACCTCCCCTTCGCTCGCAACGCCCAGCTCGGCCAGGTCGTCGAGCCATGAGGGCGCCGCCGACCACGTGCCCCGCCGCTCCGACACCGACCGCTTGAACAACGACGTGGCAACGCAGCGGCGCCGGCCCTCATCGAAGGAGAACTCCGCCACCTCGGACACGAACCGGGACCCGTCGAGGGCGCGCGCCGTCTGCACCACCACGTCGAAGGAGCTCGCCACGTTCGCTTCGATGACGTCGACGGGCAGGTCGACCGCATAGCGCACCATCGTCGCGAGGCGCGCGACGGCATCGGCGGGCGAGTTCGCATGGAGCGTCGTCAGCGATCCGTCGTGCCCCGTGTTCATGGCCTGCAGCATGTCGAGCGCCTCGGGCCCCCGGCATTCGCCGACGACGATGCGATCGGGCCGCATGCGCAGCGCGTTCGCGACCAGATCCCTGATGCTCACTTCGCCCGTGCCTTCCGCGTTGCGCGGCCGCGCCTCCAGGCGCACGACATGGGCGTGCTCGAGGAAGCGCAGCTCGGCGGAATCCTCGATGGTGATGATGCGCTCTCCTTCCGGAAGCACGCAGGACAACGCGTTGAGCAGGGTCGTCTTTCCGCTTCCCGTGCCTCCCGACACGGCTATGGATTTGCGCGCCCGCACCGCCCACGTCAGGAACACGAGCATGGCCTCGTCGAGCGATCCCGCCGCCTTCATGTCGTCGAGCGTCATGACCTTCCGCGCGAACTTGCGGATGGTCATCACGGGGCCGTCGAGCGCAAGCGGCGGGATGACCGCGTGCATGCGATGACCTTCGGGCAGGCGCGCGTTCACCAGCGGCGATGACTCGTCAATGCGGCGGCCCAAGGGGCCCAGCACTCGATCGATAAGGGCTCTCACCTGGCCTTCGTCAGAAAACGATTGCTCGCTGCGATGCAGCCGCCCGTCGCGTTCGAAGTAGACGTCGCGCGGCCCGTTGACCATGATCTCGGTCACCGACCCATCGGCCAGCAGGGCCTCGAGCGGGCCGAAACCGAACGTCGCGTCCAGCAGCTCCTCCACGAGCCCGCGTCGCCGATCATCCGAAAGCGCAGCCCAGACGGGGTCTTCGAACGAGCGCCTGCAGGCGCTCCTCAGCTCGTTGCGCGCCCGCTCGGGGCTTTCTCGCATCATGATCGCGATGTCGTCGACCGGAACCAGGGCGTGCACTTGGGCTTTGAGCGCCTCCAGATCGCCGCGGCCCCGGCAGGGAACGTCCCGGGCGGCGGCGCTCGTCCGGGCGGCGCGCTCCATCAAAGACATGCCGCCTCCCTTCCGCGCCTGCGCGGGCGCTTCTCCCTGCGCAGGCGAAGGCCCGCCCTGCGGGAGGGAACCCCGCAGGGCGATTCCGCCGATTCGGCGACGCCCGGCAGCACGGCCCGCAGCACGTCCTCGACGCTCTCGCACAGCGCGTTGCGCGACGAAAGCAGTTCCATGGGCGAGCCCATGCCCAGCAGCTCCTCCACGTCGCGTCCTCCTTCAGACAATTCGACGACCGGCGCGCCGTGCAGCGCACACGACACGTCGATGGACGTGAACAGGGCGTTCTTCGCGCAGCGGTTCACCGCGAACGAAAACGGGCCGGTGGCGATGCCGCACCGGGCGCACAGGTCGAGCGCGTGCCGACACGCCCGCAAAGACGATGCTCGCTGGTCGATGAGGAAGAGCGCCTTCGAGCTGCGCTCGAGCAGCACCGCATGCTGCTCGGCCCACGCCGCGCCGGTGTTGCAGACCACCACGTCGAAGCGCGCCAGAAGCGCGTCGAGCAGCGCAGGCGCGCGCTCGATCACGGCCTCGGACTGCTCCAGCCGCTTCGGCGCGGCCAACAGCGCCGGCAGGCCCCCTTCGGGGACGAGCCGCTCGATGCGCGCAGGCGCCGCAAGCACCTCGTCGACGGCGAGCGCGCCCTCCACGCCCAGCAGCTCGGGCATATCGCCGAACTGCAGGTCGAAATCGAACAGCAGCGTGCGATACCCGAGCCGTTGCGCCAGCAGCGCGCTGAGCGCCGCCACCGTGCTCTTGCCCGCCCCGCCGCTGCCGCTGACGACGGGCAAGAGGAACCCTGCGCGCTTCCGGGCCGGAATATCGTCCTGCGCCCACCTTCGATCCGGGACGGGCTGGGCTGCGGAGGCCGGTCCCTTTTCGCCAGGAGCCGTGCGCGGCGCGGCCGGTTCGAGGCTCGCAAGCGCTTGCTCGCGCGCGGCCGCGTCCTTCGAGCGGGCCGCATCGAGAGCACGGCGCTTGCACTGCGCGTAGCGATCGAGAAACGCCTGGCGCGTGAACGAAGCGTCGATCCCGGCGGCGGACGCGCGGCTTTTCAGCGAACCCGTCCCCTCGAACGCCACAAGGCACACGCACCGGTCCGAGCGGTCGCGTTTGAGCGTCGCTGCCAAGTTGATGGGCGCGACGTCGTCGCATGAGGCGACCCACACTTCCCCCACCGAACGGTCGTCGCGCAAAAACCTGCGAGCCTCGGCGGCCGACGCGAACAGCCGCAGCCATTCCTGCGATGCCAGATTCTCGCCTGCAAGCCCCAGCGTTTCAGGATGCTGCAAGCACGCCACGTCGGCGCACAATGCGACAAGGGCCGTCATAGCATTCCGCCTTTCTCCTGCTCTTCGGACGAATCCGCTCGATGCTCGCCGGACGCGTCCCTTTCTGCGCCGGCGCTCCCGCCGCCCGATGGGCCCGATCCTCCCACGCTCTCGGCCGGCCCGTCGCCCGGCAACGTGAAGTACAGCTCCGTCTTCTGGGCCGCCGCGACGATCTCCTGCACCGATTCGGCCGCAACCGCGACGGTGATCCACGTCACGCCCGTATCCGACGACGACCCGCCGGCGCTCGTCGCCAGCACCAGCACGCTGCGCGCGATGACGTCGGTGGACGTTCCGCCCGTGGCGTACATGTCCACCCGGGAGCCTGCCACGACGGCCCCGCCAACGGCCTGCACGTCCTTCGCGGGCACGCTCACAGCTGTCAGCCCCTCGGGCACGTCGAGCTCGTCGTCCGCGTCGCCGAATCTCCGCTCCGACAGCACCTCGCCCGCCACGATCGCCGACGACGCCTTCTTGCCCACGGCATCGTCGATCGATCGGACGGCATCGGCCGGAAGCAGGTCGGCCACCCACAGGCGCGTCTCGATCGACGCGGCGTCCACCGTCTCGCCCGCCGCGATGTCGCGCTTGGCCACGCACACCTCCAGCTGCTCGCCGCCGTAGCGTTCAAGCGCCTCGGCCCGGGCGGCCTCCGCCTCGCCCTGCACTCCCTGCGTGTAAGCGAACACGCACGCCGCACACGCCACGCCGCACACGATGCCCGCAACCACTGTCCTGTTCCGTCCCATCCGCTTGATCCCTCCTCGCCTCGATCCAAGTATGACCGGCCCGTCCAGCCGGTTCATGGCGCGTTTCTCGGCGGGGACCCACCGCGCTCCAGCGCCCTCCAAGCCACAGCGATGCGCCGATGCGACGCATCGCCTGCGTCGTTCAAGCGCGAAAGCGCCCCGTTTGCGTCGAAAACCCAGCGCGGATCCAGCGCGCGCAGGCTCGCCTCGAAGCGCGCCGGGGGCGCGGGAGCCTGCGCGCTTCCCGCGAAGGCTCGTTGCGCGCAGGCGCGTTCTATGGGAGAATGAAGCACCGCCGCAAGGCGCGAGCACGCAAGGCCGGTTGGCGCAGCGGGAGCGCAGGTCCCTTACAAGGACAAGGTCACAGGTTCAAATCCTGTACCGGCCACCAGACGTTCTTGCAGGCCATCAAGCGCTTCAGCTTGATGGCCTGTTTCGTTCCAGGCTCCCGCCGTTCTCGGGCTATAGGCGTTATAGGGTTACAGGCCAAAACGTGTGCCTTGAGCTCAATCGCAAGAGATACGACATGGACCTGCGAGTTGCAGGACGAGACGCGCGGCCGCTTTCCACGGGCGACGCAAATTCTTCCAAAGACCGGCCGGCTCCGGGCTAAATCGGAAATGACCGAAAACGCGGTCGAATGTGCAGTCTGCGGGGCCGATTCGCGCCCTTCGCGCGCCTCGATCGAGCAAAGCGCCTGGTCGCGGAACTCGCGTGCCCGGTTTCGCGCTCGGCGACTGCACATTCGACTGTGTTTTCGGTCATCTGCGGTGTGGGCCGGGTTCTTCCCAAGGATCAGCCTTCTTCGCCAAGTCAGCGATGGCGGCCATCACGGTCGGCAACGCGCAAATCGCGATGATCGTCCAAGCGTCCATGGCAAACACCCCTCGGAGATGCTGCCCGACAGGATGCGGCGAAGCGAAGCACCGCGCACTTTGTGGCGTACCGAAAATCCGAAGAGCTCGAGTCATGGAAGGCTCTCGCCCTGCTGCTCCATCGCCTTGATCAGATCGCCGGGAACGCCCGCAAATCCGTGCACCGTTCGTGCGCCTGCGAGCGCGAAACCACCTGGCCTCCCCTTGTCCAGCGCCCGCTCAAGCATCCTTCCGCGCAGCGGCTACGCACGCCTGGTCGCAGGCTTCTTCGGCTTGGGGGCGTAGTCGCGCATGCCGGGCACGGCGCCACCGGCGATGGCCCACAAGTACAAGCTGGCCACCGTGCCGTATGGAGAATAGCGGCGGCGGTACTTCGCGAACAGCTCGGGCGTGATGCGGCGATGGTGGTGCAGCATGCGCAGCCCTCGGTGGATGGCAAGGTCTCCGAAGCTCATGATGTCGGGGCGCTCCATCGAGAAGATCATCAGCATCTCGGCCGTCCACACGCCGATGCCGGGCAGGCCCGAGAGCCGGCGACACACCTCGTCGTCGGGAAGCTCGGCCAGGCCGTCCAGATCGAGGGCGCCGGACAGCATCTGCTCAGCCGCCCCTTTGATATAGGACGTTTTGCGAAACGAGATGCCGAAGCGCTGCAGCTCGTCATCGGGACAGGCCGCGATCGCCTCAGGCGTGACGTCGCCGAACGCGGCGATGATGCGGTCCCAGATGGTCGTCTGCGCCTTGGTGGATATCTGTTGACCCACGATGCAGTTCACGAGCGCCGCGAACAGGTCGGGGTGCACCTCCCGATGCACCGGGCCGATGGCGTCGATGGCCGCGCCCAATTTCGGGTCGCGCGCCTTGAGATAGGCCACCTCTTCGTCGCCGTATGCAAAGCAGCGCGGTTCCTGCACCATGGCCTGTCCCCTTTCGTCGCCTTCGCTCAGTATAGCGGAGGACGCCCCCGGCGCCAGACGAAGCTGCGGGGCCGGAGCTGCGCCGCATGGCGCACCGCCCGCCGGCACCATGGCACAACAGCGACGTCTCTCCGGCGCGACGTCTCTCCGGCGCGGCGATGCGGGGCGAAACGCGGCAGCGGAACGAGGAAGAACACGGGCATCTTCGCCTCAAAAACAGGCCCCGGCACGTGTGGCGTGTTTTTGAGGCGAAGATGCGTCCCGGCACGTCGATCGAGGGATGCATGCGATCGGCCAGAAGGCTATCATCGGGATAACCGCACAATCGAAGGGGGCCGCATGCGCTCGAACCTGTACGCCGTTTACTTCAGCCCGACGGGCACCACGCGCACCGTCGCAACCGAAATCGCCCGCACGATGGCGCAGGAACTCGGCGCGGACGTGCGCACCATCGACTTCACGCCGTCGGGACAGCACCCCGCCGACGTCGTCTGCGCCAAGCACGACGTGCTCGTGTTCGGCTTCCCCGTGTACGCCGGCCGCGTGCCGGAGCTTTTGCTCGACAAGATCGCGCGCTTCTCGGGCGACGGGACTCCGGCCGTCGTCGTGGGCCTGTACGGCAATCGGGACTACGACGACGCCCTGTTGGAAGCGGCGGACCTCCTGGCTGGCCGCGGCTTCGACGTGGTGGCGGCGGGCGCCTTCATCGGAGAGCATTCCATGACCCCGCGCGTGGCGACGGGCCGCCCGGACGCGAACGACCTGGCCATTGCCGCGCGCTTCGGCGAGGACGCAGCGAAGGCCCTGTTGGCAGGCGCGCACGACGCTTTGTCCATCAAGGGGAACCGTCCCTACAAAGACCGGCCCGCGCCTGCCGACATCCGGCCGCAGACCACCGACGCCTGCACGTCGTGCGGCATCTGCGCCGCCCATTGCCCGATGGGGATCATCGATCCCGACGAGCCCGCGCGCGTGGAAGCCGGTTGCCTGCGCTGCAACGCCTGCGTGAAGCGGTGCCCCCAGGACGCCAAGTTTTTCGACAGCGAGATGACCAACAAGGTGGTCGCCATGCTCGAAGGGAACTTCATGAGCCGCAAAGAGCCGGAGCTGTTCCTGTAGCCGTCGAACCTGCCTGCCGGCGAGTGGCAGGCGGAAATTCGCGCGCTGGCGGCCGAGGGGGGGGGGGCGAAGCCCGCGCCTGCGCATCCGGCCCGTCCGCACAGGCGCATGCCAAGCGGCGGCATCCTCAGGCGCCCTCAGTCCAGCAGCGCCTCTCCCAGAACCGAGTCGAACCGCACCGAGGTCCCGTCGGCGTACGCGACGTTCCACACGCGGTAGTCCAAGCTCTCGGGCACGTCCTCGGCGGAGAGTGCGCACGCCTCCTCGGCTTCGGCGAGATCGTCCGCACCCGCACGCCGCTGCGCGCCGTCGCGTCGGGCGCCGTCCTGAAGGTCGGCTCGCGATCCGTCGTCGGAAGCCGACGGATCGTCGGCGGCATCCGCCGGGTCCTGGCCGTGGCGCAGGGCGGCTTCAGCCTCGGCCACCGCCGCCTCTATCTCGGCGCGCGTCGGCTCGCCGCGTTGGACCGACAGGGAGGCCCAAGCGTTCTGGCCGTCAGGGTCGGCAGCGGCCCACCCGCGGGAATCGTCGTCGAAGCCCGCCGCCTCGTTCACGGCCGCGATGATGTCGGATGCGGAGGTTGACCCCCGCTCCTCCCTGCCGATGTCCCGCAACGCCTCCGCAGACGCGCCCCGCGGCGGGATGGACGCGGGACCGCCGTCGCGATGCCGGTCCTCCACGGCGCGGACGACGTCGGCGGCTTCAGCCTCGGCCCGCTGGATCTCGATGGTCGCGCAGGCGGGAATGCGGATGGACGAGACAGGATCGGCGCCGAAGGCTCCTTGGGCCAGCAGCGTGCGGGCGCGCGCCACGTACCCGGCCGCCTCGGCCGGAATGGCCGAGGATACCATGCGGATGGCGATGATCGGCCCCATGCCGAACTTGACCTCGGCCCATTGGAACGGCACCGTCGGCGCGCCGTTGTTCTTCCGCGCGTCGTTCTCGCGCGCCACGAGCGCCGACGTTTCGTCGAATTCCTCGTCGAGCCACGTGATGAGCGCATCGTGCCAGAGCGGATCCGCGTCAGCCTGGTCCACAACCACGTCGTCGCTCAAGTCGAAACGGAGCACGTTGGAGCGCTGCGACCCCTTGCTGGCCCGCACCACCTCTGTGGGCGCGACGGCGGCGAAGCGGCGCGCCATCTCGACGCTGTCGCCCCCTTCGTAGCTCTCCTCGTCAAGCACGATGTGAAGCTGCACGGCAGGATGGATCGAAGCAGGCATGGAAGGTCCTTTCGACGCGAGCCGAGCGCGCAGCGCTGCGGCGCAAATCCGGTTTCTCGGCATTGTCCCGCACGAGAAGCCGAGCGTCGCGCGCCCCTGCCGCGCGTTGAGGAACCGTTGCGACCCCTTTACGGAAGGGACAGCGCGGGAAAGCGGCGACTCCGCGTCTTCGGCCCGCTCTTCTCCGCCAATGCATGCCCACTGAACGTTCCTGCGAAAAGCCGATACGAGGAGGGCGTGCCGCGGAGTCGCAAGCGCCTTTCCGGAGCGGCTTGCGCCGTATCGACTAAACCCAGGCAGAAAAAGGAATGCAGCGAACTCCGTCCCGCCCGCCAGACGGACAAACAGCGCGAGAGGACCCGCATCCGAACCTCGCATTTTCAGTTTTCCAACGAAAACGGCGAGCCGCCGCGTGCGCGCCCGCCGCGAACGGCGAACGCCGCCGCTACTTCACCGTCAGCACAGGCACGTTCGCCGCGTGCAGCACCCCGTAGCTGACGCTGCCCAGCATGCCCCGCAGGGCCCCAAGGCCGCGGCGGCCCATCACGATGAGGTCGCATTCGTGCTCGTCGGCGTAATCGGCGATGCCGACGGCGGGAGACGCGGCCACCACGGCCTCCACCGCCACCGAGCAGGATGCTCCGTCGAGCGCATCCCTGATGCCGGCCAGCAGCTCTTCCTTCGCGCCGCCCAGGATGCCGTCCATCACCTTCTCGTAATTGCCGTAGTCGGCGAACATGAGCGACGACCGCGCGAGCGGGTTGCCCGAGGTGTCGTACGTCGCCAACGTGGCCGTCGGCAGCACGGTGATGACGTGCAGCTCCGCTGCCGCCTCGTCGCCGACGAGCCCGCGCGCGACCCTGAGCGCGCTCTGGGCCTGTTCGGAGTTGTCGAAGGGAACCAGAACCTTGCTGAACTGCATAGCGCTTCTCCTTCCCGTTGCCCTGCCGGCACCAGTATCGCACAGTTCCAGCATCCGCGTGCGGCCGAACGCGCATATGCAGCAGGGACATGCCCGTTCGATCCGATGGGCCGCTCGATTCGGACGCCCTCCCGCCGCAGCGACGTTTCCCGTCAATGGCAGGCTCCGACGACGCGCGCCGCGCAACCGCACATCACGCGCATATTTTCGGATTCGCTCGGGAAAAACCTCCGGCAAGGCTCTACAATAGCAAGATTGCCGAGAAAAGGAGCGCGCATGTCGGCTGGAGCACAGGGACGATCGCCAAAACAGGGGCACACGTACGTCATCGATCGCGCATACCGCGTCGTGTACATGGATCGGGCCTCGCGCCGCGTGTTTCCCGGCGGGCGCGTGGGCGCGCTGTGCTACGAGTGCTTCCGGGGCGCGTCGGAGCCATGCCGCGACTGCCCCTGGCAGCCCGACGCGGACACGGGCGTGAACCAGACCGTCATCTACAGCGAGCGCCTGGACCAGTGGTACGAGATCACCTGCCTCGAACTGGAATGGCTCCAGGAAGGCCCGTGCGTGCTGTTCTCGGGGCGGCCCATCGACGACGGCAGCCGCAGCCTGTTCGCCACACTCAGCGAGCCGTCGTCCTACGACGAGCTGTTCGAGATCAACGTCACCGGCAACTCCTACAACGTGCTCTACACCGAGCCCGACAAGTACGTCATGCCGCCGCTCGCGGGCCAGCTCGACGTCATGTTCGCCGACGTGCTCGAGAACATGATCCACCCCGAAGACCGCGAGCGGTTCCTTTCGTTCTGGGAGTTCGACACGCTCATCGCGCGCATCGACGAAGCAGGAGGCGCGCTGCGTGGCGAATTCCGAAAGCGCCTCTGCGCGGGCGGATGGGGCTGGGCGGCCCAGACCATCGTGTCGGTGAAGCGGGGCGAGGGTGCCGAAACGGTGGTGATGTGCTTCATCTCCGACGTCGACCAGGAAGTCCGCAACCGCGAGACGCACGCCGAGAACCTCCAGATCCAGCTGCTCAGGGAGCGCGACCCCCTTACGGGCTTGTACAACGCCAGCACGTTCTACGGCAAGGCCGAGGAGCTGGCGTCAGGCAACCCCTCGGTCCGCTACGACGCCGTCTACCTGGACATAGAGCACTTCAAGCTCTTCAACGAATGGTACGGCCGCGACGCCGGCGACCAGATGCTGAAGGCCATCGCCGAGAGCATCGACCGGCTGACGCGCGCCTACGAAGGCATGTGCGGCTACTTGGGCGGCGACGATTTCGCCCTGCTGCTTCCGCACGGCATCATCTCCGAAGAAGGCATCGACGAGGGCCTGCTGCGATACCGAACCGAATCGGAGGACGTCCTGGGCTTCCAGCCGGTGCTCGGCGTCTGCCCGGTCGACCGCGGCGAAGGCGCCTTCGTCGCAGCCTGCGACCATGCCATGATCGCCATGAACTCCGCCAAGGGGGTGTACGCGAAGCGCATCGCCTGGTACGAGCCGTCCATGTCGGAGGAGATGGAAGACGAGACCAAGACGCTGCTGGAAGTGCGGCAGGCGCTTGAGAACCGCGAGTTCGTGCTGTACTGGCAGCCGCAATGCAACACGCGCACGGGCCGCATCGTGGGGCTGGAAGCGCTCGTGCGCTGGAAGCACCCCGAACGGGGGCTCGTCATGCCCGGGGCGTTCATCCCCGTGCTCGAGCATGCCGGCTTCATCGCCAACCTGGACCTGTACGTATGGGAGGAAGCATGCCGGCGCATCCGATCGTGGATCGATCGAGGAGGCAGGCCCATTCCCGTCTCGGTCAACATATCGCGGGCCGACCTGTACGCCATCGACGTCGTGGACACCATCGAGGGCTTGGTCGAGCGCTACGGCATAGAGCGCGAGCTTCTGGAGCTCGAGATCACCGAAAGCGCCTACGCCGAGGACCGCAGGATGTCGAAGGCGGTCAACCGGTTGAAGGACCTCGGCTTCACCATCCTCATGGACGACTTCGGCAGCGGGTACTCGTCGCTCAACATGCTCAAGGACATCAACGTCGACGTCATCAAAATCGACATGAACTTCTTGAACCGCCAGGAGAACGTGCAACGCGGAGAAAGCATCCTCGAGGCCATCGTGTCCATGGCGCGCCTCATGGACCTGCGCATCATCGCCGAAGGGGCGGAGACGAAAGAGCAGGTGGAGTTCCTGCGGAGCATCGGATGCGACTACGCGCAGGGCTTCTACTTCCACCGGCCCATGAGCACCGAGGCGCTTGAAGAGCTCCTTCAGGATCCGGATGCCGTGGACTACCGGGGCGTGCTGAGCCCCATCGTGGACACCATCGACGTGGACGCGCTCATCCACGACAACGACCTGAGCCGCACCATCGTCGACAACCTCATAGGCGGCATGGCCGTGTACGCGGTGTACGACGACCGGTACGAGCTCATGCAGGTCAACAACGAGTACTACCGCGTCACCGGATGCAACCCCATCGACTTGCGGGAGCGGCAGGCCTGCATCTGGCAGCAGACCCATCCCGACGACCGCGATGCCGTGCTGTCGCTGTTCGACGAAGCGGAACAGCATCCGGTGTCGGGGGCAGAGGGCGTCGTGCGGCGCTTCCGCCTGAACGGCGACCTCATGTGGATGAAGCTGCGGGTGTTCTTCCTGAGCAACCAGGAGGACCGGCGCCTGTTCTACGCGTCCGTGGAGGACGTGACCGAGCAGCGGCAGCGCGAGCTTTCGGCGCTCGGGTCCATCAACAGCGACGCCCGTCTGTTCGAGCTGCTCAATGCCCAATCCGCCCACCATTGGTGCATCAACGTGACGCGCTGGGGTTTTCTGGACGACGACGATCGCGATCTGCTCCGCAGAAAGCTCGGCTTGCAGTTCGAGGATTGGTCGGCCTACGACATGGACGCCGCCATCAGCGCCGGCGTCCGGCCCGCAGCCGACCGCGAAGCCGTCGCGGAATTCCTGGACCACGACACCATGCTCGCCCGGTACGACCAGGGAACGACGACGTGCATCATGGAATACCGGCAGCTCCCGCTGCAAGGGGCGCCCGCGGCCTGCGGGACGTCGGGCGAAGGCCGGGAGCGCTGGGTCGAGCTGCGCTGCCACCTCATGCGCCTTGAAGACGGCGGGGACGTCTACGCCTACCTCTACGTCATCGACATCGACGAGCGGAAGCGGCGCGAGCTGCACCTTGCCGACCAGGCCCAGCGCGACGCGCTCACCGGCCTGCTCAATCGCCAGACCGCTTCGCGCCAGCTGCCCGAAGCGTTCGCCTCCACCGTCAAGGAGGGCAGGACCGGCGCGTTCGTCATCGTCGATCTCGACGACTTCAAGCTCGTGAACGACCTCCACGGCCATCTCTGCGGCGACCGCGTGCTGTCCGGCATCGGCCAGCACCTGCGCGCCGCCTTCCGCAAGAACGACGTGATCTGCCGCTGGGGCGGCGACGAGTTCATCATCTACTGCGACGACATTTCCCACGACGACATCGCCCGGCGCGTGCGCGCGCTGTGCGACGACCGCTGGGAAACGGACGCAGCGCCCGGCAAGGCCATCGCGCTGACGGTTTCGGCCGGCATCGCCATGGTGCCCGAGCACGGCACGCGGTTCACCGCCGTGTACGAGCGGGCGGATGCCGCGCTCTACCAGGCGAAAGCAGAAGGCAAGGCACGCTACCGCGTCTACGAGCCCGGCATGCAGCCCCACATCGCCTCGAACGGATAGACCGCAGGACGGTCGGAACGGCGCGCGAAACTCGCCAAGACGACGGACCCGCTCGCGAACGGGCGGACGGCACGCTTTTATGCCTTCGCGGAAGCGGGAAGGCCGCCTCACACCCCGAGGCCGGCGGTCAAATGCATCATGTAGAACGCGAAGCGCATGACGAAGATGCCGGCCAGCACGAGCACGCTCGCGCACACGGCCCGCATCGTCGCCGAGCGCGCCACCTGGGAACATGCCAAGGCGCCCGGACGCGCGCCCTCGGAGCGCTGCCGCGCGCTGCCGCCCAACAGCGTCCGCGCGTCGAGCCCGATCCCCGCCGCGCCCAGCACGCCGAACGCGGCGATCATCATGCCGTAGCGGGGCACGAGGTCGGCGGCCGTCACGAACGAGTTCTCGATGGACGGCAGCTGCACGGCCTGCAGCCCGTACGTTGCGACGTTCGCCGCCAGCGCAACGAGCGAGCAGAGCAGCAGCACGCGGCCGAACCGTCCCTCGACCGGCGGGAATCCGGCCGCACGCAGCCCCAGCAGCGCCAGCACCGGCCCGCCCGTCAGCGCGTTGAGCCACAGGGCCAGCGGCACGTAGACGGTATGCCACGACAGGATGGTCTCGGCGCTGTACGCGAACGCCACCGAGGTGACGAACGCGACGCCGGCCGCCAGGGAAAGCGCCATCCACGCGCGCTGCAGCTTCCGACGAGGACGCTCGGCGAACGAGTACAGCCAGTAGACGCCGGCCAGCAGCAGGAACACGACGGCGCAGAACACCTCGTTCGAAAGCGGGCTGCGGCCCACCCCGAGGAACACGAACAGCGCGTTGGCGGGATTGCCCAGGTGGGTGGCCGAAGCCACCAGGCCCACCATCGACACGACGAGGGGAATGGCGAGAAACTGGTCGATGCGCCGCTGCGCTTCCGCCGAGAGGCCGCCGCGCACGATGGGCAGCCCCATGATGGCGTACGCGACGACGCCTGACGGCGCAAGCGTCGTGAACAGCACGAGGGTGATCTCGCCGAGCGCCGTGTCGATGCCCGATACCATGGCAGCCTACCGATAGAACCTCGGGTAGGCGACCTCGATGCCGAGCTCGCTGCGCACGCCCTCGAGGCTGGCGTCGGTCAGGCGGGCGAGCCCCTCGTAGAACGGATGCTCCGCGGCGCCGGCAAGCTGCTCCAAGAAGTGCGAAGACCAGGTGAGCAGGTGCGACCGCAGGTACTCGTCCAGCGCTTCCGGACGGTTGCGCGCGATCCACGCCATGAGCGCCAGCATGAGGCCGATGTGGTCTTCCGGCGTGCGGTCGTCGGTCGTGCGCTCGATTCCCTGCTCGCGCATCCACCGGCGCAGTTCGAGCGTGCTCGCGCCGAACACCACGCACTCGCGGTCGGTGTAGACCGATCCCCAGGGCGGCGCCGGCTTCACCGCGGGCCCCACGAACAGGCGGCGGTACTCCCATACGAGCTCGTCGGCATCGGCGCCTTCGGCAAGGCCTGCCACCATGAGGCCGAGCGCATCGCGCACGGCGGCCTCTTCGCCGAAGGGCCACTCGGCCGCGGCGGCCGCCACGTCGAGCGAGGCCATGGCCAAAAATGCCGGGCCCGCGTCACCCGTGCGCGGATCTTGCAGGTAGAACGGCGCCAAGGTCTCGCCCACGAAGGCGATGCCGTCCATCATGATGTCGTTGTCGTTCATGCAACCCCCTTGTGCGCGCCATGCGCGCGATCGGACCGTGCGGAAAGCAGAATGCGCCACCATTGTAGCGCACCCTGCCTTCCGATTCGAAGCGCTTCCAGAGCGCCTAGGCAAGCCCCACCGACAGCTGCAGGGCGTAGAACGCCAGCCGCGCGACGAACACGCCCACCACGCACGCCGCCGAGGCCGTTGCGGCCAGGACCACGGGATTGCGTCCCCAGAGCGCCGCGACGTTCGCCGCGCATGCCAGCACGAGGCAGGCCACCGAAACCACGATCCACGGCAGCGCCGCCGCCACGAGATCGGCCCCCGCCGTGATGGGATTGGCCAAACCGCCTGCGAGCGCCGCCTGCCCGCACAGCCCGACGACGGCGAGCACGGCGCCTGCCACGGACACGACGGCGCCGATCTGCTTGAACGGGCTCTTCAGCGCAGCTGGAAGCGCCTCGGCGAGCCCCAGCGCGAGCGTGCCGAGGGCCATGCCGCCCACCAGCGCGAAGCCGAGCATCTGCACGGGGACGAGCGGGCTGTTCCACGAGGCGATGGTGTCCATCACGTAGGCCAGGCCGGTGAAGCAGGCGAACACGAGCGCCGCTGCGGCCACGACGGCCGCGAAGCCCTTGCGGACGCCGCCGGAGAGCTTGCCGGCGAGCGCCAGGGCCGTGTACACGACGGCCAGCACCACGAAGATCGATCCGACGAGGATCTCGTTCGAAAGCGGCGAGGACCCGGCGTGCGCGAACACGAAGGGCGCGTGCGAAGGCGACGCAAGGTGGAAGAACGACGCGGCGAACCCCACGATCACGACGGCGAGTGGAACGAGCGTCATCCGGTCGATCCGCTTCAGCTGCTCGCCCGTGAACGGAGCGGCGAAGAAGGCGATCGCAAGCGCTGCGAACGCGCCGGCGCCGATGGGAGCCAAGGTCGTGAACAGCGCCAGGGGCAGCTCGGAAAAGGCGGCCTCCATGCTACATCACCTCCAGGGGGTTGGCCACCTTGCCGTCGGCGCTGCCTGCGAGCAGGGCGTCGGCGGAAGGCTTGATGTACAGGTTCGGATTCGTGTAGGACGGATCGGGCAGCGGCGCGATGCTGCCGCGCTCGCCCTTCGCCGCCATGTCCTCGACCGTGCCGAAATCGAGCGCGCGGGCCAAACAGGCCTCGACGCACACCGGCTTCTCGCCCGCGGCCACCCGCGCGGCGCATCCGTCGCACTTCACGGAATGGCCCTTCTCGCGGTCGACCTTCGGCGCGTTGTACGGGCAGGCCATATGGCAGTAGCCGCAGCCAACGCACTTGTCCGCGTCCACGGACACCAGTCCCGTTTCAGCATCTTTGTGCATGGCGCCGGTCGGGCACACCTTCGTGCAGGCCGGATCGTCGCAATGGTTGCACGCCAGGGAGAGCGGGTAGCTCGCGCACGAGGTGGAAAAGCAGCCGGTCCCGTCCTTGACGGTCTCCCCGTACGTCACCTCGTACACCTTGCGGTAGGCGAAGCCGACATCGAGGTCCCGGTAGTCCTTGCACGCGAACTCGCATGTCTTGCACCCGGTGCAGCGCGTGCCGTCGAAATGGAATGCGTAGTGGCTCATCGTTGGCCATCTCCTTTCATGACGCGCTTAGGCTTTGGATACTTCGCAGATGTTGCTGTGCTGGGGATTGCCCTTCGCCAGCGGCGACGGGCGTGGATCGGTGAGGGTGTTGATGCAGCCGCCCTTGTCGATGCGGTCGCCCTGCATGTCGGCGTCGTGCCACGCTCCCTGGGCCATGGCCACGGTTCCGGGAACGATGCGCGGCGTGACCTTCGCGAGCAGGCGCGTCTCGCCGAACTCGTTTTTGACGGCCACCGTGTCGCCCTGGGCGATCCCGCGGGCCTCCGCATCGGCCGGGTTGATCCACAGCTCCTGGGGGTTCGCCTCCTTGAGCAGCTCGATGCTGCCCCACGACGAGTGGATGCGGCCGCGGAAGTGGAACCCGGAAAGGGCTAGCGGGTACTCGTCGGTGACGGTTTCAACCCCGCGCCACTCGGGAACGTACGCCGGGATGGGGTACACCGTCTCGTCGTCGGCGAACTCCCATTCCTGCATCGTCTTCGCGATCTTCTGAGAGTAGATCTCGATCTTCCCCGACGGCGTGGCAAGAACGTTCTCCACAGGGTCGGCCACGAACTTGTCGAGCGCTATGACACCGGTCCGCTCCCGCTTGTACACGCCCATTTCGACGAGGTCGCGGTAGCTGGGAAGCTCGGGGTCTTTCTTCCGATCGGCTTCGTAGAGCTCTTCGATCCACTCCGCCTGCGTCTTGCCCTCGGTGTATTCGTCTCTCACGCCCAGCTTCTCCGCCAGCAGCTCGCACACCTCGTAGGCGGTCTTGCGCTCGAACTTCGGCGACGTGCACGGCTGCGCCGTGACGATGTAGGCCGTGTTGCTGCCGGCACTTGCCAGCGACACCTGCTCGGAGCGGAACAGGTCGGGCAGCAGGATGTCGGCGTATTTCGCGGAATCACACATGACGGTGTCGAAGGCGAGGATGAACTCGCATTTCGATTCGTCGACGAGGATGTCGTGGGCCCGGTTTATGTCCGAATGCTGGTTGGTCAGGCAGTTGCCGGCGTAACTGATGAGAAGTTTAATGTTGTTAGACAGGCGGTCTGCGCCGCGCACCCCGTCCTTCGTCTTCGTCATCTCCGTGCCGTGATCGATCGCGTCGGTGAACAGAAAGCACGGGATGGACACCTCAACGGGGTTCTTTCCCGCAGGAAAGTAGGTCAGAGGGATGGAAAAACGACTTTCGTTATTGCCGTTGTTCGTGCCCTTCTTGCCCGCCTGACCCACCAGCAAAGGCAGAAGGCAGATCGACCAGAAGTTCCATTCGCCGTTGCTGCGGCGCTGGGGACCCCACCCCTGCGAGACGAACAGAGGGGAAGCCGTGCCGATCTCCTTCGCGAGCTCGCGGATGGCGGCCGGATCGATGCCGGTGATGGGAGCGGCCCATTCGGGCGTCTTCTCCACCTTGTCGTACCCTTCGCCCAGCACGTAGTCCTTGTAGCTCAGGTGTTTGCCCTTCGCGCCCTCCGGCATGGATTCCTCGTCGTAGCCCGAGCAGTACGTATGCAGGAAGTCCTCGTCGACCCAGTCGTTCTCGATGAGCTCGTGCGCGATCGCCGCGACCAGCGCCGCGTCCGTTCCCGGGTTGATGGGAAGCCATTGGTCGGAATGGCCCAACAGCGAATCGCTGAAGCGGGGATCGATAACGATGATCTTCCCCTTCGTCTTCTCGCGCAGGCTCACATAATCGTAATGAGTGTGCAGCCCTCCCCCACGTGTCTCGACAGGGTTGCTGCCAAACATGAGAATGAGCTCGGCGTCTTCAGCCGTTTTAGGCGAGCTCCCTCCCCCGGACTCCCCGAACACGATCGACTGCATGTGCATCAGTTGAGATATGCTGTAGCTGCCGTACCAACTCAGATAGCCTCCGCACAGATTCAAGAGGCGCTGGAGTGGTTGACCAGTCGTTACATCATTGACCCCTGTAGCATAATTGAGATAAACGGCGTCGTTGCCGTACGTCTCGATGACGCGCGTCAACTCCGAGGCGATGGTGTCGATGGCTTCGTCCCAGCTGATGCGCTCGAACGTTCCCTCGCCGCGCTTGCCCGCCCGCTTCAGCGGGTAACTCAGCCTATCGGGGCTGTTCATCCACCGCCGATACGAGCGGCCACGCAGGCACGCGCGCGCCTGGTGGTCTTCGAACGTCGCATCGGAGGACGTGTCGGCGTCCACCCATGCTATCTCGTCGTCTTTCACGTGGAACTTGAGCGGGCAGCGGCTCGGGCAGTTGATCGCGCAGTGGCCCCAGACGACCTGCTCCTCCGGTTCGGCTTCGGCGCGCAGCGCGCCCGTGCCGAACAGGGAGTCCGCAGCCGTCGCCGCACCGCCCGCGACCGCCAGCGCACCGAGCGCGCCCGACGTTTTCACGAAGGTGCGCCGGCTCATGCGAGGCATCGATTCTTGCATGGTGTTCCCCCTTTTCCTGCGATTCACGCGCGCCCATCCGGGCATCGGGCGCGCTGCGGAGCCGCTCGGCGCCCTTGTGGCGCCGATGACGGCTTGAAAACCAGGGCCACCATACTCGCACCCGGTCATCCGCTTGTCACATAAAACGTGGGAACTTCTTGAAAGACCAGGTGATAGCTTTGTTCTTGCCTGAAAAAGCACAGGCCCGCCGATGCGGCGGGCCTGGGGGGACCGACGGCGAGAGCCGAGATGCTCACACCTGCAGCGCGTAGAACAGCATGCGGGCCACGAAGATGGCGACGAGAATGGCAGCGTTGCCCAGGATCAGCAGCGGGACGGCCGAGCGCACGCCCACCGGCTCGGACACCCCCATGGCGCTTTGCGGCATGGCGGCTGCCGCGCCCGCCGCCCTGCCGACCGGCGCCGCGGAGCGCCCGCCCGGCTGCAGCGTCGAACGCAGGCACGCCAGCATGACGACGAAGCCGACGATGGAGATGACCAGGTACACCCATGCGCCCGGGGCCACATCGACGCCGGGAAGGGCGGCGGCGAACAGCGACTGCGCGTACAGCAGCTGCGCCGTCACGGCGAAGATGGCCATCACCGCGCCCACGAAGGCGACGACGACCGACACGGAGGCGAAGGCCGTCCTGCGCGCTTCGGGCATGCCCCCCGAAAGCGCGACCACGAGCACGCCGAGCGGCACGCCGCCGGCCACGCAGAATCCCATCATGCCGATGGGCACGAGCGCGGAGCTCCACGTTGCAACGGACGACGCCATGTACACGGCGCCGATGGCCAGCGAGTACACGAGCGCAGAGGCGCCCAAAACGGCCGCGGACACCATGCGGGTGCGGTACGACAGGACGCCCACCGCCGCAAGAGCCCAGTACACCACGCTCAAAAAGCCCAGCACCGCACCCGCGATGAGCAGCGTGAGCACGGTGCCGCCGTCGATTCCCTGGAACAGGGCCACGGCGCCTTGCGGCAGTGCGAAGAACGTGACCCCCGCGATGTAGCCCACGATGGTGATGCCGATGGGCAGAAGCGTCCAAAGGTCGATGCGCTTCAGGCACGCGTCCGAAAAACGCGTGGTGAAAAACATGATGGCGAGGCCGATGAACGTTCCCGACGCCATCGGCACGAGCGTCGTGAACAGGATCATGGGCAGTTGCAGCATTGCAAGTTCCATGGGTCATGCACCTCCTGGAGATCCGTCGAGAATCCCTTCGCAGTGTTCGTATCCCGGTAATCCTAAAGACGCCCGCGTTCCCCGTGCCCGCACGGGCCGGAAGTTCAGGAAGGCGTTGCCTCCGCGTGCCTGCCGCGTCATGCGGAAAAGCGGGGCCCAGCCCCTTCCGCACACGTCGCGAGGACCGAGTAGGCGGCTGCGTGCCGCATCCGCCTGCGCAAAGGCCGGAGGGCAGAACCGGAGGCCGCCGTGCTTTCGCATGCACGCGCGCATGCGCAGCGAAGTCGGGTATACTGGCCAGGCGCCGTGCCCGCCCCGTCGAAGCGGACCGTGCCGGCGCAGCGCATGCGCGCCGCGTGCGCTGGACCGATCCGTTGTCGCGAGGAGTCCTCTTGGCCGTCCAGAACATCGCGCATGCGCTCAAACCCAACGCCACCTCGCTCGGCTACGCGCTGTTCCTGGCCATCAACGCCGCCGGCGTCTGGGGAGGCGTCTTCCCCTTTCTGCCGCTCGAGTTCCAAACGCAGGAGATCGTGTTCTGGTTCTTCCTCGCGCAGTCGCTCGTGTTCTCCGCCAGCTATTTCGCCAGCGCGCTGGGCGTGTACTTCCTGCCGGGCCCGACGCGCTCCTTTTTGGTGCATCTGACCACCATCCCCTACCTGTTGGGATGGGCGTGCTTGATCGGGGCCATCTACCTGGACGGATACGCGCTGCCGCTCGTCGTGGCAGGAGGAGCGCTGCTGGGCTTGGGGTCGGCCGGATTCTACATGCTCTGGCAGCGCCTGTTCGCAAGCCAGGACTCCGACGCCGGCAACCGCGACCTGATCGTGGGAACGGCGTACGCGGCCGTGCTGTACTTCTCGCTCTACCTCATCCCCGTCGCCGTCACCGCCTTCCTCATCCCACTCGTGTTCCTGCCGCTGTTCGGGCTGGCCATCGTTTTGAAGAGCCGACAGATCGATCGCGACCAGGCCATGTTCCAGGACGTTCCGCGCGAGCACCCGCACGTGTACCGGCGCGTGCTGCGCGATTACTGGCGCAGCGCGCTGTGCGTGGGCGCGCTTGGATTCTGCACGGGCATCATGCGCTCGCTGGCCATCGCGGAGCCGCAGGTGGGATCGTTGGTGAACGTGCTCTCCATGGGCGGGGCCCTCGTGGTGGCCATCGTCGTGCTCGTGTTCTGGCAGTTCAAGAACCTGCGGCTCAACGTGGTGGGCGCCTACCGCATCGTCTTCCCGTTCGTCATCACGTCGTTTCTGCTGCTGCCGTTTTTGCCCACGACCTACGCGCGCTGGCTCGCCGCCATCCTGTACGCGGTGTACAGCGCGGCCATCATGCTCATGATGATCCAGTGCGCCCAGGCGTCGCGCGACCGCGGCATCAACCCCGTCTTCATCTACGGGTTCTTCGGCGGCATCGTGTACACGCTCCACGACGTGGGCTTCTTGGGCGGGACGTTCGCCGAGCAGATCACCATCATGGGCATCGCGCCGCTGGCCGTGGTCGCGCTCGTCGCCGTGTACCTGCTGGGCCTCATGTACTTCGTGGGCCAGGGAGGATTCCGCAAGATTCTCGGGCGCGAGAGCGATTCGGCGGCCAGCATCGAGCTCGTCGCGTTGCAGCCGATCGAATCGGGCGCAACGCGGCCCGGCAAGCAGGCCGGCCAAGCGCTCGAGCACCGCACGGCCGAAGTGATGCCCGCACCGGCGGCGGCGCAAACGGAAGGCTCCCCGCGCAAGCGCGAGGCCGGCGAGCCGATGTATTTGGACCGCATCTCGAAGCAGGCGGCCCTCCTGCAGCGGCACTACCGCCTGAGCGCGCGGGAAACCGAGGTCATGGAGCTCATCGCACGCGGCAACACCGTCGCGCGCATCGCCGAGGACCTGGTGGTGTCGGAGAACACCATCCGCACCCATTCGAAGCGCATCTACGCCAAGCTGGCCATCCACAAGAAGCAGGAGCTGCTCGACCTCGTCGATTCGTTCGATCCCCGGGACTTGGACGCCTAGCCGCCCGCTCCATCCGCGCGCCGGGCCGGATCACCCCCCCCCAGGCCGTTTCCCGCCCATGCAGGCTCCGTTTCGACGCGCGCTCGATGAGCCGCGCTGCGCGGCTGGCTGCGGAACCGCTTACTCCGTGACGTCGCCCGACTGGTCCAAGCTGATGGGGTCGCCGACGAACGTCGACGGCGACTGCACGATCACCGCGAAGAAGTCCTTCGTGCGGGCGGGAACCTCGCGCAGGTCGTACCATGCCTGGCCGCTGTAGGCGCGATAGTCGCTCGGCACGCCGATTGCCTCCATGCCCAATCCGTTGGCGTCGTACACCGCGCGGTAGAGATGGTACGTCTGGGTGGCGATGACGATGCGCTCCGCCCCGAACACGTGCTTGGCGCGGTACATCGTCTCGTAAGTGGAGAAGCCGGCGTGGTCGCAGAACACGTCCTCGCTCGGCACGCCCTGGGACAGGGCGTAGTTCTTCATGCCCCGCACCTCGTTGTACGACACCGTGCTGTTGTCGCCGCTCATGATGAGCTTGGGCGCCGCCCCGGCGAAGTACAGCTCGATGGCGTCGTCCAGCCGATCTTGCAGGATCGGAGAGGGCGTGCCGTCGGCAAGCACCGACGCGCCCAGCACCACGATGGCGTCGGCATCGTAGCCGGCCGCCTCCTCCACCCCCACGATGGCGGGCTTCGACGACGCCACCACGGCGACGTTCGTGGCCGCGACGACGAGAGCCGCCGCGACCGCGCACCCCAGCACGAGACCGACCATGCGCTTCAACCGCCTATGTTCCCTTCGAGCACCCATAGGCTTGGATGATAGCAAAGACGCCGCGCGCTCGAGCCCAAGCCGCGCAACTTGCCACCGAAACTCAAAGCCGATTCCACGCAAACCGCGCGGGCGGCGCGCCCGCGAGCCGTGAGCGCGCGCCCGTTCTACGCCGCCTACAGCACTTGGTGTCGCCGGAACGCACGGGCCGCCAGCGGGATGGCCAACGCCATGAGCACGACGTAGGCCGCGACCACCACCGCCTGCATGTCGAGCACGACCGGGCCCAGCCGGTACGAGACGAAATTGGCGAACAGGTTCGCGTAGTCGATCGCGTTGATCGGCAGCAGGTACAGCAGATGGTTCGCCAGGCCAGAGGGCATCGTGGGCAGGAACATCGGCAGCAGGATGACGGCCACGCAGATGGCGAAGATTCCCAGCGGCGACCGCAGCTTGGCGGACAGCAGGAGCGCAAGGGCGGTCATGCCCAGCGTCACGAGGTACGCCACGCCGATGCAGACGCCCACCGCCTGCGCCATCGTTACGTCGTAGGGGATGGACAGACGGCTGCCCTGCAGCGGCAGCCCCGCCCCTTCCGCGCCGAAGAACGCCAGCGGCACCCCAACCGCCACGACGGCGTACAGCGCGAACACCGCGGTGGCGAACAGCAGCGAGGCTGCGATCTTGGCCGCGACCAGCTTGCCCTTGCCGTGGCGCGTGGCCAGCACGACGGCGTCGGTCTTCTCCTGGTACTCGGCCGCGAACACCGGCGCCGCCGCCACGCATGCGGCAACGATGGCGAAGAACAAGAAGTTGACGCAGGCCAGGATGTCGCCCCAGCCGCCCGCATAGCCGTACTCGACGGGCTTGGGGGCGTCCGCGTGCTTCTGCATCCAGAACTCCTGCTCGGCCTCGCTGTACGCCCAAGGCGACGCGCTCTCGGCCAGCTTCGCCTGCATCGATGCGGCCACTTGGTCGTACAGGGCGACGGTCTGGCTCGCGTCGACCCGCGGCGCGACGGCATCGATGGGCTGCGAGCCGTTCATCCACGGGCGCAAAATCGTGTCGAGGTAGGCGTAGTGCTTGGTCATGTAGGCGTGCGCCGATTCAGGGTCGGCAAAGTCCTCGCTAGCGAAGCGCTCGTCTATCTCGCCTTCGTCGTTGAAGAAGCGTTGGAAGGCCCGGATGTCCTCGGTCGCCTTCTCGTCGGTGACGATGCCCGCATCGGCTTCGGCGCGCTCTTTCTCAAGCGCGATGGCGGCCAGGCCCGAGGCCCGCTCGCCGGCATCGTCGATGGCCGTCTGCTGCAGCACGTTGAGCGCGAACACGAGCACGAGCAAAGCGAACAGGCCGCCCACCGCCACCTGCGTCACCCGGCGCGAGACGATCTTCTTGAGCTCGAACATGATGAGGCTACGCATGGGGGCCTCCCTTCGCCCGGGCGTCGGCCTCCGCCTCTCCGCCCTCGCGGAACAGGTACAGGTACACGTCCTCGAGCGTTGGCGCAAGCGGCGTCGCCAGCGCATGCGGCCGCTCGTCGGACACGATGCGAAGCACGGCTTGGCCGTCCGCGCCGTAGTGGGCGTTGCCCACCGTGCAGCGGGCCGTCAGCTCGTCGGCGGTGCGCTGGTCGACCGCGCATTCCCACACCTTGCCCGCCACCTGGGACACCACGGCTTCGGGCGAGCCTCCCAGCACGAACCCGCCGGCGCGCATGACAAGGATCTCGTCGGCGACGTACTCGACGTCGGACACGATGTGCGTGGACAGGATGACCACTTTGTCCTGGGAAAACGATGCGATGAGGTTGCGGAACCGCACGCGCTCCTTCGGATCGAGGCCAGCCGTGGGCTCGTCGAGCACGAGGATGGACGGCTCGTTGAGCACCGCCTGCGCGATGCCCAGGCGCTGCTTCATGCCGCCTGAGAACGTCTTGATCTTGCGCTTCGCCACGTCGGCGAGGCCCACCATCTCCAACAGGTCGAGCGATCGACGCCGCGCCGTGCGCCGATCGATGCCCTTGAGCGACCCCAGGTACAACATGAAGTCGAGCGCCGAGAAATCCGGGTAGTAGCCGAAGTCCTGGGGCAGGTAGCCCAGATGGGCGCGGTAGTCGGCGCCCAGCTTCGCAATGTCCGTCCCGTCGTAGAGCACCGAGCCCGACGTGGGTTTCAGCACATCGCATATCATGCGCATGAGCGTGGTCTTCCCCGCCCCGTTCGCGCCGAGCAGGCCGTACACGCCGGGCGTGAACGTCGCGCTCACGCGGTCGACGGCGATGGCGCTGCCGAACTGCTTGGTGAGCCGGTCGATGGCAAGTTCCATGATGCTTCCTTGTCTTCTCGGCGCGGCCGCGCGAAGCGGCGCGCGCAGGGTCCAATCGGAATCGAGGCGACCGGCCGTCACGCGGCCGGGCTCAGGTGATCGAGGCCGGAGCGAACGACGTCGAAGTAGGCCCGCATCTCGTAAGCGGCCGCGCCCAGCGAGAGCGCGAACAGCGCCGCCCAGACGCCGGCGGACGACGCCGCATATGCGTCCGGCACGATCTGCCACGCCGCCATCGCGGCAACCGCCACCACCGAGCCGAAGGCCAGGCATCTCGCCGTCACACCTTCCTGCGCTCGACCCGCTATCCAGAGGCATCCAGCCGCCGTGGCGAAGTACGGCGCGCAGGCATGCAGGAACACGAGCATCGGATCGGAGCCGGCCAGCACCGGCACCGCCAGCACCGCCGCCGTCAGCACGACCACATCCGAAAGCCCCAGCACGATGAGGCGCGCCGCCAACACCTGCCGGCAGTCGAACCGGCACGCGTACTCAAGCTCGGCCACGCCGTCTTCGCGGCTGCGCAGCACGTCGGGCATGCCCACAAGCACGGTGAGAAGCGCGATGATCGAGGTCAGCGCCGACGATGCCGCATCGGTCGGAGCGAGAGCGCTGCCAACGAAGAGCGTTGCCAGCAGGACGGCCTGCGCCGCCCACACCCACGGGCGGATGGAGCGGACCTGTCCGAACACGAACCGGGCAAACGAGATCCCGCCAAGCGCTTTTTCAGCTCTGCAAGCGGAGTCGGCAGCGTCAAAGCCGGCCGCAGGGGTTGCCGCAGCAGAACGGCCGCCGAAAGAACCGGCCGCAGCTTCCAGGATCCGCGCCTCGGCCCCCGCACGTGCGATCGCACGGGCCTTCACCGCCACGTCGGGAACCTCGCGCCGACGGACCTGCCGGTAGTGCGCCTCCAGCCTTGCCTCGATGTCGCTCTTGTCCATATCGTCATCCTTGCCTCGTCGGGCCGCGAAAAACGCGGCCCTCATTCCCGCATCATCCGCTCGAGCTTCGCCAGAGCCCGCTTGGTCGTCCGGCGCACGGCGAAACGCGACACGCCCATCACTTGCGCGATCTCGCCCGCGCCAAGTCCCTGGTCGTACGCAAGCGCAATCGCTTCCCGCTCGTCTTCGCCAAGCCGAGCCAGGAGGTCGGCCATCGCCACATCATCGACGCCGCGCTCCCCCGCCGGATCGGGCACGTCTTCCCGGATCTCCACCGTAGCGGCGCGCCGCATCCGATGGAAATCCGCGCACGCATTGCGCGCGACGGTGTAGAGAAAGGCGAGCGGTTTGCCTCGATCGACGTAGGACCCTCCGCTGCGAACGACCCGCAGGAACACCTCCTGCGTCACGTCTTGGGCGTCCTCTTTCGAGCCGACGTGCCGCAGGCAGTAGCGGAACACGTCGTCGTAGTGCGCCGCCGCGAACCGTTCGGCCGCCAAGGCGGCGTCCTCGGCAGCCGCCGTCGATGCCCGACCGCCTCCGGCCGCCTCCGACGCCTGGCTGGCCTCGCCCGTCTCGAAGTCCGGCCCTTCACTCGATCGCTTCTGCAAAACCGCGTTCACCTCCTCTGCCAACAGATAACGGAAAAGCCCGCAAGCATGTGCGGGTGAATTTGAAAAATGCGAACACGGCCACCAGGGGGATGCGGCAGGCAAGCGTCACATGGCAAGGCCATCGTCCTTCATCTTCTCGCGGCCGAAGAGCGTTCGCTCCTCCTCTACAAGATCAATCAGCCCCTGTTTGGATCGCACCCCCATTTTGTCGTATATATGCTTCAGATGGGTGTCCACGGTGTTCTTCGAAATGAAGCATGTTTCGCAGATGTACGCCACATTGCGACCGCTCGCGAACAGCGCGAATATCTCGCTTTCTCGACCGCTCAGACCGAATCGTGCCGCAAGCCGATCGAACGATGCCGCCCGAGCATCAACGTACTCCCAAGCGATGATCGGACGCTGTACGTGCGCGCCGCGATTGCGCAGGATGACGACGGCGCGGCGTGCAGCCCCACGCCATCGAAGCCTGCTGCTTGGGCGCGTCGGGCGGCCGCCGCGAACGCCTCGACCAGCTGACGGATATCCTCCTCTGTGGCCTCCACCGGCACGACGCCCGTCTTGGGGTTCGCCACCGCCGACGGCCCAAAATGCGCGCGCTGGGCGGATCGAGCTTCGTGGCCGAGCCGCCGTACGCGACCTATGAGATCATGCGTACGACCTGCTCATGGACGGCGTCCACGAGCTCGCAGTATTCCGGGATGGACGAGTCGTCGTAGATGCCCAGCATGCGCGAATTCGGCTGTTCGTCGCGCATGACGTGCGCGCAGCTCACGATGACGGCGCCCGCCCGCCTGCGGCAAGCTCTTCGTAGAGCGCGCGCAGCTCCGACGCGAGGTGCCCGTCCTCGGTGGCCAGCCGCTCGTAGATGGCAGCCTCACCAGGAGATTCTTCGCCCACAGACCCCCAATACGCATCTCCTCGAACAACATTCCCATGGATCTCTCCTTCCTTCAACGGTTTTAGAATGGGCATAACTCACAGTAAGGAATCAAACCTAAACCAATCAGCAATCCAATGAATCCGATCTTTGGAACGTGATGATGAGATGGCAAATTCGCAACTCGAGTAATTGAATCGCATACAGTTGCCAACACCTACCGCTGTCACCCTCTTCGCAGAAAGCCCATCACCGTTCAAGATTTCGATACTATGCCACCTAACAGCCCTAGCTAACAGTTGAAAGGCGGAATGATGGATGAGAAGTTTTTGACGATGAACGAGATCGAGCGACTGATGGTATCATCGCTCGACAGCGCACAAATGAAACGGCTCCATATTGTACTGAGCCATTGCCTCATAGACGAAAATGATTTTCCTTCCGTCTTGGCGAAATACTCGAACAACGAAGGCCTGCTTGAGGCGTTTCTAGGCGCGAAGCGACTCGAAGGTTGCTCAGAGCGATCTCTTCGCTACTATTCATCCACCCTCAAGAAGTTTTTGGACGCAGTGGGCAAGCCATTGTCTCAAGTGACGACCGACGGTGTGCGAGAATACTTAGCCAATTATCAAGCGCAGGGCAATTTGAGCAATGTCACTGCCGACAACGTGCGACGCGTCATTTCAAGCTTGTTTTCATGGCTTGAAGCAGAGGATCTCATTTACAAAAGCCCTGTACGACGTATCAAGAAGATTCGCACTCTTAAAGCGGTCAAGCCCGTCATCTCCGACGAGTCTTTGGAATCATTGCGCGACAACTGTGCGACGTCACGCGATCTAGCAATGATCGACATGCTCTCTTCGACTGGAATGCGCGTTGGCGAGCTGGTGAAACTAAACCGGGATGATATCGACTTCGAAGGTCGTGAATGCATCGTACGAGGCAAAGGGAGCAAGGAACGCAAAGTGTACTTCGACGCTCGTACAAAAGTGCACCTCAAAGCCTATCTCGAAGAAAGACGAGACGAAAACCCGGCACTCTTCGTATCGCTCAATGCCCCATTCAACCGTCTTGAGATAAGCGGCATCGAGATACGACTGAGGAAGCTCGGGGCAACGGCGCGACAACCGAGAATCCATCCTCATAAGTTTAGACGAACGCTCGCAACGCGCGCCATCGACAAGGGCATGCCCATCGAGCAGGTGCAAGTGCTGCTTGGACACAGCAAGATAGACACGACGCTCTGTTACGCCATGGTCGACCAACAAAACGTGAAGCAGTCGCACCACAAATATATAAGCTAGCGCCGGCAAACCCGCGTTTAGCGGGGAGAAGGTGAGGCTGGGGGAAGTTTGTACTAAAGG
>CAUEBO010000007.1 GCA_958454405.1 uncultured Eggerthellaceae bacterium | reverse complement strand
CAACATCCAGTCCATCGAGATCGACCACGTGACGGAGGACAGCGCCGTGCTCAGCTTGGTGCTCACCGACGAAGGCGACGTCGGCCGGCTGTCATCCCAGCTCATCAACGCAGGTTTTTCGGTATCGTTCAGCCCTCTGACGGCAAAGGAGCACACTCATGTCGAATGAACGGAGCGTCACCGTCGTCTCCCCGCTGCCCGCCCCGCTGCGCGGATCGGCCAGCGTTCCGGGCGACAAGTCCATCTCGCACCGGGCCGTGCTGTTCGCCGCGATGGCCGAGGGCACGTCGCGGATCTCCGGCGTGCTCGACTCCGACGACGTGCGCTCGTCCATAGCAGCGGTCTCGCAGCTTGGCGCGCAGGTCTCGCTTGAGAAGGAGCCCGACGGCAGCTTGGCCGGCGGCATCACGGGGTGGGGGGCGAAGGGCCCCTGCCAGCCTGGCGGACCCATCGACTGCGGGAATTCCGGAACGACGGCGCGCCTGCTCATGGGCGTGCTCGCTCCATGGGACGTCCGCGTGGAGCTGACCGGCGACGATTCGCTCATCCGCCGCCCGATGCGCCGCATCACCGCGCCGCTCATGAAGATGGGCGTCCGCTTCGAGCCGGACGGCCGCGAGACGCTGCCCATCACGGAAGTGGGAACGCGGGACCTTCGAGCCATAACCTACGACGCTCCCATGGCGTCGGCCCAGCTCAAAACAGCCGTGTTGCTCGCCGGCGTCTACGCGCACGGCACGACGACCCTGAACGAGCCGTCGCCGTCGCGCAACCACACCGAGCTCATGCTGCCCGAATTCGGCGTGCCCACGACGGCGGCCGACCGCACGGCCAGCGTGACGGGCCCCGCCTGCCTCAAGGCGTGCGAGGTCCGCGTTCCGGGTGACCCGTCTTCGGCGGCCTTTCTCGTGTGCGCCGCCGTGCTCAAGCCCGGAAGCTCCATCCAGGTGGAGAACGTGAGCCTGAACACGGCGCGCATCGGCTTCACGCGCACGCTCGAGCGCATGGGGGCCGACGTGACCGTGCGGCATGCGGGAGCCGCCGGCAAGGAGCCCTACGGCGTCGTCTCGGCGTGCTACACGCCGAGCCTGCACGGGTGCGAGATCCCCGCCGACAAGATAGCCACGCTCGTCGACGAGGTTCCCGTGCTTGCTCTGGTGGCAGCGCATGCGCGCGGTGTGACCGTGTTCCGCGAGGTCAGCGAGCTGCGCGTGAAGGAGACGGACCGCCTGGCCGCCATCGTGGAGGGCCTGGGGACCATCGGCGTGGACGCTTGGATCGACGGCAACGACCTGTACGTGGAGGGCCAGCCGGGCCTCGTCGTGCCGCAGGGCGCCGCGTTCGACTCGAAGAACGACCACCGTCTGGCCATGACCTGGGCGCTCGCAGGGCTGTGCGGCAACGCGCCGGTCGAGGTGTCCAACTTCGACTCCGTGAAGATCAGCTATCCCCATTTCCTCTCCGACATCGAAAGGTTGACGCGATGATCATCGCCATCGACGGCCCGAGCGGGGCCGGAAAATCGACGGTCGCCAAGGCCGTCGCGCGCGAACTCGGCTTCTCCTGCTTGGATACCGGGGCCATGTACCGCGCCGTCGCCTGGCAGGCGGCGGCCGACGGGGTTCCCTTCGACGACGATGCCGCGCTGGGCGCCCTCGCGCGCACGCATGACATCGCCTTCACCCACGAAGCGGGCGACCCCGTGCCCCGCCGCGTCTCGATCGGCGGCGTCGACGTGACCGACGCCATCCGCACGGCCGAGATCGACCGCGCCGTGAGCCCCGTGTCCGCGGCCCCGTCGGTGCGCGCCGCGCTCGTCGCCCAGCAGCAGCGCATCGGGCGTGCGGGCGATTACGTGGTGGAGGGGCGCGACATCGGCACCGCCGTGTTCCCCGACGCCGCGGTCAAGGTGTTCCTGACGGCCTCCGCCGAGGAGCGCGCGCATCGGCGCGTGCGCCAGAACGTGGATCGCGGCATCGGCTCGATCGACTACGACGAGGTGCTCGCCGACATCCAGCGCCGCGACGATTACGATTCGTCGCGCGCCGCCTCGCCGCTCAGGCCGGCCGACGATGCCGTGATGCTCGATTCCACGGGCCGCTACATCGAGGACATCATCGACCGCATCTGCTCCCTCGCTCTGCAGGCAAGGGGGCAGGCCGCCGGCTCCTCGAACGACGAGGGGGATTGTCGCCGATGAGCCTAATCCTGCCGTACGAGAAGATGTGGGACATGCCGCTGGGCGGCACGTCCGACGACAAGCAGGTTCCCCATTGGGCGGGCAACCTCATCTGGGGCTTCCTCGTGTTCGTGTTCAAGATCTGCTTCCGCTACCGCGTTGACCGCCGCGAGAGCATCCGGGGGTTCTACCGGAAAAGCGGCGTGGTGGTGGTGGCGAACCACACGTCGTTTCTGGACGTGGCGTTCATGTACCTGGCCACGCGCCCGCAGCAGTGGCTGCGGTTCATGGGGCGCGAGAGCCTGTTCGACAACGCGCACGGCCTGGTGGGCCAGATACTTTCGCGCGTGGGGGCGTTTCCCGTCAAGCGCGATGCGGCCGACCGCACGGCCATCAAGCGCGCGACGCGCATGCTGAAGAACGACGAGATCGTGGGCATCCTGCCCGAGGGCACGCGCCGCGGCAAGGGCACGAAGACGCCCGAGATCCATTCCGGCGCCGCATTCGTGGCGAAGATGGGGAAGGCCCCCATCCTGCCCATGACCGTGCGCAACGCCGAGCTGGTGAAGCGGAAGGGCGAGCGCTTCCGCTTCCCGAAGATCACCATCGAGTACGGCGACCCCATCCTGGTGGGCGACTTCGACTTCCTGCCGAAGGAGGACCGGCTGGACGGCTGCACGTGGTACGCCATGCGCGAGTGCTTCGCCCTGTCCCAGCGCGTTCCACGCGAGCAGGTGGACATGCCGGCGCTGTTCCCCGGCGGCAAGGACTTCACGGCCGCGTTCGCCCAGCATCCCGTTCCGCGGCACACGACGGCCGAGGTGGTGGCCGGCATCCAGGCCGAGGCCGCGGATTGCCATCCTAAACGCAGCGCGCAGCGCGAAGTCGAAGGATCCCCCGCTTCTCCAATCGAAAGCGCCGCTGCCAACGCCACCCGGGATCCTTCGACTTCGGTGCGATGCGCCTCCGCTCAGGATGACGGGGCATCCGAAAAGGAAACCTCATGAGGGTGGTCCGGGCCCAGCACGCGGGCGCCTGCTACGGCGTGCAACGGGCGCTCGACATGGCCCTGCATGCCGTCGAGGGCGCAAAGGGGGCCTGGACGCTCGGGCCGCTCATCCACAATCCGCAGGTGGTGGCGCAGCTGGCCGAGCGCGGCATCCGCGCGGTCGACGATCCGGCCGACGCGGGGCAGGGCTCGGTCATCATCCGCAGCCACGGCGTGACGCCCGAGGTCCGCCGCACCGTCGAGGCGCTCGGGTGCGAGGTCGTTGACGCCACCTGCCCGCATGTGGCGCGCGCCCAGAAGGCCGCGGCGCAGCTGGCGAAGCGCTGCGGATGCGTCGTCGTGGTGGGCGAGGCGGGGCATCCCGAGGTCGAAGGGCTCGTGGCCTGCGCGCGGGAATCGGGCGGACGGGTGCACGTCGTGGCGTCGCCGGACGACCTGCCCGAGGCGCTTGACGCGCCCGTGGGCGTCGTCGTGCAAACCACCCAGCAGCGCGAGGCGCTGGACGCCGTCGTGTCGGCCATCGAGGCGCGCGGCGTCGAGGCGCAGGTGAAGAACACCATCTGCTTCGCCACGCGCCAGCGCCAGGAGTCCGCCGCCGCGCTTGCGGACGAGGTGGACGCCATCGTGGTCATCGGCGGCCGCAACTCGTCGAACACGACGCGCCTCGCCGACATCTGCGCGGCCGCGTGCCCGCGTACCCACCATGTCGAGGCGCCCGACGAGATAGACCCCTCCTGGTTCGAAGGCTGCGCGGCCGTCGGGGTCACGGCCGGGGCGTCCACGCCCGAAATGCAGATCAGCGCCGTGGTGTCCCGCCTGGAGGCGCTGTAGCCGCCGCATCCGACCAGGCGCCGTGCCGCCTCCCGCTTCCGTCCGGCGCCGCCGCAGCCGCCTCCGCGCCCGTTCGCGCATGTTCCTTCGGTTCGGAACGTGGCCTATCCGCCGCTTTCTTGCTATCATGCCATGAACGGTTCGTAACCGTATTGGAAGAACGGATGCATATGCAGAACTCAAACACGAAACGCACGTTCCCCGCTCTGCCGTCCCTCGTCGGGACGTGCGCGCTCGCGCTCGCATTGGCGCTGTTCGGCTGGCCGGCTTCGTCCGCCTTTGCGGTGACCTCTGCCGAGAAGCAGGCCGAAGCCGACGCCGTCTTCGCGAAGATTGACGCCTTGCAGACCGACCTCAACGCGGCGAACGCGAGTTACGCCGACGCGCTCGAGCGTCACGAGGCCGCCCAGGAGGCCATGGACGAGGCGCAGGGCCGCATCGACGAGGCCGAGGCCCGCATCGCCGAGCTCCAGGTGCGCTTGGGCGACCGGGCGGTCACCCTGTACAAGACCGGCGGCTCCATGTCGCTGCTCGACGTGGTGCTGGGCTCGACGACGTTCGACGAGTTCCTGACCGCATGGGACATGCTCGAGCGCATCGCCGGCCAGGACGCCGCGCTCGTCCAGGAGACGAAGGACGTCCGCGCCGAGGCCCAGGCCGCGCACGACGAATACGCTCAGCAGGAACAGGCGGCTGCGGACGAGATGCAGAGGGCGTCGGATCTGATGGCCGAGATCGAGGCGACGCAGACGTCTCTGCGCGAAGAGGCCGAGAAGATCACGGTCGAAGTCGCCGAGCTGCAGGCCCAGGAGGAGCTGGAGGCCGAGGCGGCCCGCCAGGCGGCGGCTGCCGCAGAGGCCGCGAAGCGCGGATCGTCCCAGGGAAGCACCGTCGCGTCCGGATCGGGCATCTTCACCCACCCGTGCCCGGCCGGAAGCCTGACGAGCCCCTTCGGCTACCGCGACTTCACGGCTTCCTTCCATAAGGGCGTCGATTTCGGCGCGCCCGAGGGAACGCCCTACTACGCCGCGGAAAGCGGCACGGTCATCTACGCGACCTACGACGGAGGCTACAACGGCGGAGCGGGGAACTGGATCGTGATCTCGCACGGCAACGGGCTGGTGACCAAGTACATGCACTCTTCGGCCGTGTACGTGTCGGTGGGCCAGTCGGTCAGCAGGGGCGAGCATATCGGGGCCGTGGGCAACACCGGACATTCTTTCGGTGCCCACCTGCACTTCCAAGTTGAGGTCAACGGCGCGGCCGTCGATCCGATGAGGTACCTGTAGCGACGAAGGCGGAAAGGAAGGCGGAAGGGCGGTGACAAGCGTGTCCGGGCGTTCTGAGGCGCCGTCGTACCCGTCTTCCGACATCGTGCGCGCCGCGGGAGACGCCGCCGAAGCCTCGCCTGCGTCCCGGCGACCGTGTGCGCGCCGAGACGCCGCGCCGCGCGCGCTCGTGGTTGCGGTCGCCCCCGGAAGCCCCGCCGACGATGCGGGGTTCGAGCCGGGCTGCTTCGTGACTTCGGTCGACGGCCAGCCGCTGCGCGACCTCATCGACTGGCGCTGGCTCGCGTCCGACGATGAGGTCGAGCTCGGCTACATCGATCTCGACGGCGAAGCGGGAGCGGTGGAGCTCGAGCGCGACGAGGGTGAGGCGTGGGGCCTCGAATTCGAAGGCGTCGTGTTCGACGGCGTCAAGCAGTGCCGCAACGCCTGCACGTTCTGCTTCATGCGCCAGCTTCCCGCCCGCATGCGCCCGTCCCTCTCGCTGCGCGACGACGACTTCCGGCTGAGCTTCCTCTCCGGCACGTTCGTCACGCTGACGAACCTCTCGGCTGACGACGAGGCCCGCATCGTCGAGCAGCGCATCTCGCCCTTGCGCGTGTCGCTGCACGCGGCCGACGCCGACGTACGGCGCATGATGATCGGCAGGCACGCCCCGCACGGCATCGAGGTGCTGGACCGGCTGCTGGCGGAGGGCATCGAATTCCACGCGCAGATCGTGCTCGTGCCCGGACAGAACGACGGGGACGTGCTCGCCGACACGCTCTCGTGGGCCTACGCCCGTTCCGGCATCCTGGACGTGTGCGTCGTGCCGCTCGGATTCACGAAGCACCAGGCCCGCTTCAACCGGAGCTTCAACGATCCGGCATCGGCCCGCGCCGTGCTGGACGTCATCATCCCGTTCCAGCGCCGTGCCCTTGAAGAGCGCGGCACGCCCTGGGCCTTCGCGGCTGATGAGTTCTACCGCAACGCCTACGGCTCGCGCCTGCTCTCGAACCTGCCGTCGACCGAGGACTACGGCGATTTTTCCATGTTCGAGGACGGCGTCGGCATCGTGCGCTCGTTCGTCGACGACTGGGAGGAGGCCGAGCGGGCCGGACTCGTCGACCGGTGCGCCCAGGCGCTCGCCCGATCGAAGGTTCGGGCGCGCATCGTGTACGGCTTCGCGATGCAGGACGTCGCGGCACCCCTCGTGGCTGCGAGCCCGCTTGCGGGCCTGCTGGAGCCGCTGTTCGTGGAGAACGAGTTCTTCGGCGGCAACGTCGACGTCACCGGCCTCCTCTGCGGCTGCGACATAATAAGGGCTCTAGCGAGGGATTCGGAGAGCAGGGTGGCTGGCATCGACGGGCGGGGCGCTCACCAAGCGAGTTCCGCACGGTCAACAGTCCAGTGGACTGTTGACACACCGACTGAGCGCCCGAGCGGGCGCCGCGGGCTGTCCGTGCGAGCAGGACTGCCCGAGCGACTGAGCGCCCCGCCCGTCGATGCGGGCGGCAGCGTGCTCTACGCGATCCCGAGCGTCGTTTTCAACGACGGCGGGGCAACGCTCGATGACATGACTTTGGAGGATATGGAAAAGCGGGCCGGCACGCCGCTGGCCGTGGTATCCTGTAACGCGTCGGATTATCTCTCCGAGATCATCCACCTGGCCGAACGCTTCGGTTCGGCTTCGAACGAATCCAACCTGTGAGGACGCATCATGCCTTTACCGATCGTCGCGGTGGTGGGACGGCCGAACGTCGGCAAGTCTACCTTCGTGAACCGCATAGCCCAGGCCGACGAGGCCATCGTCCACGAGATGCGCGGCGTCACGCGCGACCGCTCGTACCATGAGGCCGACTGGAACGGCGTCGAGTTCAAGCTGGTCGACACCGGCGGCATCGAGATGGGCGACGACGACGCCTTCCAGGGATCCATCCGCGCGCAGGCCATCGCCGGCGCGAACGAGGCCGACGTCGTCGTCTTCTTGGTGGACGGCAAGACCGGCATCAACGCCGACGACGAGGAAGTGGCCCGCATCCTGCGCAAGACGTCCAAGCCGGTCTTCCTCGTGGTGAACAAGATGGACACGCCGAACCGCATGGACGAGACGTGGGAATTCTACCAGCTGGGCCTGGGGGATCCTTGGCCGGTGTCGTCCATGCACGGGCACGGCACGGGAGACTTGCTGGACGCGGTGGTGGAGGAGCTGCGCCGCGTCGATCTGCCTGCGGACGCGGATGAGGAGCCCGGCATCAACGTCGCCATCATCGGGCGGCCGAATGCGGGGAAGTCCTCGCTCACGAACAGGCTTGCCGCAGGCGAGCGCTCCATCGTGTCGGACGTCGCCGGCACTACGCGCGACGCCATCGACACCGTGGTCGAGCACGACGGCCGGCGCTACACCATCGTCGACACGGCGGGATTGCGCCGCAAAGCCCAGATCGACCAGGACGTGGAGTACTACGGCTTCGTGCGCGCCATGCGCGCCATCGACCGCGCCGACGTGGCGCTGCTCGTCATCGACTCGACGCTGGGCCTGACCGACCAGGACCAGCGCGTCGCCGGCTTCGCCGCCGAACGCGGCTGCGCCATGGTCATCGTGCTGAACAAATGGGACCTCGTGGAAGGCCCCGAGGTCAAGGCCGAGATCCGCGAGCGCATCGCCGACCGCATGACGTTCGTGGGCTACGCGCCGGTCATCGCCATCTCGGCGCTCACCGGCAAGAAGGTCGACCGCATCTGGGAGGCGGTGGATGAGGTCTATGCGAACTACACCCAGACCATCCCCACGAACCGCCTGAACACGTGGCTGGCGGGCATCCGCGAGACGGGGCATACGGTCACCCAGGGCAAGGCCATCCTGCGCATGAAGTACGTCACGCAGACGGGCACCTGCCCGCCGCGGTTCACGTTCTTCGCGAACAGGCCGGATTTGGTGAACGACAACTTCGAGCGGTTCCTGGAGAACCGCATGCGCGAGAGCTTCGACCTCGTGGGAACGCCGATCGAGTTCAAGTTCAAGAAAAAGGATTGAGGGGCGCAGATGCTGGACGTGCTTGTGGCTGTTGCGCTGTTCGCGACGGCCTTCCTGCTGGGATCGATCCCGTTCGGGCTCATCATCTCGAAGGTGTTCTACCACACCGACATTCGAGAGCACGGCTCGGGCAACATCGGCACCACCAACGCCATCCGCACGATAGGAAAGGTGGGCGGCTACTCCGTATTCGTGCTCGATTTCGGCAAGGGCCTGCTGTCGGGCTTCCTCGCCTGGCTGTTCTGCTGGTTCTTCCTGCCGGGCGGAGGCTTGGCTCCCGGAGCGACCGTCACGTACGACACTATGCTGGCCGTCGCCTTCCTCGGCTGCGTGTGGGGCCATATCTTCAGCCCTTGGCTCGGCTTCAAGGGCGGCAAGGGGATAGCGGTGGCCGTGGGCTGCCTGTTCGTGACGTACGGCTGGGCGGGCGCCTGCTTGGAGCTGCTCATCTTCATCGTGCTCGTGGTGGCGACGAAGCACGTGTCAGTCGGGTCCATCGCCGCCGCTGCCGCCTGCCCGTTCTTCGGGTTGTACTTCTTCTGGGGCGATTGGGTGGCGGTGGCGTGCTGTGCGGTGGCGGGTCTGACCGTGGTCTGGGCGCATCGGGAGAACATAGCCCGCTTGCGCGCGGGCACCGAGAGCCGCATCGGCGACAAAAAGAAGTAGGGGTTCCGCTGTTCTGCCGAACGGCGGAACAGCCCGACGCTGCGAAGCGCCCAGGCACCCGATCTCGCCGCTCCAAGCCCTCCTCGCGTACCGAAGTGCGCTTCGTCGGGCTTTCGCGGCGATCTCGGGCACCTCGCGCTTCTCGCTGACGTTGCGAACGACCGGTGAGTTTGAAAGGATCAACCTATGAAGGTAGCCGTCATCGGAGCGGGATCGTGGGGAACGGCGCTAGCACAGCTGCTCGCGGGCAACGGCCACAACGTGGGGCTGTGGGCGCGCAAGCCCGAGGTCGTGAAGGGCATCAACGCCGAGCATCGCAATCCGCGCTATCTGAGCGACGTGGAGCTGCACGAGAGCATCGTGGCCACGCTGTCCTACCGCGACACGCTGCTGCGCGCTCGCGCCGCCGTCGTGGTGACGCCGTCGAACCTCATGCGCGGCGTGGCCCGCGCGCTCGCCGACGCGGTGGATGCCGATTTCCCGGTCATCATCTGCTCGAAGGGGGTCGAGGAGGGGAGCGGCCTGTTGCCGGTGGAGGTGTTCGAGGCCGAGATGGGCAACCCGGCGCGCCTGGCCGTTCTGTCAGGGCCGAACTTCGCTTCCGAGGTGATCCGGGGCATCCCGACGGGCACCGTGGTGGCCAGCCCCGACGAGGGCACGGCGACGTTTTTCCAGGAGTTGTTCGCCACCGATGCCTTCCGCACGTACGCGAGCGACGACGTGATAGGCGTCGAGCTGTGCGCGGCGTTCAAGAACGTCATCGCCATCGCGGTGGGCGTGTCTTACGGTATCGGGTTCGGCGACAACACGGCGGCCATGCTCATGACGCGCGGCCTGGCCGAGATGAGCCGCCTGGTGGTGCGCTGCGGCGGGCAGGCCATCACGTGCATGGGGCTGGCCGGCGCGGGCGATTTGGTGGCCACCTGCACCTCCGAGCACTCGCGCAACCGGCGCTTCGGCAAGATGATCGCCGAGGGCGGCACGCTCGATGAGTTCGTGGAGCGGACGCACATGGTGGTGGAGGGAGCGCTTGCCTGCAAAACGCTCGAAACGCTGGCCGACGCCTACGGCGTGGAGCTGCCCATCACCGACGTGGTGCGCAGCGTGGTGTGGGAGGGCGCCGATCCTCGCGACGTGGCCAAGACGCTCACCAGCCGCCCCCTCACCACCGAATTCCACGGACTGTGAGGCTCTGGGCTTTCACTGCCGCATCCGCCGGGTGAAATGGCCTCGGAGGTTTCGAAAGGGTGTCGGATCGCTGACCGGGCATTGACCGAACGGGCAATCGCATTGCGGCGCGCACCGGCGTGTCGTAAGGTACATCCTGTCATCGACGAACGCGCTCTCCTCTCGCAGTTTGGGGAAGGCGGTCGGTACCTTTACAACCTATTCGAGGCCCGTCGTCTCGTCTCTCGTGTGAACCCCCCCTCTCTCTCAAACCTCCGACGGGCCGCCGAGCATGCGCACCTTCCCCTTCTCCTCAGTGCGCACTGCCATGAGCCCTCCTTCGGACCCCCCATCCGAAGGAGGGCATTTTTTTGCCCTGGCCCAGCTTCGGCGGGTCCAGCGCTTGGGGCGGGGAAGCGGCCGGCCGGCGGTCGCGCTGTTCGGTCCTGGGCGGCACGCTCATGCGAGGGGCTCTCGGCTTGCAGCGCGCGCAACCGCTCCAGGTCCCGCCTATCCCCGATCCGCCGGATCGGCGCGCAGCTGCTCGAGATAGGGCTTCGCGTCGACGAGCTTCGCGAGCCTCACGGCGCCGGTCCACCGCGCCGCGCCGGGTCGGACCAGGCCGGGCTTGTAGGCGATCATCGTCACGGTGACGTCGGCCGCGAACGTCGGGCGCGCCGCAAAGCCCGTTTGCGCCGAGAGCCCGCTGGGAACGTCGACGGCCACGGCGAAGGGGGCGTCCTTCGCCCGCACGGGCGCGACGCGCCTGCCGCGCTCGTGCTCGCCCCGGCCGTTCGGGCGGCGGCGATGCCTGCCGCGCCCCTTGCCGCGCGCCCCTTCGAACCTCCGGCGGTTCGCCGCGAGGATCCAGCTTGCGAAGGGCTCGCGGACGTCCTCTCCCGAGAATCCCGTTCCCAGAAGGGCGTCCACCACGGCGGCCGCGCCGTCCAGCGCATCGTCCAGCGCGTCGGCGTCGGGAGCTATGACCGCCTTGAGCGGCAGCTTGCGCGCGCTCGCGTCCGCGAACGCGGCGATGGCCGTCTGCCGCGCCGGCTCCGCGTGCAGTCGCTCGGCGATGTCCGCCGCGACGAGGGTCACGGGATAGCCGGATTCCGCCAAATCGCGCGCGCATACCCAGCCGTCCCCGCCGTTGTTGCCGGAGCCGGCCAGCACGACGACGGGAGCCGGATCGGGCACCCGCAGGCGCACGGCGTCGGCGACGGCCCGCCCTGCGCGGTCCATGAGCTCCGAAAGGGGCGTGCCGCTTTCGGCGATAAGCCGCTCGAGCGCGGCCACCTGGGCCACGTCGAGCGCCTGCCGGCGCTCCCGCTCCCGCTCGACGCCCTCGCACGTCATGACGCGCGTGTTCGACAGCAGCCCGTTGAGCATGACGAACGGGCCGTTCTTCCTTCGGGCGGCGATGGCGCGGGCGAACAGGGAGACGGCCCATGCCGCCATGAGCGCGAGCCATATCCACACGAGCGCCGCCTGGTTCCGGGCGGCGAACCCTGCGAGCGCGTTCATTTCCGCCGCGCGGGACGCGTCGAGGTTGACGATCCCCACGAGCAGGTAGAACGGCGCGCTGGCGAACGCGAACAGCAGACCGTAGCGCGCGAGGTACTGGTACCAGCTCGCGGGCGACGCGTCGGGCCTCACGATGCGCAGATGCAGGACCTTCTGCCCGACGGTCTGCCCGTGCAAAAGCGCCGGCGCGACGACGAAGCAGAGGGCGAGCGCGACGTACTCGGCCGCTTGCAGCACGGTGCCCGAAGACGCGCCGGCCGCCGTGGCAGCCTCGTGCACGCCGGCCGCGCCCGCAAGGCCCGCCAGCACGGCGCAGAGCGCTTGCGAGAGCACGAGGTCGAACGAGAACGACAGCGCCCGGCGCGTGGCGCTGGCGCGCACGCCCTCCTCGCGCGCCTCCTCGTTCACCAGCCTGATGTCGGGCAGCACGCGCATCGCCGGGCCCACGATCCAGAAGCCCGCCATGGCACCGAGCGTGTTCATCATGAGGTCGTCCACGTCGAACAGCCGGTACGGATGCTCGTAGAGGCCCCACAGCCCGGTTATCTGCGACGTTTCGAAGAACAGGGTGGTCAGAAAGCCGATGGCGAGCACCTGCCACCATCGGCGGCGGAAGTAGTAGCGCAGGTACATGCCCAGCGGCACCAGGAGGAGCACGTTGAAGAACGCCTGGTAGACGTACGGGTCGCGCAAGGTTGCGAGCCAGGTGGACGGGTCGGAGGGCGAAAACGGCGTTTCCGCCAGGAACTCCCGAACGAAGTTGAACGGCACCAGCTGGGGCGTCGCGGCGTAGGGCACGAAGGCCATGCGGTCCTTCGGCAAAGGCATGATGACCAGGAGGTAGGCGCACAGCAGGTAGAACACGAACGAGTACACGATGAGCGTGCGCAGCCAGGGGATGGAGCCGAACGCGCGGTACTGGTGCACCATGTACGGAAGCGTTATCAAAAACGCGATGAACGGGAAGGCGGCCGCTGCGGCCAGGATGTCGGAAGCGTACACGTTCATGGCGGGCGGGCTAGTCCTCTCCGCCGTCGGCTTCGATCGCGCGGCGCTCGAGATCGAGCAGGAAGGCCTTCACCTTCTCGCCGCCGGCGTAGCCGACGAGCGATCCGTTCGCGCCGATCACCCGGTGGCAGGGCACGACGATGGGGATGGGGTTCCTGTTGTTCGCGCCGCCCACCGCGCGGCACGCCTTCGGGCTGCCGATGGCGGCGGCGATCTCGCTGTAGGAGCGCGTCTGGCCGTAGGGTATCTCGCAAAGCGCGTCCCAGACGCGCTTCTGGAAGTCCGTGCCCGCGCAGGCGAGCGGCAGGTCGAAGTCGCGCCGTTTGCCGGCGAGGTATTCCTGCAGCTGGTTCGCGGCGCGGTTGGTGAGCTCGGTTGCGCGCCGCTCACCCGGGAGCTCGCGCTCGCCGAACGCGATGGCCGTGATGGCCTGGCCGTCCGAGGCCACGGTAAGGCGCCCGAGCGGCGTGCGGTAGGGATAGTGCGTCAAAGCTGTCATGCGCGCCTTCTTTCAGAGGGGTACGGCGCCATTATAATGCTTCAAGCCGTCCGCGCGGGCCGGCCTTCAACGGTTCGCCGCATGCCCGGCGCCGCCTTGCCGCGCTTTCGTTGCCAGCGCGCCGAAGCGGCGGGCCGTGCCGGGCGCATGTGGTTTTCTTCGCGCCTGCGCGACGGGCTGCCGCGCCTTCGCGCCGTTGCGCTAGAATGGACGGCGACAGACTGACAAGGAGCTCAAGCATGTTCGAACCGGTGAAGATCGCGCCATCCATACTGTCGGCCGATTTCATGAACCTCGGGCGCGACGTGGCGCTCATCGAGGAGGCGGGCGCGGGCTACGTCCATGTCGACGTCATGGACGGGCATTTCGTCCCGAACCTCACGATGGGCGTCCCTGTGGTCAAGCAGCTCAAGAAGGCCACGGCGCTTCCGCTCGACGTCCACCTCATGAGAGGCGACCCCCTCGAGCGGCTCCCCGGGTTCCTCGACGCGGGCGCCGACTCGGTGACCGTGCATGCGGAGGCCCTCGACGCCGAGGGGCTCGCGCGCGCCGTCGCCGCCATCCGCGCCGCCGGCGCCAAGGCGGCCGTGAGCGTGAAGCCCGCGACGCCGGTCGAGGCGATCGCCCCCGTCATCGCCGACGTGGACATGGTGCTCGTCATGAGCGTGGAGCCGGGATTCTCGGGACAGAGCTACATCGAAGGCAGCGACTTGAGGGTCGCGCGCGCAGCCGAGCTCGCCCGCGCGGCCGGCGCCTCGCCGCTCATCCAGGTGGATGGCGGCATCGGCACGGCCACGGCCCCGCTCGTGGCGGCTGCGGGCGCCGATGTGCTGGTGTGCGGCAACGCCGTGTTCGCGGCCGACGATCCCGCCGCCGCGCTCGAGGCCGTGCGCGCGGCCGCCGAGCTCGCCCGCGCCGGCGCCTGTTCGGGAACCGCGAAGGAGGCCTAGGCGATGCGCGCCGCGCCCTCCGAGTACGTGTACCTCGATTACGCCGCCACGGCGCCGCTGCGCGCATGCGCCGTCGACGCCATGGCCCCGTTCCTGGTGCCTGGGCCTGCAGGCCTCGCGCTCGGCGCGAACGCGAACTCGCTGCACGGGCCCGGCCGCGCCGCGTTCGCCGCGCTCGAAGACGCGCGCGGCTCCCTCGCGCGCGATCTGCATGCACGGCGCCCTTCCGAGATCGTGTTCACGTCGGGGGCGACCGAGGCCGACAACATGGCCGTGCTCGGCATCGCCCGCGCCGCCGCCGACGAGCGCCGGCGCCGCGGGGCTGGCGCGGAGCCTGCGCGCGTGATCGTGTCGGCCGTCGAGCACGACGCCGTTCTCGAACCGTGCAAGCGCCTTGAGGCCGAGGGCTTCCGCATCACGCGCCTCGTCCCGAACCGCGAAGGGTTCGTCGAGGTCCGCGCGCTCGAGGACGCGATCGACGGCGACACGGTACTCGTGAGCGTGCAGGCGGCCAACAGCGAGGTCGGCAGCATCCAGCCGGTGGCCGAGCTCGCCCGCGTCGCCCATGCGGCGGGCGCGCTCATGCACACCGACGCCGTGCAGGCGCTCGGCAAGGTGCGCATCGACCTCGAGGAGCTGGGCGTGGACGCCGCGTCGTTCTCCGCCCACAAGATCGGCGGCCCGAAGGGGGTGGGCGCACTCTACCTCAAGGCCCGCACGCCGTTCGCTGCGCAGATGCTGGGCGGCGGACAGGAGTCCGGGCGGCGCAGCGGCACGCAGAACGTGGCGGGCGCGGCCGGCTTCGCCGCCGCATGCCGCGAGGCGGTCGAGGAGCAGGAGCTGGAGGCGGCACGCTTGCGGGGCCTGCGCGACAGGCTCTACGGCGCGCTGGCGTCCTTCGACGCCATCGAGGCCACGGTGGACGTCGCCCGCGGCAGCGAGGACTTCCTTCCCAACATCGTGCACGTGCTGGCGGCGGGGCTTGAGAGCGAGACGCTCATCCTGCGCTACGACCGGGAAGGGTTCGGCGTGTCGGGCGGCTCCGCCTGCTCGTCGCATTCCCTCGAGCCCAGCCACGTGCTGCGCGCCCTCGGGATCGAAGCCGACCGCGCGCACGGGGCGCTGCGCATATCGATGGGCCACGATACCGCGGAGCGCGACGCGGACGCCTTCATCGCCGCGACGGCGTCCGTCTTGAACTGGACGTGAGCGGCGGGAAGCGCATGCCGAGGGCCTGGCCGCGCCGGCGGGCCGACGAGACGGAGGAGCATCGATCCATGGAACTGATCACCACCCATACCCATACCTGCTTCACCAACCACGGGGAGGGCACGGTCGAGGAACTCGTCTCGGCCGCCGTCTGTGCCGGCGTGTCCACCATCGCCGTCACCGAGCACTATCCGATGACCGATGCGTTCGATCCCCGGCACTACCTGGCCATGCCGGCCGACCGCATGGACGCGTACCTGGCGGCCATCGAAGAGGCGCGCGCCGCCCATCCCGAGATCGAGGTCATCGCGGGGTGCGAGTTGGACTGGCTGGGCGACGATGAGGACCGCGATCTGGCTCCCGAGGACTTCGCGCCGTTCGGCCTCGTGCTGGGCTCGGTGCATTTCGTCGACCGCTGGCCCTTCGACGACCCCGCCCAGCGCGGGCGCTGGGACGAAGTGGGGGCCGACGGCATCTGGTCGCGCTACTTCGAGATATGGTGCGAGGCGGCGACGTCGGACGGCCTCTTCCAGGTCATGTCGCATCCCGATCTCGCCAAGAAGTTCGGGTTCTACCCCAGCTTCGACCCGCAGCCGCTGTACGACCGGGCGGCCGAGGCATGCGCATCGGCGGGGCGCATGGTGGAGGTGAACACGTCGGGGTCGTACTACGCGTGCAAGGAGATGTTCCCGGCTCCCGCGCTGCTCGCCGCGTTTTGCCGCGCCGGCGTTCCCTGCACCGTGGGCACCGACGCGCACAAGCCCGCCGACGTGGCGCGGGACATCGAAGACGCGTACCGGCTCATGTACGCAGCCGGTTATCGAACGGTAACGGTGCCGACAGCCGATGGCGACCGCCGCGAGGTTACCATCGAATAGCGGGCTTCTCCGGTCCGGCGCCCCGTCGCAGCGCCTTCGAGGCGCGCCGCGAAGGCGCTGCGGAAGCATCGAGCCGCCGCGCCGCGCAGCGCGAGGCCGCGGATCCCGCCGCCGTGTCGCACCATGCGGACTCCTCGACGGAGCGGTTCGGGGTTCGCCGATGTTGAGAGGACTGATCATATGGTTGCAGCGAAGAAAAACCAGCAAGACGACGCCGGCCAGCAGGGACTCGCGCAGCGCGCGTCGGGGCCGCTGTCGAAGCAGGGCATCGCGCTCACCACGGGCGCGCTCGAGCAGGCGCTGCTCGCGGAGTTCCCCGCCGTCGACGCCGAGCCGTGGGACCGCACCGGCATGACGGTCGGCGATCCCGCCAGGCTCGTGAGCGGCGTGGCCGTGGCGCTCGACCCCACCGTGGAGGCCATCGACGCGGCCGCCGAACGCGGAGCCAACGTGCTGGTGACGCACCATCCGGCCTTCCTTTCCGCGCCCGACTCCTTCATGCCCGCCTCATCGGTGGCGGCGAATCCCGGGGCGGGCGTGTGGCGCGCCGTGGAGCGCGGCGTGTCCGTCATGTCGTTCCACACCGCGCTCGACGTGAGCGCCCGCGCCCAGCGCGTGCTGCCCGGCATGCTCGGCCTCTCGTTTCTGCACGTGCTCGTTCCCCTCCAAGGGACCCGCAGCAAGGGCTACGGGCAGCTGTGCGCGCTCGGGGAGGACGACGGCCTCACGCTCGGGCAGCTGGCCGCTCGCTGCACGTCGGTGTTCGGGCGCGCGCCGCGCGTCTGGGGCGATTTCTCGCGCGACCTCGACCGCGTGGCCACGTGCACGGGCGCTGCGGGCGACGTGGCGCGCGCGAGCCTGCGGGCGCAGGCGGACTGCCTCGTGTGCGGCGAGATGAAGTACCATGACGCGCTCGAGCTTTCGCAGGCGGGCCTGGGCATCATCGACCTCGGCCATGATACGAGCGAGCTTCCCCTGACGGCCGTGCTTGCAGCCGCCGTCGAGAGCGTCGGCGTGCCCGGCGCCATGGTGTCCGTCGTGGACCAAGGGGAAAACTGGGCGTATCCCGAGACGGTACGGGTATAATGAAGGAGGCGCCGCAACGGCGCCTCCGAGCCGCAGACAAAGGAGCCGCATGCACGCAGACACCGACGACCTGGCCACGCTGTTGAAGATGCAGCACATCGATCTGGAGATCATGCGGGCGAACAAGAAGCTTCAAGAGCTCCCGCAGCGCGCGGCCATCCTGGAAGCCCGCACGAAGAGGCGCGGCATCGAGCAGAAGCGCGCCCAGCTCGAGGCGCTCCACGCCGACGCCGACGCCCGCCTTGCGCGCATCAGCGACGAGGACGGGGCGCTCGTCGAGAAGCAGCGGCGCGTGCAGGAGGAGATCGATGCAACGCGCGCGGGCTATCGCGACGTGGAGGCGCGCACCAAGGAGCTCAACGGGTTCGCGAAGCGGCGCAACACGTTGGAAGGGGAGCTGTCGGCCGTCGGCGAAGAGCTCTCGAAGATCGAGGGCGTGCAGGCCCAGGTGGAGCAGATTCTGGGCGATCTTGACGAGCGGGAGGCCCGTGCCACGGAATCGTTCGTGAAGGAGGGCGGCTCGCTCAAGCAGGAGCTGGCGCGCCACGAGGCCGAGCGCGCCCGTTTGGCAGCTTCCCTGCCCGCCGATTTGCTCGCTGCGTACGAGAAGACGGCGAGCCGCACGGGCGGCGTGGCGGTGGGCCGTCTGCAGGGGGCGAGTTGCGGCGTGTGCCGCATGGCCATCGAAGGCGGGCGCCTCATCGACATGAAGGCGCAAGGCAACCTGGCGGCCTGCCCCCAGTGCGGCCGCCTGCTCATCATCGAATAGAAGCCGACGCGCCCTCGGCATGCGCCCCGTGCTCCGGGAACGCGCCGAGGGCGCGGGTTGCGCGGCGGCCCTGCCCGGTTCCAGGCTGCGCAAGCGCGGTCCTGCCGTGGAGACGCCGCGGCGGAACTGCGGTCCACCGCGGCGCGGATGCCGATCGCGAAAGCCTTCCAACGCAAAAAAGCCCGCGGTGACGGGCTTTCGTTGCAGGATGGTCGCCGCGCTAAGGCGGCGGATCGGCAGGTTAGGCGCGCTCGACCTTGCCGGCCTTCATGCACTTCGTGCACACGTTGGCCTTGCGGACGCGGCCGTTCTTGTCCTTGATCGTGATCTTCTGAATGTTGGGACGGAACCAACGGTTCGTCACGCGGTGCGAGTGGCTGATGCTGCGTCCCGCGACCGGTGCCTTACCGCAAACTTCACAAACCTTCGACATCGTTCTCACTCCATTTACCTTGGTTGCTGAATCGGCTGCATGCCGTTGATGGCAAAAAAGCCTTCATACTATAGCACATATGCGAAACGGGTTACAAGAATTTTTCGTGTAATATACTTTGGGCTGCGATCAGGCGCATCGCACAGCCGCGATCCCTTGCGCTATACTGCGATGGCAGGTTTCAGTCGCGCGCGGGAAGTCCGCGCCGTGAAAGGAATGCCATGAACGATACGATACCCGGCAACCTCCATGTTGCCAACGATGTCCTGGCCGACATGGTCGGCAACGCGGCGCTCGAGTGCTACGGCGTCGTGGGCATGGCCGCGCCTTCGGCGGCGGACGGCATCGCCAAGATCCTGCCCGCTTCGCGGTTGCGGCGCGGCGTGGTGGTGACGTCCACCGATGCGGGCGTGCACGTGGAGCTGTACGTCGTGATCGAATACGGCACGAACATCAACACGGTGTCCCAGAACCTCATCGATCAGGTCACGTTCGCGCTGTCCGAGTACGCCCGCGTCCCCCTCGACGGCGTCGAGGTGCACGTGCAGGGCGTCAAGGTGCGCAAGTAGCCCGATCCATGACGGCTGCCGCGCCGAGAAGGGGCGCCGCGGCCTTACGCTTAAGGAGAAACGAACCGCCATGTCAGAATCCTATACCGCGAACGACCTGCTTAACGCCATCGCTGCGGCAAGCAAGACGCTGGGCGAGCGCAAAGACGAGATCAACCGCCTGAACGTCTTCCCGGTGCCCGACGGCGACACGGGCACGAACATGTCGCTCACGCTGGAGTCCGTCGTCGCGAACGTCGCCTCGCTGCCCATCGGGGCCGACGGCGCGGCGATTCGCAAGGCGATCACGACCGGGGCCCTCATGGGAGCGCGCGGCAACTCCGGCGTCATCACCTCGCAAATCCTGCGCGGCCTGTGCGAGGGCAGCGTCGGGTGCGAGGACGTGAGCGCGGCGAGCATCGACGCGGCGCTCACGCATGCCGTCGACGTGGCCTTCCAAGCGGTGCGCAAGCCGGTCGAGGGCACCATCCTCACCGTGCTCAAGGACAGCGCCGCCGCCGCCAAGCGCGCGCGCAAGAAGAAGCTTTCCACCGAGGAGGCCCTCGCGGCCGTCGTGGACGAGGCCTACGCCTCGGTCCAGCGCACGCCGGATTTGCTGCCCGTGCTCAAGGAGAACGGCGTGGTCGATGCGGGCGGATACGGCCTGGCCATATTCTTCGACGCGTTCGCCTCGGCGCTGACCGGGCGCGAGGGCCCGCTGCGCGACGAGCTGGCGTTCGCGCGCTCGACCGCTCCCAAGGTGGAGATCGAGCAGGTGAACGATTGGGAGGGCTCGAAGTTCCGCTACTGCACCGAGTTCCTCGTGCACTCCGACGACGTGGACGTGGACGCCGCCAAGGACTTCCTGCCCACGATGGGCGACTGCGACCTCATGGTGGGCATGCATCCCAACTTCAAGGTGCACGTGCACTCCAACCGGCCCGACCGGGTGCTGGGATGGTTCCTCGACCACGGCGCGCAGATCTCGGAAGTGCACATCCACAACATGCAGCTGCAGAGCGCCGCGCGCAGCGACGCCCTGGCCGCCGAGCAGCAGGAGGGCACCAAGCCGCTCGGCTTCGTCGCCGTGGCGGCGGGCGAGGGCAACGCCAAGATCCTCGAGAGCCTGGGCGTGGACGTGGTCGTCTCGGGCGGGCAGACCATGAACCCTTCCACGAAGGACCTGCTGGATGCCGCCAACCGCGTTCCCGCTGACGCCGTCATCATCCTGCCGAACAACAAGAACATCATCATGGCGGCCCAGAGCGCCTGCGAGCTGTCCGAGAAGCCGTGCGCGGTCGTTCCCACGAAGAGCGTGCCCGAGGCGTTCGCGGCGCTGTTCGGCGCGGACGAGGGCGCCAGCCTGGACGACAACGTGGAATCGATGACCGAGGCCTACGCCGACGTGAAGACCGGCGAAGTGACCACGGCCATCAAGGATTCCAAAGACGCGTCGGGCAACCCCATCAAGGAAGGCGACGTCATCGGCATCGCCGACGGCGCCATCGAGGCGGTCGGCTCCCGCGTCGACGACGTGGCCATGGAGCTGCTCGGGGCCATGGATGCCGACGAAGCCGACACGCTCACCATCCTGGCGGGCGAGGACATGGCCGAGGGCGACTTCGAAGCGCTCGTGGCCCGCATCGAAGCCGCGTTCGACGAGCTCGAGGTCGACGCCCATCGCGGCGACCAGCCCCTGTACCCGATCGTCATGTCGGTTGAATAGGGTTGTTGCGCTGGTCCCCGGCCAGCGCAACGGCTTGACGCTGCGGCCCGACGAGGCACCCTGCCTTGCCGCTCCAAGCTTTCGTCGCGTGCCGAAGCACGCGTCCTCAAGCTTTCGCGACGATTCGGGGCGCCTCGCCGGGCCTCGCTGACTGGCTGGGCCGACAGGTGGCTCGAACGTTACGAAGGACGAGGGAGCTAGACGACAGTGCCGAACGCTGACAACATGAACGCCCCCGACCGCCTGGCGGCCACGATCGCGCTCGACGAACCCGTCGGGCGCGTCCGCTTGGTGAGCCCGGCCCGCGCGAAGGCACTCGAAGGCCTGGGCATCAGGACGGTGCGCGATCTCGTCACGCACTATCCCCGCCGCTACGTCGACCTGTCGCGGAAGGAGACGGTGGCTTCGGCGGTCATCGGCGAGCAGTGCACCATCGAGGGGTCGGTGCACGAGATCAAGCTCAAGAAGCCCAAGCCCCGCCTCTCCCTGGTGGAGATAGCCCTCGTCGACCCGTCGGGCGTGCTCATGGTGACGGCGTTTCGCCAACCATGGCTCATGGACCAGGTCAAACCGGGCATGCGCATCGCCGTGGCGGGCAGGCTCGAGTTCAACTACGGCTTCAAGCGCATGACGAACCCCTATCTGGAGGTGCTCGACGGCCGAGAGGGCGCCGAGGGCATGATCATCCCCGTGCACCCGGCGTGTGAGAAGGTGTCGCCCGCGTGGATGCGGCGGCTCGTGGGCAACGCGCTGTCGGCCGCCATGGGCCTGTACGACCCGCTTCCGCTCGAACTGCGCGTGCGCTACCGGCTCATGAGCAGGGGGGCCGCGCTGTCGTCGATCCACTTCCCCCAGGCCATCGAGGAAGTCGCCGAAGCGCGCCGCCGGCTCGTGTACGAGGAGGTGCTGTTGCTCGAGCTCATGCTCATGCGCGAGGAGCGCGAGCGCACGGGCGGGTGCGAGCCGGCCGTCCACGTGGTGGACGGCCCGCGCCTGCGCGCGCTCGCCGAGGCGCTTCCCTTCGAGCTCACCGACGAGCAGGCGGCTGCTCGCGACGACATCCTGGCCCAGCTGGCCGCGCCGCGCACCGCGAACCACATGCTTTTGGGCGACGTGGGCACCGGCAAGACGGCGGTGGCCGCGTTCGCGCTGGCCGCGGCGTCCGACACGGGCTCGCAGGCGCTTCTCATGGCGCCCACCGAGGTGCTCGCCCGCCAGCACGGCGCAAGCCTGGGCCCGCTCTTCGATGCAGCGGGCATCACCTGGGAGGTGCTGACGGGGTCGACGCCCGCCGCCGCGCGCGAGGCTGTTCTGGGGCGGGTGGCCGACGGCGCGGTGGACGTGCTCATCGGCACGCACGCCCTGCTTGAAGACGACGTGGCGCCCCGTCGTTTGAGCCTCGTCGTGGTGGACGAGCAGCAGCGGTTCGGCGTCGAGCAGCGCGCGAAGCTGCTCGCGAAAGGCGACGCGCCCGATGCGCTCTACCTCACGGCCACGCCCATCCCGCGCACGCTGGCGCTCGCGCTGTACGGCAACCTGACGCTCTCTTACATCAGGCGCCGTCCGCACGATGCCGCGCGCCGCACGACGCGCGTGCATCAGAAATCGGATCGCGGCCGCGCCTACGATGCCGCGCGCGCGGCGCTTGCGCGCGGCGAGCAGGTGTACGTCGTGTGCCCGCTCATCGGGCAGGACGGCGAGAAGCGCGATGCGAAGGCGTCCGCGTCCCGGCGCCGGGAGGCGGATGAGGAAGCCTACGAGTACGCCGCCATCAGCATCGAGGACGAGGCCGACCTGGACGGCGACGACGTCGCGGCGGCCCGGCAGGAGGCCGAGTACCTGCAGGCAGGCGTCTTCGCCGACTGGCGGGTCGAGCTTCTGCACGGGCGCATGGCGGCTGCCGACAAGCAGGCCGTCATGCGGCGCTTCCGCGACGGCGAGTCGCAGGTGCTCGTGGCCACCACCGTCATCGAGGTGGGCGTCGACGTGCCCGACGCCACCGTCATGATCGTGGAGGACGCCGACCGCTTCGGCCTCGCCCAGCTCCATCAGCTGCGCGGGCGCGTCGGACGCGGGGACAAGCCGGCCCAGGTGCACCTGGTGTCGGCTTCGAAGTCGGACGCCGCGCTCACGCGGCTGGCCGCCATGGAGCGCACCGACGACGGCTTCGAGCTTGCCGAGTTCGATCTTTCGCTGCGCCGCGAAGGGGACATCCTCGGCAACCGCCAGCATGGCGCGTCCGCCCTGAAGCTCGTGAACGTGGTGCGCGACGGCGCCGTCATCGAGGCGGCCCACGCCGACGCGGCAGCCATGCTGGACGAGGACCCCGCGCTCGAGCTGCCCGCCCACCGGGCGCTCGCGCGGGAGGTGCGCCGCATGTTCCCCGACGACCGCACCGTCAAAGGAGGTTGAGGCATGAGGATCGTAGCGGGCGAGTTCCGGGGCCGTTCCCTCAAGGCGCCGAAAGGGGAGGGCACCCGCCCCACCACCGACCGGGTGCGCGAGTCGATGATGAGCGCGGTCGCCAGCGCGCGCGGCGGATTCGACGGCGCCGTCGTGCTCGACGCGTTCGCCGGTTCCGGCGCGCTCGGGATCGAAGCGCTCAGCCGCGGCGCGCGGTGCGCCCATTTCTACGAGCGCGGCGGAGAGGCGCTGCGGACGCTGGCGGCGAACGCGAAGGCGCTCGGGCTGGAGCCCTGCCGCGCGCGCATCCGCCGCGCGGACGTGCTCAAGGACCCGCCGACCCGCGCCCGTCCTCCCTTCGACCTGATCTTCCTCGACCCGCCGTACGCCCATCCCGCCTCGGAGGTGCTGGATCTGGTCGTTTGCCTGCGCGCGTCCGGGGCGCTCTCCGACGATGCGATCGTGGTGTACGAGCATGCGGCGACGGCGGACGGCGAGGTGGACGATGCGGCAAAAGCGCGCGATTTGCCTATTGCGCGCCGCAAGAAGTACGGGGATACTGTCGTGGACGTCTTGCGCGCCGCGCGCGGGGAGGACGCCGACACTGCAACCGAAAGGGGACGGGACCGCACATGAAACGAGCACTGACGCCCGGAACGTTCGATCCGATCACGAGCGGGCACCTCGATGTCATCACCCGCGCCGCACAGCTGGTCGACGAAGTCGTCGTCGCGGTGGCGGCATCGCCGAAGAAGCAGCCGCTGTTCACGCTCGACGAGCGCGCCGAGCTCGTGCGCGAGGCCACGAGCCATCTGCCCAACGTGCGCGTCGAGCCCTTCGACGATTTGCTGGTGGCCTTCGCGGAGAAGATGGGCGCCACGGTGGTCATCAAGGGGCTGCGCGCCATCACGGACTTCGAGTACGAGTTCCAGATGACGGCTCTCAACTACCAGCTGAACCAGGAGATCGAGACGCTGTTCATCATGTCGCCGCCGCAGTACATGTACCTGTCCTCGTCGATCGTCCGCGAAATAGCCAGCTTGGGCGGCGACGTGACGCAGTTCGTGCCCCCGTGCGTCAACGATGCGTTGAACAAAAAGTACGGAAGGGCATAGCCTTCGCGGGCGCCGCGGGGCCCGCCGCGCGGGACCGTTTTCCCGGATGCGGCGGCGTGGTACCATGGGCGGAGGAGAGCGCGGGCGCGCGGCGCCCTTGCATGCAGACGAGAGAAGACGGGGTATCCATGTTCAACGAGCATCTGGACGAAGTCGTTGCAGGCATCGCCCGCAACTACAGCGCCAAGGAGATATTCTTCACGGATCCCGATCGGCACTTTCCCAACAAGAAGGCCGTCATCGGCATCATCAAGGACCTGCGCCGTGTCCTGTTCCCGCGTTATTTCGGCGACGAGACCCCCACGGGATCGCGCCCCGAGTACTTCATCGGCGAGACTCTCATCCGCGTGGAGGACTCGCTTCGGCGCGAGCTGCGCGAGGCGCTGCTGTTCCGCGGGGAGGAGGGCACGAACGCCGATGAGGTGGAAGCGCGCGTCGACGAGATATGCCAGAACTTCTTCCGGAAGCTGCCCGAGATACAGCGCATCCTGCTCACCGACGTGCAGGCCGCCTTCGACGGCGACCCGGCGGCGCAGAGCAAGGAGGAGATCATCTTCTCCTACCCCGGCTTTTTCGCCATCTTCGTGTACCGCATCGCCCATGAGCTGTACGTGCAGGGCGTGCCCCTCATCCCGCGCATCATGACCGAGTACGCCCACAGCGGCACGGGCGTGGACATCAACGCGGGCGCGCAGGTGGGCGAGTACTTCTTCATCGACCACGCCACCGGCGTCGTCATCGGCGAGACCACGGTCATCGGCAGCCACGTGAAGGTGTACCAGGGAGTCACGCTCGGAGCGCTCTCGACGCGCGCGGGCCAGCAGCTGTCGGGCGTGAAGCGCCATCCGACCATCGAAGACAACGTGACCATCTACTCCAACGCCAGCGTGCTGGGGGGCGAGACGGTGGTGGGCGAAGGCGCCATCATCGCAGGCAGCGCGTTCGTGACCTCGTCCATTCCGAAAGGCGCGCGCGTGAGCCTGAAGAACCAAGAGGTGAACGTGCGCCAGCCCGGGAAGAAGCGGGACCCGAAGGATTGGGAGCTCTGCTGACGCCGCTTCGCCGCGGCGAAGCGGGCCTGCGCGCTCGGCGTCCTGCGGGCTTCTCGTGCGCGGCGCCGTGCGCCGGCGGCGGGGCGTGGTAAACGCACCGGCAACGACGCGGGCCCGACCGGGTAAAATGTGCACGCTTTGTGCATTGGAGCCTCGCTTCATCTGCATACATGCTATTATATTGCGACGCATGCGCGCAAGGGCGCCTGTGCGCAACAACGCAGATGAAACGCAGCACGCCTGGGTGGAAGGACAATCATGGACGAAACAGGAGTCTTGGGGCTGCTCGAAGAGCTCTCGATTCTGCTTGAGGACTCTAAGCCGGTGTTCGGCAAAGGAAACATGCGCCAGGTCGACATCGCCGCGGCGTTCGAGATCATGGACGAGATCCGCGACACGTTCCCGAGCGAGTTCGCCCAAGCCCGCCAGATCGTGCGCGAGCGCCAGAGCCTGCTCGACGATGCGGAAGCCGAGGCCAACCGCATGATCGAGGATGCGCGCAGCCAGGCCATGACCATCGCCAGCGAACAGGAAATCGTGCGCATTTCGCAGCAGCAGGCCGACCAGGTGCTCGCCGACGCCCGCGAGCTGGAGCGCCAGACGCGCGCCGGCGCGGAGGACTACGCCGACGAGGTCTTCGGCCATGTGGAGCAGAGCCTCGACACGCTGCTGGGCAACGTGCGGCGCTGCCGCGACCGCCTGAACGCGAATTCCCTGGCTTCGAGCCGGTAGCCCATGAACGAGTCGCTGCGCATCTTCATACCGTCCGAGCTCTTCGCGCCTGCGGAGAGCTCTCATTTTGAGGGCGAGCTCGCGCTTGCCTCCATGCAGGCCGGTCCCGACGAGTACGCGTTTCCGGAGCCGCTGGCGTGGCAGGCCGACATCGCGAACACCGGCGACGCGCTGCTGGTGACCGGCACGGTGACGGGGGATGCCGTCGGGTCGTGCGCACGCTGCCTTGACGAGTTCCGCATATCCCTTGCAGGCCGGATAGAAGGCTACTTCTTGCTCGACGAGACGAAGTCGGCTCCCGAGGATATGGACGACGACGAGTTCGACGTGCTTCCCGACGATCACGTCATCGACCTCGAGCCGCTCGTCAAAGCGGCGCTGCTTCTGGAGTTCCCCCTTGTGCCGCTGTGCGACGAGGATTGCAAGGGTCTCTGCGCCTCCTGCGGCGCCAACCTCAACGAGGGCCCCTGCGAGTGCGCCCCCGACGAGGAGGGAGACGAGGCGCCCCCGAACCCGTTCTCGGTGCTCAAGGATTTCCCTTTCGGCGAAGGCTGAGCATTCCGGAGCCGTTCGTGCCCGCGCCTGCGGGTCGGTTCTTTCTGCTGCCTGCGCCTCCGGCATTCCTCGGGATGCGCGCCTCTCCGCATTCCGACGGCCGTGCGCACCGCAGTGTGCTATCCTGCTAAAAGCGTTTTCCGCGGACGCGGCCCGACTGCGTCTGCGTTCGTGTTGCGATGCGTCGTGCAGAGCAGCGCCGGCATCGCGACGCGCGGCCCGCATTGGTCCGCAGTCCGATGTCGAGCGGCCCGCTCGGCGCGCAAGGGAGAGGTGGGGCCGTGAACGAGCAGGCAGCGGACCGGAAGTCGGTCGTTATCGTGGGGGCGGGCATCGCGGGGCTTGCGGCGGGAGTCTTCGCCCTGCAGAGCGGGTTCGAGGCGACCGTCTTCGAGCGGCACGAGGCCCCGGGCGGCGCTTCGACCGGCTGGAGCAGGGAAGGCTACGTCTTCGAGGGCGGAACGCATCGGGTCACCGGTCTGTCCCCTAAAACGACGCTGCATGCGCTGTGGCGAGAAGTGGGCGCCCTCGACGACGACACGGCCGTCAGCGCCCTCGATCCGTACTACGCCTTCGAGGCCGACGGGCGCGCGGCTCTGCTGTTCCGCGATCCGAAGCGCCTGCGCGAGCAGCTGAGCGAACTCGCCCCGGAAGACGCGTCGGAGATCAAGCGCCTGTGCGCCGACGTGGCCAAGCTCGCGAAGGTCGACATGCCCTTCAAGGACGTGAAGGGCGTCGAGGTGAAGCATCCCGCCCAAGCCGACCCGCTCTCCTCGCTCCCGATGGCGCCTGGTTTGGCCCGTACGTCGTCGTATTCCAAACAGCGCCTGTCGGCGTACCTCAAGCGGTTCAAAAGCCCGTTTCTGAAGCAGCTGTTCCTGAGCCTTGCCGACGCAGACGAAAGCGCCCTTTCCCTGGTGAACACGTTGGCCGCGTTCGCGGCCGGGGACGCGGGGTATCCCGAGGGGGGATCGTTCGGCATGGCTCAGCGCATGGCGGCGCGGTTCGAGGAGCTGGGAGGGACGCTGCGCTGCGGCGCGCCCGTCGATCGCGTCGTCGTGGAAGGCGGTTCGGCCGTCGGAGTGGTCGTAGACGGCGAGACGCTGCCGGCCGACGCCGTCATCGTGACCCAGGACACGCTCGCGGCGGCGTTCTCGCTGTTCGACCCGCCGCTCGACGAGCCGTGGGTGCATGCCATGCTGGGAGCGACGAAGCCCCTGCTCGGCATGCTCGTGTGCCTGGGCGTCGCAGCCGACCTGAAGGAGCTGCCCGAAAGCGTCGGGTTTTCGCTCTCGGAGCCGTTGCAGGCGGCCGGGCGGGAGTATTCCCAGATCACGTTCAACAACTTCGCCCGCTACGAAGGGCGCGCGCCTGCCGGCTGCACGGCGATCACGGTGCCGCTGACGGGGGATACGTACGACTGGTGGCTCGCCCGGGAAGGCGACGGCAGCTACGCCGAGGAGAGGCGCCGCGTCGCCGAGGCCGTCATCGCCGCGCTTGAGGAGAAGTTCCCGCCCCTTGCCGACAAGGTGGAGGTGTGGGATGTGGCCACCCCGCTCACCTACGAGCGCTACCTGCGCTCGTACAAGGGGTCGTGGATGTCGCTCTTGGAGCCTAACATGGCCGTTTCGCCCCATTCCGCCAAGCCGCAGGGCATCGAGCGCCTGTACTTCGCCGGGCAGCGCATGATGCTGCCCGGAGGATTGCCCGTTGCCGTCAAAACCGCCCGCATCGCCGTCCAGTACCTCTGCCGGGACACGAGAACGGTGTTCCAGGCCGAGCTCGACTAGCGTCGCGCGGTTTCCCTGCCGTCGATCAGCGCTCGGGAGTCTGCGACCTCGTCGGGCACAGGGCCGCTTCCACGAGGGGCTCGACGCGTAGCGCGCGCTGAGGCTCGCCTAAACGTTCGAGCTGGGCATCAAGGCGAAGACGGGCGCGCTTGCTGCCGGCTGCCGTTCCATCTGCCAGCTGGTGATCGCGATGCCCGATACGGCGGCAAACCACCCTTGCCACGGCTCTGGCCGATCCGCCTCCATGGCGCCAGCTGGTCTTTCGGAGGAATCCAGCCCATACCTTGAGGGAGCATTCGGCCCCAACCGCAGATGACCGAAAACGCAGTCGAATGCGCAGTCGCCGAGCGCGAAACCGGGTGCGAGAATTTCGCGACCAGGCGTTTTGCGCGACCGAGGCGCGCAAAGGGCGCGGATCGGCCCCGCGGACTGCACATTCGACCGCGTTTTCGGTCATTTTTGATTTCGCCGGAGCCGGCTGGCCCGATGGTGGCTGGCCTTTGGAAGAATCCGCTCCCTTGTGAAGAGGTCTCCCATTTGCCCGACCGCAAGCGGATCGGCTCGAGAGACTGCGCACGTCGGTGCGCGTCTACGGTGGTTTGACGGCGGAATGCGGATCAAATGCGGATCAAACTCACTGTTTTTTCCACAATGGTGCGTTCCAGGGACTCCTTGCAGGTCCGGTTGCGTTCGATGCCGCGGTGCGCGCGTGTTTTCCCAGGTCGCACCCAGGGGGGGATAACGGGCGCGCGACTGGACGCAGCATTGCGGCGAAAATCGCGCGTTTGGGCCGGCCATGGCGAAAGGGTCGGCGCGTTTGCGCCTCTCGCCGTGCAGGTCCTCTGTGGCGAAGGGCGGAACACGGGCGGCAAGGTTCTGAGACCCGGTCGGGAACCATCATGCAAGAAGCATGTGCGAAGGGCGCTGGGGCATATGCCGCAAGTGAAAGTCGGAGCAAGCGTTTCCTCGGGAGATCTTTGCGAGCAAGGCGCCTTTTCACGATTTGTCCGTGCTGCGTGGAATCCGCATTCATCCCCGCGTTTCCGTTCCGGTATGCTACTATATTGAATAAAAGTTCAATGAAAGGAAGTTCAACGAATGGTGACGCGACAGGAACAGCGGGAGAAGCGGCGGGAGGAGATCCTTCGGGCGGCGCTGCGGCTGTTCGTGCGCAAGGGGTACGCGGGTACGAAGGTGGGGGACATCGCGGAGGCGGTGGGCATGAGCACGGGGCTCATGTTCCATTACTTCGAGTCGAAGGAGGCCCTCTACGAGGAGCTGGTCGGCTTCGGCGTGGAAGGGCCGATGGCGATGATGGACGGCGGGGCGGAGGGCGACGCGCTCGCGTTTTTCGAGGGGGCCGCCGAGGGCGTGCTCTCCTACCTGAAGGGCGACCCGATGATGGCCGACATGTTCGTGCTCATGGGCAACGCGCTCTTGGACGAGGCCATTCCCCCGCACGCCAAGGAGATGCTCGCGGGTTTCGACGTGAACACGCCCACGGCCGAGGTCGTGTGCCGGGGGCAGCGCGAGGGAACCATTCGCGCAGGCGACCCAGTGGCGCTGTCCATCGCGTTCTGGGCCGCCATCCAGGGAATCGCCGAGGAGTTGGCCCTGTGTCCGGACATGCCGTGCCCGGAGCCCGAGTGGATCGTCGACATCGTGAGGAAGAGGTAGGGGCATGACGGAGAACGAGAACAAGAAACGAACGAATGTTTCACGTGAAACATTGGGTGGGGAAATGGCGGCTGCGTCGGCGGTGCGCCGGACGGAAGCGGCGAGCATCGCGGGCGCTGAGGGCATTGCGGGCGCTTCGCCGAAGCGCGTCGCCATCGTGGGGGCGGGCATCGCGGGGCTCGCGGCGGGCGTGTACGCGCGCCAGAGCGGCTTCGACGCGACCATCTTCGAGTCGCATGTCATCCCCGGCGGGGCCTCCACCAGCTGGAGCCGCAAGGGGTACCTCTTCGAGGGCGGCATGCACTGGCTGACAGGCTCGTCTCCCGAGACGGCGCTCAACGCGGTATGGAACGAGGTCGGCGCGCTCAACGCCGACGTGCCCATCTACAACCGCGACCCCTTCCTCGCCTACGAGTTCGAGGGGCGCACCGTCTTCTTGTACCGCGACATCGACCGGCTGGAGGCGCACTTGATCGACGTCGCGCCCGAGGACGAGCGGGAAATTCGGCGCCTCATGCGCGACGTGAGGAAGTTCACGAAGATGCAGATGCCCATCACCGACCTCAAGGGCGTGAAGGTGGCCTCCAAGCGTTCGACGAGCCTCCTCGCCCTGCTGGCCATGCTGCCGTCGATGGCGCGCATGCCCTTCTACGCGAACCAGACCGCCCGCGCCTTCGCGGAGCGGTTCTCGAGCCCGCTTCTGCGCACCCTGTTCAGCAGCATGGTGGGCGAGGACATGAGCGCAGTGGGCCTCGCCTTCACGCTCGCGACGCTCGCTTCGGGCGACGGCGGCTACCCGCTCGGCGGCTCGCTGGCCATGGCGCGGCGCATGGCGGAGACCTTTGAGGGGCTGGGCGGCACGATCGAGTACCGCAGCCTCGTCGACCGCGTGGCGATGGAGGACGGTCGGGCGACGGGAGTCGTCGTGAACGGCGAGGAGCGCACCTTCGATGCTGTGATCGTGACGCAGGATTTGCGCATGGCCGTGGACGAGCTGTTCGACCCTCCGCTGGCCGAGGGGTGGGCGCACGAGTTGCGGGAGAGCGTCTCGCCGATCCTCGACACGTTCGTGTGCCTGGGCGTGCGCGCCGACCTCTCGGACGTGCCCGAAAGCGTGGGCTTTCCCGTGGACGAGCCCGTCTTCTGCGGAGGGCAGCGCCACGATACCCTGGCCATCAACAACTACGCCTCCTACGAGGGCTACGCGCCCGAAGGCTGCACGGCGGTGACGCTGTTCATGAACGGCGACACGTACGATTGGTGGGCCGCGCGCCGCGATGACGGCACCTACGCGCAGGAGAAGCGCGCGCTGGCCGAAGCGGTGATCGCCGCCGTGTCGAAGAAGTACCCGCAGGCGGAGGGCAAGGTGGAGGTGTGGGACGTGGCCACGCCGCTCACCTACGAGCGGTACCTGCATTCGTACAAGGGCTCGTGGATGTCGAACATGGTGCCGGGCGGGAAGACGCGCAGCTACCCCTCGAAGCCCGAGAGCATCGTCGACGTGTACTTCGCGGGCCAGCGCATAACCGCTCCCGGCGGCCTGCCCACCGCGGTCGAGACCGCGCGCACCGCCGTTCAGCATCTGTGCCGCGACACGGACACGGTGTTCCAAGGGGCGCGATAGGGCGCAGGGCGGTTCTGCAGCTTTCAATGGATCGTTTCACGTGAAACACTTGTTCGTTTGACGTTCGGGCGCGTCGATCTGACGCGCCCGTTTCATCCTCCCTCCTCGCTTGACATTCCGCCAGCTCGTATTTAGAATGTCAGTTAGTTACTAGAGTAACAAACTAGCAAACAAGAAGGCGGGGAGGAGGCGCAAGGCATCGTGGACATCGATCCAGGGCGTGATGTTCCCCTGTTCATCCAGATTGCCGAGCAGATCGAGGAGGACGTTTTCACCGGCGTCTACGCCGAAGAGGACCGCATCCCTTCGACCAACGAGCTCTCGGCGTTGCTCGGCATCAACCCGCACACCGTCCTCAAGGGCATGAACATCCTCGTGGATGAGGGCATCATCTACAAGAGAAGGGGGATGGGCATGTACGTGCAGGAAGGAGCCGCCGAGAAGGTGCGCGCGAAGCGCCGCAGCGCCTTCGACGAGCGCTACGTGGCGGCCCTCGTGGCCGAGGCGAAGAAGCTCGGACTGACGAAGGACCAGGTTGTCAGCCTTATCGAGAAGGGATACGACCATGCGTGAGCTGCGAGCCGAGCATCTGACGAAGCGCTTCGGCAAAACGACGGCGCTCGACGACGTGACGCTGTCCTTCGAATACGGCAAGATCCATGCGCTCTTGGGCCGCAACGGCGCGGGCAAGACCACGCTTCTGGGCATCGCGTCGAACCGCCTGATCCCCACGAGCGGGCAGGTGCTCGTGGACGGCGAGCTCGTCACGGACAACCCCCGTGCGCTGGCGAAGGTGTTTTGCACGGGCGACGTGCAGATGATCCCCGCATCCATGCACGTGGACGACCTTATCGGGCATATGTGGCGCTTCCACGAGGGGTTCGACGCGAAGCGCGCGCTGCGGCTCGCCAAGATGTTCGAGCTGGACGTGAAGGCGAAGACGGGCGCGCTCTCCACCGGCTACCGCTCCATCTGCCAGCTGGTGATGGCGCTCTCGCTCGACGTGGACTACCTGCTGCTCGACGAGCCGGTGCTGGGACTCGACGCCGCCCACCGCGACCTGTTCTACCGGCTTCTGATGGAGGACTACCTCGAGCGCGGGCGCGCGGTGGTCGTGGCCACCCACCTCATCGAGGAGGTGGCGACCCTCGTGGAGCGCGTCGTCATCATCGACGAGGGGCGGCTGCTCATGGAGGCTTCGGCCGACGAGCTGCGCGCGAGCGGCTACAGCGTGTCGGGGCGCGCGGAGGACGTGCGGGCGTACTGCGAGGGGCTCGAGGTGCTCGGCATCGACGAGCTGGGCAACCTGGCGATGGCGTACGTGCAGGGCGAGCCCATGCGCGAGCGCTTGACCGACCGGCTGGACGTGGCGCCCATGAGCCTGCAGAAGCTGTTCGTGGAACTGACCGGGAAAGGGGAGTGACCTCATGAAACTCAAAGCGGCCATCCGCTACCAAGCGGTCGAGCTCGTGCAGTGCGCGGCGGTGTTCTGCCTGGTGATAGGGTCCATCGTCCTGGTTGTGGCGCTGTTTTCCATGGCGAACGAGGCGCATTTCATGGTGTCGGCGATGGGGATTTTGCCCTATGTCTTCATGCCGCTGCTCGCGCTGTCCGTCTACGCGGGCGATGCGAGGTTCCTGCTGCGGATGGGGCTCACGCGCTCGCAGGTGCTGGCGAGCACGGCGGCGTCCTTCGCGGCGGCCTGTTTGCTCCTCGCCCTCGTTGAGGCCGTGTGCGCGGCGGTGATTCCCCAGTGGGCGCTCAACCAGTCCCTGTTCTTGATGGCCTACGGTCCTCAGAACGGCCCGCTGCTCGATTTCCTGTTCATGTTCCTGGGTTGCGCGGCAGCTTCCGCGGTGGGTCTTGCGTTCGCGGCCCTGCAGATGCGCTTCAGCACGCGGAGCGTTGTTGTGGCGGCCATCGCCATCCTCCTCGTTGTGTCGAGCCAATTCAGCCCATGGACGATTTCCAACGTGACGTCTTGGTTGTTCGGCTTGGCTCCGGGAGCGAGCTTGGCGAACCCCTTCGTCTTTTTCGCCGCAGTGACCGCGCTCGGCCTGCTGGTGACCTGGGCGGCCTCGCGCCGCTACGAGGTGCGCTGAGGGCGGGGGAAGCCCCGCCCCGCTCATCAGACGCTCACGGGGCTATCGGAAGTGCCGCTTCGCTGGACTGGCAGGGCAAGGGCTGAGCCCTTGCCCTACAGGGCGGTCGCGAAGGGTGCGCGTCGACGATTTTTGATGCGCCTTTCGCATTCCTTCCGGTTTCGGCAACAGAGCAAGAAAAGTAGAGACGCGCCGCGGGCCGTTCTGGTTCAATGGAGCATCGAGTCGAAACGGAAGGAGGGGCATGGAATCGGCGAACCTGCGCGCAGTGGAGCGGGCCATAGAGCACATCGAAGCGCATTTGGGCGGGAGGCTCGATCTGGACGAGGTCGCGCGCGCCGCCGGATACTCGAAATTCCATCTGCATCGCCTGTTCGGCGAGGTGACGGGCATGACCGTCCACGACTACGTCTCGCGGCGGCGCCTGACGGAGGCCGCGTGCGCGCTTGCGCGCTCGGAGCGTCCCATCGTGGACATCGCCCGCGCGGCCGGCTACGACAGCCAGCAGACGTTCTCCGCGGCGTTCGCGGCGCTCTACAAGGTTCCTCCCGCGCGGTTCAGAGCGCGCGGCTCGTTCTATCCGCTCCAGCTGCCGTTCAGCCTGCGCGCCTCGGCGCTGCGGGCGGGGAGGGGCGCGGGCGACTGGACGGTCGAGCGCGCGACGCCCTCCGACGTGGCGGCGTGGATGGAACTCCTGCGCCTCGCTGTGGACAACTTCCCCTGCCTTGACGAGGGGCAGCACGAGGCGTGGCTGCGCCGCGCCATCGACCGCGGCTGCGCGCTCGTCGCGCGCGAGCCGGGCTCGGCGTCCCTCGCGGGAGCGGCGGCCTTCACGAGGGAGCGCGGCTGCATCGACTTTCTGGCGGTGCATCCGCAGCATCGCCGCGCCTCGGGCGTGGCGCGGGCGCTCGTCGACGCCGTGCGGGCCGAGGCGCCGGGGCGCGACCTGGCCATAACGACGTACCGGGCGGGCGACCGCGCCGACACGGGCCATCGCCGCCGCCTCGAGGAGATCGGCTTCGAGGAGGCCGAGGAAGCGGAGGAGTTCGGCTACCCCGTTCAGCGCTTCGTGCTTCGCGCCGACGCATACCGGGAAGAGGACCAAGAAGGAGGCGACGTCTGATGAGCGAAAAGTCCGAGAACGGGAGCATCGTGGACGAGGAGCGGGCGCGCCTCGCCGAGACGCTCGAGCTGCTGCGCGACGCCCTCGAGCGCGCCGAGGGGCTGCACGAGCGGATCGAGGGAGGGTACCGCGAGGCCAAGCGCTACCTGGCCGAGTACCGGGGTGAGATCGACCCGAGCGAGAGCTTCCAAAACGAGCTTGCGCTGAACGAGGAGGATCGCCGCGCGGTGCAGTCGCACTATGCCGCCGAGCGCCTGCGCAAGCTGCTCGACTCGCCGTACTTCGCGCGCGTCGATTTCGTGGCAGGCGAGGGGGCCGCTCCTACGGCGAGCTACGTGGGGAGGTTCTCGTTCAGCTTCGGCGGGCGGGCCGTCGTGTCGGACTGGCGGTCGCCCGTGGCGGGCCTGTTCTACGACTTCGAGCCCGGGCCGGCGCATTTCGACGCGCCTTCGGGACGCGTCGAGGGCACGCTCGCGCTCAAGCGGCAGATAACGGTTGAGGAAGGACAACTCGTCCACGCGGTGGACAGCGGCTCGAGCGTGCGCGACGACGTGCTGCAGTACGAGCTTTCCCGCACGTCGGACGGCGAGATGCGATCCATCGTCGCCTCCATCCAAAAGGAGCAGAACGCGCTCATCCGCGACGAGGACTCCGGCACCCTGGTCATCCAGGGCGTGGCGGGATCGGGCAAAACGTCCATCGCGCTGCATCGGGTGGCCTACCTGCTCTACCGCCAGCGCGGACGCCTGACGTCGAAATCGGTGGCCATCCTCTCGCCGAACCGGGTGTTCTCCGACTACGTGTCGCGCGTGCTGCCGGAGCTGGGGGAGGAGCCCATCGTCAACCTGAGCCTGCGCGAGGCGGTGGAAAAGGAGCTGGGAGGCTCGGTGTCCGTGGAAGCGCCCCGGTCGGCCGTGGACGACACCGACGAGGGCCATCGCCGCCGCGCGCGGCGCAAGGGCGAGGTCGCGTTCGCTCGGGAGCTCGAAGCCTTCCTCTCCCGCGCGGCCGACGACCTGTTCCAAGGGGCCGACATCGCCTTCGGCCGCCGGGTCGTGGAGGGCGCTTGGCTGGAGGAGCGCTACCGGCGCTACGGCGGCCTGCCCGCATTCGAGCGGATCGCCCTTGTGGCCGGCGACGTGGCGCGGGACCTCGACGCCCGCGCGGTGGGGCGCGACTGGCTCGCCCTGCCTGCGAAAGGCGAGGTGCGCCGCAAGCTGGCGGGCATGCTGCGGGCGAAGGACGAGCTCGCGCTCTACCGCCTGTTCCTACGCGAGCGCGGCGAGGCGGATCTGCTGAAGCTGTCGGCCGGGCGGAGGGTGGAATGGGAGGACGCGTGCCCCCTCGTGCTGTGCCGCGCCGCCTTCCGGGGCGTGGGGGCCTTCGCGGAGGTCAAGCACCTCGTGGTGGACGAGATGCAGGACCTGACCCCCGTGCAGCATCGCGCCGTGGCCCGGATGTTCCCCTGTGAGAAGACCGTGCTGGGCGACTTCCATCAGACGGTCGACGACGGCAACCGCTCGGAGCTCGCGGACGTTGCGGCCGTCTACGGAGGGGCCCGCGTGGCGAAGCTCATGCGCAGCTACCGGTCGACCTGCGAGATCATGGCGCTGGCGCGGCGGGTGAAGCCCGTCTCCGGCTTGGAAGCGGTGGAGCGCCACGGCGAGGAGCCGCGCATCGTGGGGTGCGCGAACACGGCCGAAGTGCTCGCGCGCATAGAGGAGGCGCTGGCGGCGTTTAAGGCGGGCGGCCGCAAGACGCTCGGCATCGTGTGCAAGACCGACGACCTGGCGCGCCGCTACCACGAGCTTCTGCGCGACCGATGGGACGTGCAGCTGCTCGCGCCCGAGAGCGGCGGGTACCTCGGCGGCGCGTCCATCGCCTCGGTGACCATGGCGAAGGGGCTCGAGTTCGACGAGGTGGTGGTGCTCGACGCCGACCGGCGCCTGTACGCTGCCGACTTCGACCGCAACCTGCTCTACGTGGCCGTCACCCGCGCGCTGCACAAGCTCACCGTCCTCCATCGGGGTGATCCGCCCGCCTGGCTGACGGCGTGAGGCTTCGCGGGGCGTGCGGCAGGCCGCGGCCTGCCGTTCAGCTGGCGCGCGGTGTCGGGCGCTCAAGGGAGCGGTGGCAGCGCGGTTACGCTCGTCTCGCCGCCCGGCGCGTCTTCGCCGGGGTCCCTATCATGGAGCGGATGGGCCAGGGCGGACGGAGGCGAGGCGGACATGGAGGAGCGCGGGTCGGCGGGCGGCGGCGTCAACCTGCCGCAGGCTGCGCGCCACGTCCTGTTCGCGCTCGCGGTGGGCGTCGTGGGCGCCGCGGCCTCCATCGCGCTCTCGCTCTCCGTGGACCTGGCCGTGCGGCTCCAAGCGCGTTTCCCGTGGCTCCTTCTGCTGCTGCCCGTCCTCGGCGCGGCTTCCGTGCTGCTGTACCGGGCGCTCAAGCTGCCCGCCCACCTGGCCACCGACACGATGGTCGACCGCCTGCGCCGAAACGACCGCGTGCCGCCCGCGCTGGCGCCGGGCATCCTCGCGGGCACGTTCCTCACGGTGCTCGGCGGCGGCTCGGTGGGCAAGGAGGCCGCAGCCCTGCAGATGGGCGCGTCGCTCGGCGCGCTCGTGGGGCTTCCGTTTAAGCTGGCCCCCGTACGCGCGGGCCGGCCGGCCATCCCGCGCGGCTACGCGGCGGCCGCCGGCATGGCGGCGTGCTTCGGCGCGCTCTTCTTCGCGCCCCTCGGCTCCACGGCCTTCGTGCTGGAGCTCGCGCGCTTCGATAGGGCCGTGGCGCGCCACGTGCCCACGCTGCTGCTCGCATCTCTCACCGCGTTCGCGCTCGCGCGGATCACGGGCATCGGAGATGCGATCCCCCGCGTCGGCGTGCCCGGCTTCTCCTGGCCGCTCGTGGCGCAGTGCGCGCTCGTGGGGCTCGCGTGCGGGGCGGCCGGCACCGTGTTCGGGGCAGCGCTGCGCGGCGCGCGCCGCATCGTGCGCAGCCACGTGGGGCGGCCTGTGCTGGCCGCCGTGGCGGGCGGGCTCCTGTTCGCGGGCGTGGTGCTGGCGTTCGGGTGGCAGGGCTTCGAGGGCACGGGCATGCCGCTTCTGCGCGGGGCGCTCGCAGGCCATGCGGGCGGCGCGGACTTCGCCGTGAAAGCGGGCCTCACCGTGCTCGCGCTCGGCTTCGGGCTCAAGGGCGGCGAGATCATGCCCATGTTCACGGTGGGCGCGCTTCTGGGCTGCTCGCTCGGCGGGCTCATGGGCGCTTCGGCGCCGTTCTCGGCCGCGCTTGGGCTGGCGGCGTTCTTCGCGGCCGCGAGCCGCTGCCCGCTTGCGGCGCTCTTCATGGGCGCGGAGATATTCGGCTTGGCCGCCGCCCCGTACCTGGCGCTCGCGGTGGCCGTCGCCTTCGCAGGAAGCCGCGACGTGGGCGTGTTCGGACGGGGCGCGGCGAGCGAGTTCGTGCGGCTGCGCGCCCGCGCGCGCGAGGAGGAGCGCCGCCGGGAAGGCTGGAAGCGGTGAGGCGCGCTGCGGCCCGCCTGACCGGGCAGCTGGCAAGGCACGCCGCGTTCGCCCTCGCCGTCGGCGCGGCCGGGGCGCTCGCGGCCGCCTTGGCCACCCTCGCGCTGGCGGCGGCCTCCGCGCTTTCCGCGCGCTTTCCCTACCTCGTCTTCGCCCTGCCGGTTCTGGGCGCGGCTTCCATCGGGATGTTCCGGCTGCTGCGGCTGCCGCTGGGCGCCCAGCCCGGATCGGTGGTGGAGGACGTGCGCGACGACGACCCCGTGCCGCTGGCCCTCGCGCCCGCGGCGCTGGCCTGCACGTTCCTCACGGTGCTCGGCGGCGGATCGGCGGGGGCCACAGCCACGGCGCTCGCCATGTCCTCCTCGGCCGCGTCGGGGCTGGGCAGGCTCGTGCGCGTGGAGCCGATCGCAGGGCGCGAGACGGGCGAGGCCCGTCGCGGCTGGACGGCGGCGTGCGGCATGGCGGCCGCGTTCTCGGCCCTGTTCGCGGCTCCGCTCGCCGGCGCGGCGTTCGCGCTCGAGCTCGTGCGCTTCGACGGCGCCGTCGCGCGCCGCCTGCCGGCCGTGCTCGCGGCCTCCTTCGCCGCATGGCTCGTCGCCCTGCCGCTTTCCAGCGGCTACGCGCTTCCCGAGGCGGCCATCCCGGACGCGTCGTGGAGCGCGGGCGCGCTCTGCGTGCTCGTGGGCGTGGCGAGCGCCGCGGCCGGCACCGCGTTCGGCTGGTCGCTGCGCGCGCTCCGTCGGACGTTTTGCCGGGCGCGCGCCCACCCCGCGTTCGTGGCGGCCGCGGGCGGCGCGCTTTTGTGCGCGCTCGTGCTTGCGTTCGGGTGGCAGCGCTTCGAGGGCTCGGGGCTCGCGCTTCTGGACGGCGCCTTCTCCGGGAATGCGGGAACCTTCGACTTCGCCGTGAAGGCGCTGCTCACGGCGCTCACCCTCGGCGTCGGCTTCAAGGGCGGCGAGGTGATGCCGGCGCTCAGCGTAGGCGCGCTTCTGGGGGCCACGTGCGCGGGGCCTCTGGGCGCCGCACCCTCGTTCGCGGCGGCCATGGGCGCCTCGGCATTCTTCGCGGCCGCCGCGCGCTGCCCGCTGGCCGCGGTGCTGCTGTCGGCGGAGGCGTTCGGCTGGGCCGCCGCCCCGTGGGCCGCGCTCGCCGTGCTGCCCGCCTACCTGCTCAGCGCGGACGTGGGCATGTTCGGCCGCGGCGTCACGGCCCTCAAGGACCGCAAGCGCCGCAAAGGCCGCCGCGCCAAGGATGGGGCAGAGGCCAAGGACGAACCGCCTATCCGGCATGGCGCGCGCGGCGAACGCAACGAGAGCGACGAACCCGATGCGCCCCAAGGATGAGGCGCGCGGAAAGGGAAGGTAGGCGTACAATAATGGGCATGGAAACGAAACGAACCTCATCAACCCAAACCCGGGCCGCATCGGCCCCCTCGGCCGACGAGCCCCGCGTGTCGGCGCGCGACGTGTTCGCGCGCTTCATCACCTATTACAAGCCCTACAAGTTCCTGTTCTTCTTCGACCTCGTGTGCGCCTCGGTGCTCGCGGCGGTCGATCTGGCTTTCCCGCAGTTCCTGAGCTTCTTCACCAAGGAGTTCTTCCTGGAGGCGCCCGAGGTGATCCTGTCGACGCTCGGCTGGATAACGCTCGGGTTCGCGTTGCTGTACGCCCTGCGCACGGCCTGCCAGTACTTCATCACGGCGTGGGGCCACATCATGGGCGCGCGCATGGAGGCCGACATGCGCATGGACCTGTTCAAGCAGTACCAGCGCCTGAGCTTCTCCTACTATGACCGCAACAACACCGGCGAGATGATGAGCAAGCTCTTGACCGATCTGTTCGACATCTCGGAGCTGGCGCACCACGGGCCGGAGAACCTGTTCATCTGCATCCTGAAGATCGTGGGCTCCTTCGTGCTGCTGTTCATGATCAACGTGCCGCTCACGGCCATCATGCTGGCGGCCACGGCGGTCATGGCGGCCTATGCGTTCTGGCGCAACTACAAGAAGCGCGTCATCTTCACGGAGAACCGCAAGAAGATGGCCGACATCAACGCGCGCCTGCAGGATTCGCTCGGCGGCATCCGCGTGGTGAAGTCGTTCGGCAACGAGGGCGTGGAGATAGGGAAGTTCGGCCGCACGAACGAGCGCTTCGTGGACACCAAGGAGAGCTCGTATCGGTTCATGGGCGCGTTCCATGCGGTGAACTCGGTGTTCACGGGCGTGCTGTACACCGTGACCATCGTGGGCGGCGGCTACTTCGTGGCCACGGGCGGCCTGGCCGTCACCGAACTGGCCATCTACGCCCTGTACATCGGCATCTTCCTGTCGCCCATCGAGCAGCTCATCAACTTCACCGAGCAGTTCCAGAAGGGCTACGCGGGTTTCCGCCGCTTCATGGAGGTGCTGGCCGTGCGGCCCGACGTGCGCAACCGCCCCGGGGCGCTGTCGCTGGCCGCGGCCGAGGTCGGGCGCGGGCAGGCGGACGGCCGTGTGCGCGGGGAAGTGCGCTACCGCGACGTGCGCTTCAGCTACGACGGAGAGCACGAGGTGCTGCGCGGCTTGGACCTGGCCATACCGGCGGGGACGACCGTGGCGCTCGTGGGGCCGTCGGGCGGCGGCAAGACCACCACGTGCTCGCTGCTTCCGCGCTTCTACGATCCGAGTTCGGGCGCGGTGGAGATCGACGGCATCGACGTGCGCGACGTGACGGTGGAAACGCTGCGCGAGGCCATCGGCATCGTGCAGCAGGACGTGTACCTGTTCGGAGGCACCGTGCGCGAGAACATCGCCTACGGCAAGCCCGACGCCACGGACGCCGAGATCGTGGAGGCGGCGCGGGCCGCGAACATCCACGAGTTCGTCATGGGGCTGCCGGACGGCTACGACACGTTCGTGGGCGAGCGCGGCGCGCGGCTGTCGGGCGGGCAGAAGCAGCGCATCGCCATCGCGCGCGTGTTCTTGCGCAACCCGCGCATCCTCATCTTGGACGAGGCCACGAGCGCGCTCGACAACGAGAGCGAGCGGGCCATCCAGGCGTCGCTGGAGCGGCTCTCCGAAGGTCGCACCACGCTCGTCATCGCGCACCGCCTGTCCACCATCCGCAGCGCCGACCTCATCGCCGTGGTGGAGGACGGCGTCGTGGTGGAGCAGGGCACCCACGACGAGCTGCTGGAGCTGGGCGGCACGTACGCCCGCTACTACGAGATGCAGTTCGGGGCGAAGCACGTTCCGTCGGCCTGAGGGCCGATGGAGCGCGCCGACGCTGCGGGCTGCTCTAGCGCCCGATCTCGCAGCGATACCGGAGGCTCGCGTACCAAAGCACGCCACGCCTCCGCCATCCCCACGATCTCGAGCGCCAGAGTGGCTCGCTGACTTACTGCGCCAACCTGTGCCGCTACCCGGGGACGGGTCAAACGCACGGTTTTCGCCGCAATGTTGCGTTTTGGTGGCTCCTTTCGGGCTTGGTTGCGCTCGATGAGACAGTGCGCGCGCGTTTCCCCAGTTCACCTTCGAGTGGAAATAACAGGCGCGTGGCTGAACGCAACATTGCGGCGGAAACCGTGCGTTTCGAGCGGCTGTGGAGGAAGATCCAACGTGCTCGTAATCGGAAGAGAGCGCCCCTGTTCAAACGCTCCTGAAGGCTGCGGCTCCATGCTCGGCACCATTCGCCCGCGCGGCCGCACGCTCGGTGTGCGGCCGTCGCATAGAGCGTCGGACGCGCGCGAATCCTGGTTCGATCTATGCGATACTGGTGCGCGACGCCAAACGCGCGCGCCGCGCGCCGGTTGAACGGAGGGACGCCATGGGGCATCCGCTGCGCAAGATCATCGTCTTTTTCGCCGTGGGAGCGCTCGCCTGCGGGCTCGGGCTCGCGGGGTGCTCCGTGTCGGGGGACGAGTTCGACGGCGCCACCCGCGTGACGCAGACGGGCTATCCGGCGAAGCCCGACCCCGACGACTTCGAGGCGCAGGAGAAGCTGCGCGCGGAAAACCCGGTGGACGACGCCTTCCTCGACGAGCTCTCCGGGTTCTCCTACCGCAGCGCCGCGGCGGTGCTGGCGGGCGACGACGGCTCGGCGACTCCCGGCGAGGCCAACGAGAACTACTCGCCTATCAGCCTGTACTACGCGCTCGCCATGACGCGCCTCGGCGCGGCGGGCGACACGGCCGACGAGATCGGCGCCGTGCTCGGCGGGGGCGACGCGACGGCGACGGCCGAGCAGTGCGGGCATCTCCAAAACCTGCTCATGGCGGGCAGCGGCGCGGACGTCAGGCTGGCGAACTCGGTGTGGCTGCGCGAGGGCGCGGAGTACCGGCAGGGCTTCCTCGATGCGGTTGTCGAGAACTTCAGCGCCTCGCTCTACACGGCGCGGTTCGGCACGCCCGGCGCGAACGAGGCCATGGGCAACTGGATCGCCGAATCCACCGAAGGCACCATCGCGCCGCAGGTTGAAACCCAGGAGGGCATGCTGCTCTCCCTCATGAGCGCCCTCTACTTCAAAAGCGAATGGGCCTCGCCCTTCGAAACCGACGCCACCGAGACGGGCGCGTTCCATGCCGTAGAAGGCGATGCGGACGCCTCCTTCATGGAGCAGCGTCTCGACAAGCCGCGGGAGTACCGTGCCACGGACGCCTACACGCGCGCGAGCCTCGGGTTCGCCGACGGCAGCGAGATGACGTTCGTGCTGCCGGCCGAGGGGGTCGACGCGCGCGCCCTGCTGGCCGACGCAGCCGCGCTCGAGGAGGCGTTCACGGCCGAGGACACGGACGAGGCCTACATCACGTACCGCGTGCCCAAGTTCTCGTTCGATCGTTCGTACGGCCTGATCGCGGCTCTGCAGCGCATGGGCATGTCCGCGGCGTTCGACGATCGCGCCGACTTCTCGAACCTCTCCGACGCGGATGCCTGCGTGTCGAGCGTGCTGCAGGAGAGCCATATCGGCCTGGACGAGAACGGCGTTGAGGCCGCCGCGTACACGAAGGTGGACATCATGGAGATGTCGGCGCTGCCCGACCCAACGCTCGTGGGCGAGCTCGAATTCAACCTCGACCGGCCGTTCCTCTACGAGGTGCGCTCCCCGCAGGGCGCCGTGCTGTTCGTGGGGATGTGCGGAAGCCCCGACGCCGCATAGCGCGGCCGCGGGCCTTCTCGCCGTCGTGTGGAGCGCCTGTGACATTCGACGAAATGCGCTGATGGGGCCTTGCGCAAGGATAAAACCTTTGGTACTATACCGTTTCGCGTGAAAACTTAAGCGAGGACGAGCGGACGGAATTCGCTCGGCTTACAGAAGGAGCATAGATCATGGCAGTACCTAAGCGTAAAATGGGCCGCGCCCGCACGCATGCCCGCCGCAGCACCAACGACAAGATCGCGGCGCCTTCGCGTTCCGTGTGCCCGCAGTGCGGCGAGGCCAAGCTTCCGCATCGCGTGTGCCCGAACTGCGGCTTCTACAAGAACCGCGAAGTCATCGAGACGGAATAAGCCTCTCGTCCGCGCATGCACGTCTGCGCACCGACAAGCCTCCCCGCACATCGCGCCTTGCGCGAAGCGCCGGGAGGCTTTTTTGGTAGGTCCCGCCGTCTCCCTGCTGGCGGGCCCCGCCGATGCCGCGAGGCTTTGACGCCCCTGATCTCGCCCTTGCACGCCGTCTTCTGCAAGCAAAAGCGCGTTCCTCAAGCAAGATGAGCTTCGCCTTGCGTGGACGCGTGCCGATATCGGGGCCTCAAGGCCTCTCGCCGAACGTTCGCGAGAGTGAGGTCTCACTATGCCATACGACAAGGTAACCATCGCCGTCGACGCCATGGGGGGCGACCATGCGCCCGACGTGGTTCTGGAGGGCGTTGCCGACGCCCTTGCCGCCGATGCGGCCCTGTCCGTGATCCTGTGCGGCCCGGCCGAGGTCGTCGAGCCGTTCGCGGCGGCGCACGAGCGGTGCGAGGCGCGCGCCGCCGCCGAGGTCATCGGCATGGCCGAGCATCCCGCCAACGCCGTGCGCGCCAAGAAGGACTCGTCCATCGTCGTCGGCTGCCGCCTGGTGAAGGAGGGCGCCGCGCAAGGCTTCTTCTCCGCCGGGTCGACCGGGGCATGCCTTGCCGCCGGGACGCTCGTCATGGGCCGCGTGAAAGGCGTTGCGCGCCCGGCGCTGGCAACGGTCATCCCGTCGCCCGTGCGCCCCGTCGTCATGTGCGACGTCGGCGCGAACGCCGATTGCAAGCCCGAGTACCTCGTGCAGTTCGCCCAGATGGCGTCCATTTACGCCGAGAAGATCCTGCACATCGAGCATCCGCGCGCGGCGTTGCTCAACATCGGCGAGGAGGACACCAAGGGCTCGCAGTTCGCCCAAGAGGCCCATCGCCTGCTTTCCGAGCGCCTGCCGAACTTCGCCGGCAACGCCGAGGGCGGCGACATCTTGGCGGCAACCTACGATGTCATCGTCACCGATGGATTCACCGGCAACGTGTGCCTGAAGACCATCGAGGGCACATCGAAGACCCTGTTCAAAACGCTCAAAGACATCATGCTCGCCACGCCGCTCACGAAGCTGGGGGCGCTTGCCATCAAAGGGGGACTCAAGCAGCTCATGGTGCAGGTGAGCCCCGACACGTACGGCGGCGCGCCGCTTCTGGGCGTCAAGGGCGCCTGCATCGTCGGGCACGGCTCGTCGAGCGCGCTGGCAGTGAAGAACGGCGTGCTCACCGCCGCCGGCATCGTGCGGACGGGCGTTTCTGAAATAATCGCGCAGACCGTGGCTTCCACCAGCGCCTCAGCTACAATAGGGGACGGACGGCAAAACGCGTGAGCCCCTTCAAGGAAACCGGCGAACACATGAAATCGCATGACGACCCCATGACGCTGAGCGACGAGCAGCGTCGCAAGCTGAACAGAGCGCAGGAGATCCTGGACTACCGATTCGAAGACGAGCGGCTGCTGCTGTCCGCCATCACGCACCCCTCGGCCACCGAGGGCAAATCGGTCAAGTACTCCTACGAGCGCCTCGAGTTTTTGGGCGACAGCATCCTGGGCGCCATCGTGGCGGCCATCGCCTTCCATCGCTTCCACGACCTGGACGAGGGCGGGCTCACGCGCATCAAGGTGGCGCTCGTGTCGGGCGCGAGCCTGTCGGACGTGGCCGATCGGCTCGGGTTCGCCGACATCATCGTGTTCGGCTCCTCCGAGACGGGCACGGGCAAGCGCGGCCTGCACTCCGCGCTCGAGAACGTGTACGAGGCCGTGGTGGCCGCGCTGTTCCTGGACGGCGGAATCGCCGCGGCCCAGTCGTTCGTCGAGCAGACGCTCATTCCGCGCATGTCCTTCGACATGGCGAGCGAGCCCGAGAACCCCAAGAGCGCGCTCCAGGAGAAGCTGCAGGAAGACGGGATCACGCCCACGTACAAGCTCGTGGAAACGCAGGGGCCGCCGCACGACCGCACGTTCGTCGCGCAGGTGTTCGCGGGCACGCAGGGGCTGGCCCGTGGAACGGGCCGCACGAAGAAGGAGGCCGAGAGCCAGGCCGCCAAGAGCACGCTCGCGCGCCTTGGCGAGTTCTTCGGCTTGGGCATGGACGAGGAGGCCAAGGCCGAGAAGGCCGCCGCCGCGGCGGCGAGCAAGCAGGCCAAGGCCGAGAAGGCCGCCGCCAAAGCGGCCGCGCGGGCCGAGGAGAAGGCCCGCAAGCAGAACGAGCGCGAGCGCGCCAAGCAGCGCAAGCAGGGATAGCCGCCCATGTACTTGAAATCGCTCGTCCTCAAAGGATTCAAGTCGTTCGCCGACCGCAGCTCGCTTGCGCTCGAACCCGGCATCACCGCCGTGGTGGGCCCGAACGGGTCGGGTAAGTCGAACATATCCGACGCCGTGCTGTGGGTGCTCGGCGAGCGCAACGCCAAGCATCTGCGCGGCCAAGCCATGGAAGACGTCATCTTCGCCGGCTCGTCTGCCCGCAAGCCGGTGGGCATCGCCGAAGTGGATCTGGTGCTGGACAACTCCGACGGCACGCTTCCCGTGGACTACGACGAAGTGGCCATCACGCGGCGCATGTACCGCTCCGGCGAGAGCGAGTACCTCATCAACGGCACCGTGGCGCGGCGCATGGACGTGCTGGACATCCTGCACGATTCGGGCCTGGGCACGGGCACGCATTCCATCATCAGCCAGGGCAGCCTGGACTCCATCCTGCAGTCGAAGCCGGAGGATCGCCGCGCCCTCATCGAAGAGGCCGCCGGCGTGCTGAAGCACAAGCAGCGCAAGGCGAAGAGCGAGCGCAAGCTGGCCGCCATGGACGCGCATCTCGCGCGGGTGCGCGACGTGGCGTCCGAAGTGGAGCGGCAGCTGGGGCCGCTGGAGCGCAAGGCGAAGCGCGCCCGCGCCTACCAGGGGCTGGCCGCCGAGCTGGCCGAGCACAGCCTCGCGCTTGCCGTGGACGACCTGCGCACGCTTCGTCGCGGCTGGGACGAAGCCTCGTCGCGCGAGCAGGCGCTGGAAGCCGAGCTCGAGCAGAGACGGGCCGCCATCGCGCAGGCGGAGGCGCGCGCCGAGGAGCTGCAGGAGAAGATCCGGCGCGAGAGCATGGACGCGGGCGAGCTGGCCCGCCGGCACCGGCGGGCCTCGTCGGCCGTGGAGCGCTTCGACGGCGCGACGCTGCTGCTGCACGAGAAGCGCCGGGCCGCCCAGGGCTACGAGGCCGAGCTGCGCGTGACGCTGGAGTCGAACAAGGCCAAGCGCGCGCAGGCGGAAGCCGACCGCGCCCAGGCGGTCGAGCAGCTGGAGGAAGCGCTGCGCGCCCATGGGCAGGCCGACGCGTCGGTGGAGCGGCTCGCATCGGAGCAGGCCGCCAACGCCGAGCGCCGCCGCGCGCTCGAACACGAGGTGGAGGAGCTGGAGCGCGCGAAGCGTTCGGGGGAGCGGGCCCAGGAGCAGGCGCGCCGCGAGCTGGCCGAGACGCAGGAGGCGCTCGCAAGCGGGCTCGCCCACGTGAAGCTCATCGAGGGCCACGGCAAGGAGCTGGAGCTTCAACTGGAGCGCGCCCAGTCCGAAGCCGCTTCGCAGGCCGAGGCGACCGCGTCGGCCGAGCGCGCGCTTGCCGCCCTGGTGGAGACCGAGGCGTCCGCGCGGGCGCAGGTGGGCGAGGCGCTGTCGGCCCGCGAGGCCGCGCGCGCGGCGCTCGACGAGGCTCGCGACGCCGCCTCGCTGCTCGCATCCGAGATCAAGGGGCTCGAGGAGATGGAGCGCGCGAGCGTTGCATCCGGGCCCGCGCGCGCCTGGCTGCTCGACCACGCGGGCGAGGCCGCTTTGGACCTCGAGCCCCTGTCGCGCGCCGTGCGCGCGCCGGAGGGGTCCGAGGCGCTGGTCGAGCGCCTGCTGGGCAGCGACGTGATGGCGCTGCTCGTGGAGGACGCCGGCGGTGCGCAGCAGGCGGCTTCGGCGCTCTCGTCGTGCGATCAGGATGGCGAGGTGGTGCTCGTCGCCCGCGACGGCCGAGGGCCGAAGGAGCTGGCGGCGCGCCTTGCCGCTGCGGAGGGGGCCGGCAAGGCGCTCGTGGACGAGCTGTCGTACCCGTCCGAAGCGGCTCGGGCCGTGGAGGCCCTGCTGGGCGACGTCGTGGTCTGCGCGGGGATCGACGAGGCGTTCGCCGCGCATGCCCGCGACGAGCACGGCGCCCGGTTCGCCTCGCGCGACGGATGCGTCGTGTGGCCGAGCGGCAAGGTGAGCGTGGGGGCGGCCGCCGCCGACGACGAGGAGGGCGTGCTCGCCCGAGCGCGCAGGCTCGAGGAGCTGCGGGCGCGCTTTTCCGCCGCCGAGGCGGAGCGCTCCGCCGCCGAGGCGAGCGCCGGCGCGGCGGAGGAGGCGCTGCGCGAGGCGCAGAGCGCGAGCCTGCGCCTGTCCCAGGAACTCGCGGAATTGCGCGGGAAGACGGAATCGTCGCGCAACGACTCCCGCCGCCTGGAGGAGAAGCTGGCCGCCGTCCGCCGCGAGTTCGCCGACATCGAGCGCCAGCGCGCCGAAGCCGAGCGCACCGTAGCCGACGCGCGCCCCTCGGCGGAGGCGCTCGAGCAGCGGCTCGCCTCGCTCAAGCGGGAGCTGGACGAGGGGATGGAGCGGCTTGCGGAGGTCCAAGACGCCGTCGTGCCCCTGCGCAAGGAGGCCGCCCGCCTGCGCGACGCCCTTTCCGAGGCGAAGCTGAAAGCGGCGACCCTCGTCGAGCGCGAGACGTACACGAAGCGCGTGGTCGATGCGCGCGAGAGGGACCTTCAGACGCTCGCCCGAAGCGACGAGGAGGCGCGCGAGGCCCTTGCAAGGAAGGTCGCGGCGCAGGAGCGCATCGAGCCTTTGCTCGCCGTGTTCGAGGAGCTCGTGGCCAGCGCTCGGCGTTGGACGCGCGATCTGGAGGAGGAAGCCGCCGCCGCGCAGGACTCGTCGACGGGGCTCCATGCGGCCGTGAACGAGGCCCGCGCTGCCGCGCGCGCCGCCCACGACGCCTTCGACGACGCGAACGCGCGCCTGTCGGCCGCGCGCGTGGACAAAGGCCGTTTGGAAGTGCAGGTGGACGCGGCCGTGAACGCCATCGTCCACGACTGCAACATGCCGCTCGACCGGGCGCTCGCGCTTCCCGAGCTTGAGGATCGGGGAGCGGCGGAGGATGCGGCCTTCAAGCTGCGCCGCCGCATCGCGAACATGGGCACCATCAACCCGGACGCGGCCGAGGAGTACGAGCAGATCAAGGAGCGTTACGACTACCTGGCCGCCCAGCTGGCCGATCTCGACGGCGCCCGGCGGTCCCTCTCGAAGATCGTGCACGTCATCGATGCGCGCATGAAGGACGACTTCGTCCGCACCTTCGAAGCGGTGGATGCGAATTTCCGGGAGATCTTCGCCGTGCTGTTCCCCGGCGGCTCGGCCGAGCTTTCGCTCGTCGATCCCGACGATTTGGAGAACACCGGCGTGGAGGTGACGGCCCAGCCCCGCGGCAAGCGCATCACGAAGATGATGCTCATGTCCGGCGGCGAGAAGTCGCTCACGGCGCTCGCGCTCTTGTTCGCGGTGTACCGCATCCGCACGACGCCGTTCTACATCCTGGACGAGGTGGAGGCTGCGCTCGACGATTCGAACCTGCGCCGGCTCGTGTCCTACCTCGAAGGCCTGCGCGACACCACGCAGCTCATCATGATCACGCACCAGAGGCGCACCATGGAGATGGCCGACGTGCTGTTCGGCGTGTCCATGCAGGCGGACGGCGTGACGAAGGTGGTCAGCCAGAAGCTCGAGAACGCCCTGCGACACGCTGAATAGCTTCGACCTGCGCGTTTTGAGAGCGGTCGGCGATGCCCAGTCGCTCAGACAGTCCTGAGCTCGCGCGAACAGCCCACTGGGCTGTTCGGCTCGTGCGGAACTCGCTTGGTGGGCACCGCCGCCCGCCCTCCTTCATGTAGAACGCGTTCCGAACCGGAGGCGTTTCGAGCTTCTGGCTGCGAGGGAAAACCCTTTTGTCATCCTTCGACTCCGCGCTACGCTCGCTCAAGATGGCAGGGAGAAACGACGGGACGGGGTCGATGTCTCATCCTTCGGTCTTAGGGAGGCTACTTCACCAGCACGTGGACGATGGTGGCGACCGCCCAGAGGAACAGCAGCAGGCAGTTGGCCTTCGCCAGCACGTTGAGCGCTTTGTTCGGCAGCTTCTCTCCTTTGACCAGCACGTCCGCGTTCAGCAGCGAGAACATGAGTATCACCAGCGAATAGCTGGACATGTTGGCTTCGTTGCCCGTGAAGAGGGAGTGGAAGAACCCGATCCACAGAAGGGGCAGGGCGACCAACGTGATGATGCGGAACGCCCTGTTGCCGCGTCCCTTGCTCCAAGGGGATCCGTTCCCTTGCGAGCCCATTCCAATTGCCTGCTCGCTTGCAGCCGTCGTTTCCAAACGCTCTTCAACCATGATGGGACGCTCCATTTCAAAGATAGAGTATAGTGGGAACCGAAAATATAGTTCGCTTGCAAGCATCTCGATTGTAGCATACTATCCATCATTGATATACTAGTAGGAGCGAAATGGCGAAGAGGAGCCCGTATGAGACGGGAGAGCTTTCCGACAGCATCTTCCTGATCCTGCTGGCCACGCTCGAGCCGGTGCACGGGTATCGGATCATGCAAGGCGTCGAGGAATCCACGGGCGGCGCGGTGAAAATCGGCCCCGCAACCATGTACACGACGCTCAAGAAGCTTAAGCAGGCGGGGTGGATCGCCGAGACCGCCGAGGGTCCCGAAGAAGGCGCGCGCATCCTCTACGCGGCCACCGAGGAGGGCCGTGCGGTGCTGCGGCGCGACTTCGAGCGCCGCAAGCAGCTGGTCGCCCTTGCCGAGGAACGGTTGGATGAAACAAGTAAGGAGAACCATGGCTAAATACCGGATGTGCGGCGGTTTGGCGATGATGCCCGTCCACGACATGGCGCTGCTCAAGCGCATGAGCTCGAAAGGGTGGCATCTGAGCGGCTTTTCCGGCGCGGTCCTGTACCGCTTCGAGCAAGGAGAGCCCCACGAGTACGATTACGAAGTGTACTTCGAGCCCGGGTTCGCCCCCGAGGTGCAGGAGCTTTTCCGCGCCGGAGGCTGGGAGCCGGTGGCCCTGGGGCCCGGTTGGCAGATCGTGCGCGCCGAGGCGGGCACGACCCCGTTGTTCACCGATGACGAATCGAAGATCGAGGTGCTTTCGCGGAGCCGCGGCAGAACGGGCGGCGCCGCGCTGACGTGCGCTTTGCTGGCGGCGGCGTTCTTCGGGTTGGAGAACCTGTTCGTCGCCCAGCAATTCGAGCTTGGAGAGACGATATGCCTGATGGGGCTCGGTGTGGCGCTCGCATGCCTCGTCTTCTCGTTCCTGCCGTTCATCGGCTTCACGTTTTCCCTGCGCAAACTCCGCGCCGGGCGGTAGGCGGCTCGCTGCTCGAGCCGGCTGCTGACGCGCGGGTTCGTTTGAGCTACACTGTTCAAGCCATGGCGAAAGGAGCCCGCATGGGGTTTTTCGATAGGATCAGCGAAGGGCTTTCCCGCTCTCGCGACAAGTTCAAGGAGCAGATGAACGTTCTGCTCGACCGCGGCCCCGATCTTGACGAGGAGTTTTGGGAGGGCCTTGAAGAAACGCTCATCCTGGCCGACATCGGCGGCTCGGCGGCCAGCGACATCGTGGAGGGGCTGCGCGACACGGCCACGCGCAAGGCGCTGCCCGATGCCTACGCGGTGCTCGACCTATTGAACGACCGGATAGCCGACACGTTCGCCGAAGGGGGCGAGGAGGTGTTCGGCGGCGGCGAGGCCATCGTGCTGTTCGTGGGCATCAACGGCACCGGGAAGACCACCACGGTGGGCAAGCTGGCCAAGGAGGCCACCGACGCGGGCCGCACGGTGCTCCTGGGCAGCGCCGACACGTTCCGCGCAGCGGCCATCGAACAATTGGAAGTGTGGGCGAAGCGCGCGAACGTGCCCGTGTGCACGCGCGAGCGCGGCAGCGATCCGGCCAGCGTCTGCTACGACACCATCGAGCGGGCCGAGCAGGAGGGCGCCGACCTCGTCCTCATCGACACGGCGGGCCGCCTGCATACATCTGCCGATCTCATGCGCGAGCTGGAGAAAGTGGTGGGCGTAGTGCGCAAGCGCGCGAACATGCCCGTGTTCACCGTGCTCGTGACCGATGCCACCACCGGCCAGAACGGGCTTTCGCAGGCGCGCGAGTTCGACCGCGCGCTCGATCTGGACGGCGTCATCGTCACGAAGCTGGACGGAACCGCCAAAGGCGGCATCGCCCTGGCCGTGAGCCACGAGCTGGGCCTGCCGGTGCTCAAGATAGGCGTGGGCGAGGGCCTGGACGACCTCAAGGATTTCGACGCGCACGACTTCGCGCGCGCCCTGGTGGGCGACTTCGACGAGCGAAAGTGACGGCGTCGCTTCGAGGCGCGGGGGAAGCGGAGCGCAAGCGCTGCCGGGATGCGGCTTTCGGAGGCCGTCCGGCAGCGCCTTGCGGCGTCGGGCGGATGACGCGAGCTTCACGCCGGAGACGGGGCGCATCCGCGTACGGGTGCACCCGATAGCGCTTTCTTCGCCCGAAGAAGCGTTGTTCGAATGGATGCAAGCCCGATCGGCCCGCCTGACGGTATAATCCTCACAACAGCGACGAAATCGAAGCAAGGAGCCATCGACCATGCTCGAGAACCTATCCGAACGCCTGCAGGGCATATTCAGCGGATTGCGCGGCAAGGGCCGCCTGACCGAGGACGACATCAACGGGGCCATGCGCGAGATCCGCCTGGCGCTTCTGGAGGCGGACGTCAACTTCAAGGTGGTGAAGACCTTCGTCGCGCGGACCAAGGAGCGCTGCCTCGATGCCGAAGTGCTCGATTCGCTCACGCCCGCGCAGAACGTCATCAAGATCGTGCTCGACGAGCTCACCGAGCTCTTGGGCCGGACGGACTCCAAGCTGGTGTTGGGAAGCCGCATCCCCAACGTCATCATGCTCGTGGGCCTGCAGGGCTCCGGCAAGACGACGGCCGCGGCCAAGCTGGCCTACCGGCTGAAGCAGGAAAACCACTCGCCGCTGCTGGTGGCATGCGACGTGTACCGTCCCGCCGCGGCCGACCAGCTGGAGACGCTCGGCGGCGAGATTGGCGTGCGCGTGTACCGCGGCGACGGCCAGGATCCGGTCAAGATAGCCAAAGAGGGCGTCCAGGACGCCATCGACAGCCTGCGCGACGTGGTCATCGTGGACACGGCGGGCCGCCTGCACGTGGACGACGAGATGATGGACGAGGCCGAGGCCATCAAGGCGGCGGTGGAGCCCGATCAGATCCTCATGGTGGTGGACGCCATGACCGGCCAGGACGTGGTGAACGTTGCAGCCGCGTTCTCGGAGCGCGTCGACTTCGACGGCGTCATCATGTCGAAGATGGACGGCGACGCCCGCGGCGGCGGCGCGCTGTCCATCAAGCAGGTCACGGGCAAGCCCATCAAGTTCATCTCGTCCGGCGAGAAGCCGGACTCGCTCGAGGAGTTCCATCCCGACCGCATGGCCAAACGGATACTCGGCATGGGCGACGTGGTGAGCCTCATTGAAAGCGCCGTGAAGGTGCAGCAGGAAGAGATCGAGCAGGAGCAGACCGAGCGCATGATGCGCGCGCAGCTCAACCTGAACGACTTCGTGGACATGAACCGCCAGATCCGCAAGATGGGCGGCGTCTCGAAGCTGATCGACGCCCTGCCCGGAGGCGGCAAGGCCATGAACCAGGGCCAGGTGGACGAAGGGGCCCTCGACCACATGGAGGTCATCATCAACTCCATGACGAAGGCCGAGCGCGAGAAGCCCGAGCTTCTGAACGGCAGCCGCCGCGCGCGCATCGCGGCCGGCGCGGGCGTGTCGGTCACCGACGTGAACCAGGTCATCAAGAAGTTCAACGAGACGAAGAAGATGATGAAGAAGCTGATGCCCGCCGTCGAGGACATGCAGGGCGGCAGGAAGGGCAAGAAAGGCAAGAAGGGCCGCGGCCGGCGCCGCGGGCTTCCCGGCATGCCCGGCGGCATGAGCATGGCCGACCTGAAGAAGATCCAGGACATGATGGGGCAGTAGACCGGTTCCGGCGCCTGCCGGCCGCCGGAACTTCTCGACGCTGCGGCCGCCCTCGCCGGCTTGCCGCGCCGACCTGGACGGTCGGCAGCTGGCTCGGCGCGGCAGAGTTCGCGCCTCGCGCGAACCGTCTTGGAAAGACGAGGAAGAGGGAGAGAGCATGGACCAACCGACCTACCCCTACGGACAGCCTGCGCCATGGGGCGCCCCGCCTGGGCAGGGCCAACCCTTCGCCGGGACGCCGCAGCCGACGTACGTTCCCCCGTACGTTCCGGCTCGCCCGCTTCCCCCGATCGTCGACCAGCCGTTCCAGCCCGTGCTCGAATGCCGCGGGCTCACGAAGCGCTTCGGCGCGACGGTGGCGTTGGGCGCAGTGAGCCTGACGGTTCCCCGCGGCCGCGTCGTCGGGCTGCTCGGGCCGAACGGCAGCGGCAAGACCACCCTCATCAAGATGGCGGCCGGCCTCCTGCAGCCCGATGACGGCAGCGTCCTCATCATGGGGACCGCGCCGGGCGCTTCGACGAAGGCCGTGGTGTCCTATCTTCCCGAGCGCCCCTATTTCGCGCCGGGCATGAAGGTGAGCGAGACGCTGCGGTACTTCGAGGATTTCTACGCCGACTTCGACCGTCGATTGGCAGAGGACATGCTGATGCGCCTTTCGGTGCCCATCGCCTCGCCCATGTCGACGCTTTCGAAGGGGACGAAGGAGAAGGTGCAGCTCGTGCTGGTCATGGCGCGCCATGCGGCGCTCTACCTGCTCGACGAGCCCATCGGCGGCGTCGATCCGGCCACGCGCGACTACATTCTGGACACCATCATCTCGAACTACCACCGCGATTCCACCATCCTGCTCTCGACGCATCTCATCGCCGACGTCGAGCGCGTGCTGGACGATTTCATCTTCCTCCAGTACGGGACCATGGTCATGCATGCGCCGACCGAGCAGATGCGCGCGCAGTTCGGCATGAGCCTCGACGACTATTTCAGGGGGGCGTTCAGATGCTAGAGAAGCTGTTCAAATACGATATGAAGGCGCTCTCCCGCGTGCTCGTGCCGCTGCATATCGCGGCGCTTGCGCTCGCGGCGGTGGCATGCATCTGCGGGTTCGTCGGCTTCAGCATGGGCGAGGCGTCGATGAGCTCGGGCTCGATGTCCAACGCGGCGGAGCTGATCGCCGCCGCCATGCTGGTCGCGCTCGCGTTCAGCGTGCTCGGCATCTTCTCGGCCACCATCGCCACGATCGTCGTGATCATCCATCGGTTCTACAAGAACCTGTTCACCGACGAGGGCTACCTGACCCTCACGCTGCCGGTGACCGCGAACCAGATCATGCTTTCGAAGGTGCTTGCAGGATCGCTGTGGCTGCTCATCGATGCGCTCGTGGTGCTTGCGAGCGCATTCGCCGTGTCGCTGGCGGCGACTGGGTTCGTGAACGCGAGCATCGACAGCACTTTGCCGTACTGGATGCTGAGCGCGGCGGGCGGCGGCATGGCGGACGGCGTGCACGACTGGCTCACGGTGCTGTCGGGAATGGCGGGCGCCGCCATCCAAGGCGTGATGACGCTGCTCGTGGCGTATGCCGCATTCGCCTTGGGGGCGGTGCTGGCCTCGCGGCACAAGGTGGCCGCGGGCATCGGGCTGTACCTGGCCATATCCTGGGGGATCGGCTTGGTGGGCACCGTCGTCAACGTGTTGGTCGCAAGCGGGCTCGCGTTCGGCACGAGTCCGTACAGCACGTCGGCGGCCATGACGGTGACGACGGGCTTGGGCTGGGCGGGGTCGCTCTGCGTTGCGGCGGGCTGCTACGCGCTGTGCGTGTACCTGCTCGATCGCAAGGTGAACCTGTCGTAGCGAGGGTGCGCAGCAGGGCTGCGAACCCTCGCACAGCTCCTTTGGCGAAGTTTGCGAAAACGGGCGCCAGCTTCGGATTTGCTCTCTAAAAACGAACAGATGTATGCTATAATATGATCAGCACACGAGATATGCCGCAGGCATGCACATCAGCAGGCGGCATGTTCCTGCTTCTTCCGTCTTTCTAGCAAACATCCTTTCCCGAGCCGCCTGCTTACACAATCCAACGATTTGGAAAACCTTGGAAAGAAAGGGTGGCGGAGCCATGGCCGAAGACGAAGGCAGGGGAAGGCTCGACAAGCTGCAGGTGTTCGAGGGCAGGGAGATCCGGTCGGTGTGGGTGGAGGAAGAGAGGGATTGGTACTTCTCGGTGGTCGACGTGGTGGGGGTTTTGTCGGAAAGCAAGAACCCGCAAACGTATTGGCGCGTGCTCAAGAAAAGACTCGCTGACGAGGGGAATCAAACCGTTACAAATTGTAACGGTTTGAAGATGAGGGCCGTAGACGGCAAGATGAGGGTTACCGACGCTGCCAACACCGAGCAGGTGCTGCGGATCGTCCAGTCCATTCCCTCGCCCAAGGCCGAGCCGTTCAAGCTTTGGATCGCCGAAGTCGGCAAAGAGCGCATCGACGAGGTGTTCGATCCCGAGCTTGCCATCGAGCGCGCCATTTCCTATTACCGTCGCAAGGGGTACACCGAGGAATGGATAAGCCAGCGGCTCTTCTCCATCCGAACTCGCAAGAGTCTCACGTTTGAATGGCGCGAGCGCGGGGTCAAGACCAACGCGGAATACGCCATCCTCACCAACGACATCTACCGTGCCTGGTCGGATATGACGGCAAGCGAGTACAAGGGGTTCAAAGGGCTGACGAAGGAGAGCCTGCGCGACAACATGAGCGACATGGAGTTGGCTTTGAGCACGCTTGCGAAGGCCACGACGGCCGAGATCGAGCGCGCCGTCGATCCGGGCACGCTTGCCGAGCACCGCGCCGTCGCCGAATCGGGCGGCGAGGTGGCGGGCGTCGCACGGGTGGCGGCCGAGAAGAAGATCGGGCACGCGGTCGTCACGCCGAAGACCGCTCCCGACTTCGGGCGGCTTCTGGTCGAGGTCGTCCAGGTGGAGGCCGCCGCAGAGGGATGAGACAACGGTCGGAGCGCTTGACGGCGGCGCTTCTCGGCGCAGCTGCTACAATGAGCGGGCGCAGATCGACCGGACGTCGACTCGCGCGGCTTCGCGAACCAAGGGGAAGGGGTCGCCCTCATGCCGAGCATACTCATAGTCGACGACGATTCGGACCTCTCCGCCATCGTGGCGCGCTATCTCGAAAGCGAGGGGTTTGCGGTCGCGCGTGCAGCGAGCGCCGAGGAAGCCTACGACGTGCTGGGCGCGCAGGCGTTCGACCTCGTGCTGCTCGACATCAACCTGCCGGGCGACGACGGGTTCGCGGCATGCGCGGCGTTGCGCCGGGCAAGCGACGTTCCCGTCATCTTCGCCTCGGCGCGCACGAGCGAGACGGACCGCATCGAGGGCCTCGACACGGGAGGCGACGACTACCTGCCGAAACCTTACTCCTTGCGCGAGCTGCTGGCCCACGTGAGGGCGCTGCTGCGGCGCGCGAAAGGGCGTGCGGGCGACGAGGCGTCGGCTGGAAGGTCGGCCGGCCCGTTCACGCTCGACGAAGGGGCGGGCATCCTTGCGAAGGAGGGCGTGCCCGTGCCCTTGTCTCCGAAGGAGCTGGCCTTGGCGGCCTACCTTGTAAGGCATGAGGGCGTGGCCGTGTCGAAGGAACGGCTGCTGGCCGAGGTGTGGGGCGCGTTCTCCGAGGTGGAGCCTCAGACGGTCTCGGTGCATATGAGCTGGCTGCGCGCGAAGCTGGAAGACGACCCGGCTCATCCCATCTACTTCAAAACCGTGCGCGGCAAGGGCTATCTGTTCGACGCGGGCGGCAGGGGAGCGGCGTGACGGCGGCAAGGTCGAGCGAGGCGCGGCGCGTCGCCGCGCGGTTGGCGGGGTTCGCCCTCGCCGTGACGGTCGCGCTTGCGGCCTTGGCCGCGGCGGCCACCGTGGCCCTCGGCGGCGATGATGCGGCCGCCGACCTGCGTGCGCAGGTCGTGGAGTTGAATGCGGCCCGGTCGGGGCTTTCCGGCGACGGGGCCGCGCAGGCCGACACGGCGCTCGCGGACGCCCAGGACGTGCTCCGCGCCGCCGCCGACGCTCGCGGCGCATCGGGCGTTGCAGGCGTTTGGGCGCTGTTCGCCGCAGGCGTCGCGGCGGTGTGGGCGATGGCCGGCTACCTGTACGCGAGCGTGGTGCGCCCCTTCCTGCGCCTCGAGGCGTTCGCCGACGACGTGGCGGGCGGCAACCTCGACGCGCCGCTCGCCTACGAGCGCGGCAACCCCTTCGGCAAGTTCGCCTGGGCCTTCGACAACATGCGCAAGGAGATCAAGCGCGCCCGCGACGCCGAGGCGGCCGCGATCGAGCAGAGCAGGACCACCGTGGCCGCGCTCTCGCACGACGTGAAGACGCCCATCGCCTCCATCCGCGCCTATTCCGAGGCGCTCGAGCTGGGTCTGGCCCGCACGCAAGCCGAGCGCGCGGGCTTTGCGCGCACCATCGCGCGCAAGTGCGACGAGGTGACCAGCCTCACCGACGACCTGTTCCTCCACGCGCTCGCCGACCTCGACCGCATCGTCGTGACCTGCGAGGAAGCTCCCTTGCACGAGACCGTGCGCGCGGCCGTGTCCGATTTCGACGCGACGGGCGAGGTGGCGATAGGCCGTCTCGACCATGCCGTCGTGCGCCACGACCCTAAACGCCTGGCCCAGGTGCTCGAGAACCTCATCGCGAACGCGCGCAAGTACGCGCCCGGCTCGCCCGTGGAGGTTTCCGGGGCGCGCGTAGAGGACGGCTATCGCATCGAGGTGCGCGACCACGGTCCCGGCATGCCGCCCGAGGACCTGCCGTTCGCCTTCGAGCGCTTCTATCGCGGGGGCAATGCCGGAGGCGCGCCCGGCGCGGGCCTCGGCCTGTTCATCGTGCGCTACCTGGTCGGGCAGATGGGCGGCACGGCGCGCCTCGAGAACGCCGACCCCGGTTTGCGCGCGACGCTGGAATTTCCCTGCGGGCCTTAAAGACTCCTTAATGTCGACGCGGCTACGATGCCTTTCAGAGACGAACCGATTCGAAAGGCTGTCATGAAACCCATCATCATCCAAGCCGAAAGGCTTTCCAAGAGCTACGCGGCCGACGGCGTGCAGACGCACGTGTTGAGCAACGTCGACCTCGCGCTCTACGAAGGCGACTTCACCGCCGTCATGGGGCCGTCGGGCTCCGGCAAGTCCACGCTGCTCTACTGCCTGTCGGGCATGGACGCGGTCACGGCGGGCAACGTGCTCTACCGCGGCTCGAGCATCACGAGCCTGCGCGAGCAGGACATGGCCGAGCTGCGCGCGCAGCGCTTCGGCTTCGTGTTCCAGCAGGCGCACCTCGTGAGCAACCTTACGCTGCTTGAGAACATCGCCGTGCCCGGTTATCTGAAAGAGGGGCGGTCCGCCGCCGACACGCGCGCCGCCGCGAGCGCGCTCGTCGACCGCATGGACCTTGCCGCCGACGCGCACCATCTGCCCAGCCAGACCTCGGGCGGGCAGCAGCAGCGCTGCGCCGTGGCGCGCAGCGTGGTGAACGGCCCGGACGTCGTGTTCGCCGACGAGCCCACCGGGGCGCTCAACCGCGCGAACACCTTGGAAGTGCTCTCGCTTCTGTGCGAGCTGAACGCTGCGGGCCAGTCCATCTGCATGGTCACGCACGACGTGCAGTGCGCCGTGCGCGCGAACCGCATCCTGTACCTGGAGGACGGCGTCATCAAAGGCGAGCTCGACCTGCCCCCGTACCGCGAAGGCGACGCGGCCTATCTGAAGGCCCGCGAGGCCCAGGTGAACGCCTGGCTGTCCTCGCTGTCTTGGTAGGGGGCGCGCATTATGGCACTCATGCGCACGCTCGCGGTCGCGGGCATCAAGCGCTCCAAAGGCTCCTTTTTGGGCATCTTCTTCCTTATGGCGCTCACGGCGGCGGCTCTCACGTTCACCATCTGCATGTACGTCGACTTGAACGCCCGCGAGGCCGACGCGCTTGCCGAGGCGGGCGCGGGCGACGTGTACGCCTACGACCTCGCGTCGAGCCTCACCGACGAGGCGGTGGCGAGCGTCGAGGCGCTCGACGAGGTGGGGGAGGTGCGCACGAGCAGCGTGCTCGTCGTACCCACCGCGTTTCACGGCGAAGACGGGCGGGACATCGACAAGAACCCGTCTTCCGCCGTGCAGTACCAGGCATGGGGCACGGGGATATCCTGCCGGCTGTTCACGCCCGACGGCGCCGGGTTCGCGGACGACCCCGAACCCCCGGCGCCTGGCGAGGTGTACGTTCCGCTCACGCTGAAGGTGTCGCCCGGAGTGGATGTCGGCGACACGGTGGAGCTCGCCATCGGCGACAGGTCGCGCACGCTCACCGTGTCCGGGTTCATCGAGGACCCCCAGATGGGCACCGCGTTCATGGAGCTCAAGCGCTACCAGGTGGCCCCCGAAACGTACGAGGAGCTCGCGCGCGACGTGGACGAGGCCGCCGTCGCGCAAGGGGAGCCCATCGACATCTACGCCACGGGCTCGTTCGCGTACCGCATCACGGAGATGAACGCGTTCCTTTCGGACGCCGCGCGGGTTCGCGGGGTCCAGCCGTCGGATCTGACCCGCGCCATTGCCGAGGGCACGGCATGGGGCGCCTCCACCTCCGGCATGTTCAGCTCCACGACGCTTGCCGGCTACGCCATGATGGTGGTGGTCATAGGGGCGGCGGTCATGGGCGTGTTTGCCTGCCTGTTGTTCGTGGTGGCGCTTGTGATCTGCACGCACGCCATCTCGTCGTCCATCGAGGAGCACTACGCCGACTACGGCACGCTCAAAGCCGTGGGCGTGGACCGCCGCACCTTGGCCGCCGTGCTCGTCGTCGAGTACGGCGGTGCGAGCCTGGCGGGCTTCGCGGTGGGCTTCGCGCTCGCCATGGCGGCGGTGCCGGCAGCGCTTCCGTTCTTCGCCCAGCTCACCGGCGTTCTCGCCAACAACGACCCGGTGCCCGTGGCGGCGCTGTGTGTTTTGGGTGCGCTGCTGGCGCTCGTGGCGGCGGTGGTGGCGCACCGCGCGCGCAAGCTCGCGGCCATCTCCCCGCTCGTGGCGTTGCGCGGCGGCTCGGCGGACCACAGCTTCGCGAGCCGTGCGACGCGTCCCGTCACCGGTTCCCGGCTCAACTTGCAGCTGGCCCTGCGCGCGGTCGTCTCGGCGAAACGGCGCTACATAAGCCTTGCCTTGTGTGCCTTTTTGCTCTGTGCGTTCGTCGTGCTCGTGTACGGCATCTGCGGGACGCTGAACAAGCCGGACGCCGCTTACAGCACGTTCGGCATGTGGAAGAGCGACGTGACCGCGGCGGCGGCGTCCCCCGACCTCGATTTCGACGAGGTGGAGCGCACCATCGCGGACGTGAGCCCCATCGAGCGGTCGTGGCAGGAGTCGTTCACGATGGTGAACCTGGGCGGCGAGAGCCGGTCGTTCGTGGGCCTCACCGACACCTCGTTGGTGACGGGCATGTCGGAGGGGCGGGCGCCGCTTTACGACAACGAGGTGCTCGTGGGGTCGAACCTCGCCTCGCTCGTAGGCCTCGAATTGGGAGACGAGTTCATGGTGCCCGGCAACGACGGCGTCGAGCGTCCCTTCATCGTGTGCGGAAAGCTGTCCAGCATGCTCAACGCGGGGTACGGTTGCGTGGTCACGTTCGACAGCGTGTGCGAGCTGGCGGGGATAGACCCCGACGCCTCGAGCGCCCCGCACCAGTACGCCCTCGCCGACCCCGGCAAGGCCGACGAGGCCCGCGCCGCGCTCGAACGGCGTTTCGGCGGGGACGTCGACGCGCGGCCGAGCGGGCTGTTCTCCGACACGGGCGACATGGTGGAGCTCATCCAGAGCCTGTTCGTCACCATGGCCTACGTCATGGCGCTCGTTGCGGTCGCCCTCGTGTTCCTGGCCGTGTCGCTGATAATCGGCCGCCTGTTCTCGGCGGAGCGGCACGATCTGGGAGTGTACCGCGCGCTGGGGTTCACCTGCCGCGCGCTGCGCGTGCAGTTCGCGCTGCGCTTCTTCTGCGTCGCGCTTCTGGGATGCGCGCTCGGCGCCGCGGCCGCGATGCTCGGGGGAGGATGGCTGGTCAGCCAGCTGTTCGGCCTGTTCGGGCTCACCAGTTTCGCCCTCGACGCGAATCCTTTCGCGGTCGGCGGCCTCACGCTCGGCCTCGCGGCGGTGTTCTTGGCGGCGGCCTACGTGTCGTCTCGCAAGGTGAAGCGCGTGGACGTGCGCGAGCTGGTGGCCGAGTAAGGCCGTGTCTCGGGGGCTTCTCCTGGCTGGCGTGGCGCCCCGCTTGCGCCGATGCTATACTGGCGCAGTCTTTTTGCGATGAAAGGAAGCGCCATGGGTCTTGAGATTCGCCCGTACCGCGAGGAGGACCTTGCGGGCATGGTGAAGGTGTGGAACGAGGTCGTGGAAGCGGGGAATGCGTTTCCCCAGATCGAACCGCTCACGTTGGAAAGCGCGCGGGAGTTCTTCGGCGCGCAGACGCTGACGACGGTGGCCGATCTGGACGGCAAGACCATGGGGCTCTACATCCTGCACCCGAACAACGTGGGACGCTGCGCGCACGTGGCCAACGCAAGCTACGCCGTGGCCTCGAGTGCGCGCGGTTTGGGCCTTGGGCGCGCGCTCGTGGAGGATTCGCTCGACCAAGCGGCGCGCAAGGGATTCCGCGGCCTGCAGTTCAACGCCGTGGTGGCCAGCAACGAAGGCGCTATCCGCCTCTACGACAAGCTCGGCTTCACGCGCGTCGGCACCGTCCCGCAAGGCTTCGTCAACGGGTTCGGCGCCTATGAGGACATGCACATCTTCTACAAGGCCACGGTTCCCGGATCGAGCGGCTGTTGAAGCTAGCGAGAAACCGCCCGGGCGGGCGGTGCGACCGCACGGCGCCGGCCAGAATATCGTCCGATGAGCGCGTTTTCGCTCGAAAAACACCCTTGGCGTGCTGAGGCGTGCTTTTCGAGCGAAAACGGCTCTCGAAGCTCGGGCGCGCCCGCGGTTCCGACGGCGCTACTCGGCGATGGCCAGCTCGGGATGCGCGCGGTCGATGACGGCGCGCGCGGCGACGGAGGCGCCCAGATAGCGTTCCATGAGCCCCGCGAACTCGTCGAGGGCCGCTTCCAGCTCGTCCGTGCGGTCCGGATCGACGCATTCGATGACCAGGATGGCGTTCGCGGAGTCGTCCGAGAGGGCCGAGCGCTGGCCGTCGCGCCAGTTCCAACAGCGGCAGACGGCGCCCTCGTCGTCGCGGTAGCACAGCTCGCCGGGCAGCGTGGGATCCTCGTCCTCCTCGCCGATGGGCAGAAACGCGTCGCCGCCTTGCGTGACGCCCAAGCGGAAGTCGCCGACGAGCGAGTCGACGTCCTCGCCGCCCACGGGCAGGGCGTACTTGAGCGAGATGGCGTTGTAGATGTCCACCGAGGGCGTGATGGAGCCTACGGGATTGCCCTTCAGCACGCGCTTGAGCAGGTTTTCCACGGAACAGCGCGCGCCCTTCTTCGTCTTGAACCTCCGATACGCCTCGCGCCACACGCGCACCGGCTCGTTCTCCGAGATCGTGTTGCTTGTCAGATGCCGGTCTGCCTGCTCGTTGGCGTCGCGGAGCAGCTTCGCGACGGCTGCGGCGTCCTCGGCGCCCACCTGGTCGGCCGGCTTCATCCCGCGCACGACGAGGATGCCGATGGCCGCATCCGGGAACAGCTCCCAAAACGATTCCTCTGCGATGAACTTCTGCATGCTTCGTCCTCCCGTTCTTCCCGCGGCGCCTCCGGCGATTGCCCCGCCCGCCGCGGAGGACGCCGCCTCGCTGCACTGCCGGGTTCGATGGGCCGCAATAAAAATGCATGCGGCCCCCTCGTCTTCAAAGGCCTAACGACGAAGGTGCGCATGCAAGCGTCTTGCTCTACCCGGCGGCAGATTCCATTCTATGTGATTGGCTTGGGAGGGTACTACAACAGGCCCTTCCGGTCAAGGAGGCCCGCCCGATCGGCGTCGCCTTCCCTGTGGGCCAGCTCGCCTTCCGCACCCGGCTGCCTGCGGCGTCAACGACGGCTGCGCGCTTCCCGCCGGCCGCGTCCCGCGAGGCCGTTTCCTGGTAGAATACTTGATCGAACCGAAAAGGGCGGGCTGTCGCGCCCGCCGTGGATCTCGTTCACCGAGCGGAGCTGCAATGGAATCGCCGGGCATGGCGGATGTGAAACAGCACGGCCCGTATCTGGGCCTCGGGCTCTACTGGGCGTGGGTGACGGTCGTCTTCTACAGCGATGCGCTGGCGCCGGTGGCCTATGATGCCGACGCCCTCGTGGAGGGGATATGGCTCTGGGCCACGTGGTCGCATATGCTCGCCCTGCTCGTGTTCGCGGCGCTGGCGGGCCGGCTGGGGAGCCTGTTTTCCCGCCGTGCGTTCCGCGCCGCCGGAGCGCTCGGGAGCGCAGCCGGGTCGGCGGCGGTGCCCGCCGCCCTCCTTCTGCTCGATCCTGCAAGCGCGGCGTGCTCGGCCGTCGTCTTGGCGGCCTCGCTGCTCGTCGGGGCGTGCAGCGCGTGGTACGTGCTGCAATGGGCCGAGCTGTACGCGCGCCGCCTGGGGGAGGCGACGGTCCCCCTGTCCATGCTCTCGTTCGCCATCGGCCTGGCCGCTTACTTCGTCGTGCTCGTCTTTCCGCCGCTCGTCGCGACGGCCATGGCGGCCATCCTCCCGCTGCTCGGAGGCTTGGCGATGGCGGCCTGCCGAAGCGGGGGCGCCGAAGATGCCCGCCCTTCGGGCCTTGCTGCGGAGGGGCCGTCCGAACCGCCAGCAGGGCTGAAGGGAGGCCTTGCGGTGTCCATCGTCGCCACGTTCGTCTTCGCCCTCTGCGGCGAGATGCTGCGGATGCTCTCGTTGCGCATAACGGGCGAGAGCGTAAACGCGATGGGCGTCATGTACCTGGCGGGCGGTTTGGCGGGGCTCGCCGCGCTGAGCGCGTACATCCTGCTGCCGTCCGCAGACGGCCGCAGGCGGCGCATCACGCTGCCGCTCGTGCGCAACGTGCTGCTGTTCATGGCCGCCGCCTTCCTGCTCGCCCCGTTTTTGGGAGGCCGCGCGCTCGCCGTGTCGTACGGCATCTTCGGGGCGGGGTTCTGGTGCTTCCGCGCCATCAGCTGGACGGTGTGCTTCATGCTGGCATGCAGGTTCGGGTACCGCCCCGTGCGGGCGATCGCCGTGCTCGACGGGGCGTTCGCCCTGTCCGTCGTCGTCAGCGGCCAGCTCAACCTGTGGATCGTCGAATCCCTCAAAGTCGGCCGCATCGAGCTGACGGCGGTTTCGCTCGTTGCGGTGTTCGTGCTCATGCTCATGGCCATCTTCGTGCTGAACGGGAAGGGCGTCAGCTCGCTGCTTCGCAGGGGCTTCGAAGGCGGATGCGGCGACGGGGAAGGGATGCGCGGCGGATCGGACGCCGCCGGAGGCGGGACCCCGTCCGGCCGGGACGGCGACGTCGCGGCTGCGGTGGAGGCCATTGCGGCCGACGTCGGCCTGTCCCCGCGCGAGACCGAAGTGGCCGGGCTGCTGGCGAAGGGCAGGAGCCTCCCGTTCGTCCAAAGCGAGCTCTACATCTCGGCGGGCACCGCCCAAACCCATGCGCGCCACATATACCGGAAGATGAACGTGCATTCCCGCCAGGAATTCCTCGATGTCGTCGAGGCGCGGCTCGCGGGCGGCGCGGGGCCTGGCGACCGGCGGGCTTCGTAGCCGAACGCTCCCTCGGGCGGCTAGGGCCGCGAAAGGCGCTTTTCCCATCAGGCGCTTCTTCGAAATCAGTGATTTCATATGATGCCGATCATGCGTTTTTCGGATGGCGCGGGCTTCCCGTTCGTACGACCATGGGCCCGCAGGCGCGTCGCCTGCGGGCATTGTTGTTCCGAATGGAGGAGGGATCATGGGATCGATTGGAAAGAACGTATCGCGTAGGACGTTTCTGACGGGAGCCGCGTTGGCGGGCGCGACGGCGGCCGCTGCCGGGCTTGTGGGGTGCGCCGCCGAACCGTCCGGTGCTTCGGCTGCCAATGCCGGCGCGGCAGACGGGTCGCCTGCGCCCGACCTGGCCATCGAGGCGGTTTCGCTCGCCGATGCGGGGGATCCCGCGCGCACGTGCGACTATCTGGTCATCGGCGGCGGCAACTGCGGCATGATGTCGGCCGCGCACGCCGGCTCGCTCGGCCTTGCGACCATTCTCCTCGAGAAGAGCTCGGTGACGGGCGGCTCGTCGGTGGGCACCGAAGTCACCATGGCGTTCTCCGATTGCAAGATCATGCAAGAATGCGCCGACGATCCGAACGTGGTCAACATGAGCCAGCAGACCGGCACCCCGAACGACATCTACACGTATTTCATGATGCACAATTCCTGGGAGGCCGACGCCGAGCTCGTGTCCAACTACGTGAAGAACAACCATCGCCAGCACGATTTCCTGTTCGAGCACGGCGCGTACCCCATGATGCTCCTGCCGTCGCTCGATGCGCCCACGGGCGGCATCATGTACGAGGGGCAGGGCGTGGGGGCGTTCGAGGTCATGCAGAAGGCGGCCGAGCAGTACGGCGTCGAGATACTCACGAGCGCTCCGGCCAGCGCTCTCGTCGTGGACGAGGCGGGCGCCGTCGTGGGGGCGATGGCCCAGATCGACGGCGAGGAGGCCTACGTCCAGGCCAAGGCCGTGTTCGTGGGGACGGGCGGGTTCTCGAACAACGCCGAGATGGTGGAGCGCTACATCCCCGGCTATGGGCCGCTGGCATGGAAGAACGACGCGCACCTGGCCCATGACGGCGACGGCATCCGCATGATGCTGGGCGCGGGCGCGGTCGAGTCCGACCTGGGCCTGGCCCAGCCGTCGGCGTCGAGCGTCCAGAACGTCACGTGGGACACGCCCATCGACAAGGCCGCCCGCGAGCCGTACCTGTGGGTGAACGCCCTGGGCGAGCGGCTCGGCAACGAGAAGTGGTCGGTGATGGACACCATGTTCAAGGTGGGCATCAAGGAGAACGACTTCGTGTACTTCAACGTGATCGACTCCGCGGCGGTGGAGCGCATGGCAACCGAGCCTTTCATGACGAACGCCCGCACGGTCCTGGGGTCGCCCGATCCCGTCCCCCAGATGGCCGACGAGCTTGAGAAGGGGGTGGAGGACGGCTCGGTGTACAAGGGCGACACGATCGAGGAGCTGGCCGAGGCCGCCGGCATCGACCCCGAAGGCCTGGCCGCCACGCTCGAGAAGTACAACAACATGGCGGCGGCGGGCGAGGACTCCGAATTCTTCAAGGACGCTTCTGCCCTGTTCCCGCTCGAACAGCCGCCCTACTACGCCTTCAAGCTCATCCCCTCGTGGTACTCGACGCTGTGCGGCGTGAAGATCAACGGCAAGGTCCAGGTGGTCGATGCGGCGGGCAAACCCATCCCGGGGCTGTACGCGGGGGGCCTCGACTCGGGCGAGTTCTTCAAGGACAACTACAACCACGGGTTCTCGGGCGGCTGCTCGGGGTATTCGTACTTCACGGGATTCTTCGCTGCCGACCAGGCGAAGGAATACGTCGAAGGGAGGTAGCGAACGGCGGGGCCGAGCCTGCGCGCGGCGCTTTCCTTTCCATGCGATGCCCGGGCGGCGGTCCGAGACGGCGGGTCCTCGCCCGCTCGCCGCAAGCCGCCCGGGCGTCCGCGGGCCCACGCCGCCGGGCGGCGGCGAGATGCCGGGATGCGGGCGCCATGTGTTTTTTTCGAAGCGAACCGCTCCAGGACGGCGGACGCTGGAGCCGATTCGATAAAATACGGTGCGGTAATCGGCTTGTCAAACGGAGTGTTACGCCGTATCATAAGCAATTGCTGTTTTCGCGGAGCTTCCGACAGCGGGAGCGCATCCGCCCGGAGAAACGTAAGAAGCAAAAAGGAGTTCATCTTCATGGCAGTCAAAATTCGCCTCGCCCGTCATGGCGCGAAGAAGCGTCCGTACTACCGCATCGTCGTCGCCGACGGCCGCGCCCCGCGCGACGGCAAGTTCATCGAGGAAGTGGGCCGTTACAATCCCTGCGTCGAGCCCGCCATGGTGCAGTTCGACATGGAGAAGGTCGACCAGTGGATCAAGAACGGCGCTCAGCCGACCGATACGGTTGCGAGCCTGCTCAAGCGCGCTCGCGAGACGGCGTAGAGGCATCGCCATGGCCGAGCAGACGGAAGACATCGTCGGCCTCGTCGATGCCATCGTCCGACCGCTCATCGAGTTCGAAGACGATCTGGAAATCGCGGCGAGCGATGCCGAGGACGGCTCGATTCTCGTGGAGGTTCGCGTCCACGAGGACGACGCCGGCAAGGTGATCGGCCGTCAGGGCCGCGTCATCAAGGCCATCCGGACGCTTGCCCGCGCCGCTGCGTCGCGCACGAACACGCATGTGGAAGTGGAGCTTCTCGACTAGATGCGCGCTTGGATGCATGCGGCCGACCTGGCCAGAACGAAGACCTTGCAAGGAGGGCTCGTCGCGCGCAGCGCGCCGGGTCTTCCTTTTTTGCTGCGCGAGGGGATGGAGGTCGCCTTCGTTCCTCCGCAGCACGACGCGCCGCGCCGCGGCATCGTGAAGAGCGTGCGCGACGAAGGCAAAGGCGCTTATCTGGTGACGTTCGAGGGCGTGGACGACATCGGCACGGCCGAGCTGCTGGCCGGTTGCGGCTGCCTCGTGCGCCGCGAAGACGTGCCGGAGGCCGTTTCGCCCGAAGAGGGCGCAGGCCTTGCCGGCTGGGAGGTGCGCGACGTGCGGGCTGGGCTGGTGGGCACCGTGCGCGACGTGCTGGAGAACCCGGGCCAGACCCTGCTCGAGGTTTCGGCTCCTTCCTGCGCCGGATCGGACGGCGACGCCCGGACGGTCCTCATCCCGCTGGTCGACGCGTTCGTTGCGGGAATCGACGAGGAGGCGCGCCGGATCGACGTCGACGTGCCGGACGGCTTGCTGGACCTGTAGCGACCTCGCCGGCTTCTTCTCCTGAAAGGACTTCCTGTGATCATCGAGACGCTCTCGACGTTTCCCGGCATGTACGACTCGGTGATGGGGTCGTCCATGATGCGCATCGCCCAGGAGAAGGGCATCCTCGTGTTCAAGGCCCACGACCTGCGCGACTGGACCCACGACCGCCACCGCACCACCGACGACGATCCCTACGGGGGAGGCGCCGGCCTCGTCATGAAGTGCGAACCCATCTTCGAAGCCTACGAGGCCATAGCCGGCCAACTTCCCGCCGGCATCGTCGAAAATACCTCAAACTCGCAGGTTGAACAAGGGAAATCCAAGCAGAACAGCAGCCGCCCCTCGCCCGCAAGCTCGCTGGAAGAGGATTCCCCGAAGGGCTCGCCCGAGCCGCAGGAGAATGACGTTTCGGTAGCAGGATCCCGCATCCCACCACCCTCATCCTGCGCCCCAGCGGCGAGCCCTTCGACGACGCGCTCGCCAGCGAGCTTGCGGGCGAGGAGCGCCTGCTGTTCGTGTGCGGCCACTACGAGGGCATCGACGAGCGCGCCTACGCGCTGGCCGACCGCACGATCTCGCTCGGAGACTACGTGCTGACCAGCGGCGAGCTTGCCAGCATGGTGGTCATCGACGCGGTGGTGCGCAAGCTTCCGGGCGTGTTGGGCGCGGAGGGCGGCGCGCTCGACGAGAGCTTCGCCGACGGGCTTTTGGAGTATCCCCAGTACACGCGTCCTGCAGAATTCCGCGGCATGGAGGTTCCCCCGGTGCTCCTCTCCGGCAACCATGCGGCCGTGGCGCGCTGGCGGCGGGAGCGGAGCCTGGAGCGCACGGCGCGCCTGCGCCCCGACCTTTTGGAATCCGTCGACCTCTTGCCGTGCGACCGGGAATTTCTGCGGACTTTGTCGAACGGCGCGGAGGCCTAGCCCCGAAGCGCTATCATATACGCTCGCGGCTTCATCCGGGCGGCTTCGGCGCGCCCGCATCGAAAGGAAAGACAGACTTCATGGATTCCGGTCAGCACGCCGACTCGCATCGTCCGGGCATACTGAGCACGTTCGTCAAGTTGCTCCTCATGGTGGCCTTCGTCTTGGGGCTGTCGTGGCTTCTGCGCACCTACGTGTTCCAAACCTACGAGATACCTTCCGGCTCCATGGAGGATACCATCATGACCGGCGACATGGTGTTCGCCGAGAAGGTGAGCTACTACTTCCGCGATCCCAAGCCGGGCGACATCGTGACGTTCCAGGACCCCCAGATACCGGGCCGCGTCCTCATCAAGCGCTGCATAGCGGTGGGCGGCCAGACCGTCGACATCAACGACGCGGACGGCCTGGTGTACGTGGACGGCGTGCCGCTGTCCGAGCCCTACACGGACGGGGAGCCGTCCTACACGCTTCCGGGCGGCGTCTCGTTTCCCTACACCGTGCCCGAGGGCTCCATCTGGGTGATGGGGGACAACCGCACGAACTCCCAGGACGCGCGCTACTTCGGCGCCATCCCCGTCTCGTCGGTGACGGGCCGGGGCGCGCTCGTGTACTGGCCGATCGAGGACATCGGCCTGCTGGGGTGACGCGGCGCGCCGCGCGATAGACCGATCGGTACCGAAAGACCTGAAAGACGAAGGAGAGCCATGCCAACCGAAACCTCCCTGGAGACGACCCGGCAGCCCGAGGGGAAGCTCCCGCCGACGTTCCAGGACGTCATCATGAACCTCCAACGCTACTGGGGGGACCAGGGCTGTGTCGTCTTGCAGCCCTATGACAACGAGGTGGGCGCCGGCACGAACGCCCCGGCCACCACGCTGCGCTCGCTGGGTCCCGACACCTGGCGCACCTGCTACGTGCAGGGCAGCCGCCGCCCGACGGACGGCCGCTACGGCGAGAACCCGAACCGCACCCAGCACTACTTCCAGTTCCAGGTGCTCATGAAGCCCTCGCCCGACAACATCCAGGAGCTGTACCTGGGGTCGCTGCGCGCCATCGGCATCGACGTGGACGCGCACGACGTGCGCTTCGTCGAGGACGACTGGGAGAGCCCGACGCTGGGCGCCTGGGGGCTGGGTTGGGAAGTGTGGATCGACGGCATGGAGGTGACGCAGTTCACCTACTTCCAGCAGGTGGGCGGCTTCGAATGCAGCCCCGTGCCCGTGGAGATCGCCTACGGCCTGGAGCGCCTGACGATGTACATCCAGGGCGTCGATTCCATGTTCGACATCGTGTGGAGCCGCGGCGCCGACGGCGTGGACTTCACCTACGGCGACGTGTACCTGGAGAACGAGCGCCAGTACTCGCGCTACAACTTCGAGGTGGCCGACACCGACTTTTTGTTCCAGGAGTTCAACGACCGCGAGGCCGAGTGCCTGCGCACGCTGGAGGCGGGCCTGCCGCTGCCGGCCTACGACAGCGTGCTGAAGTGCTGCCACGCGTTCAACCTGCTGGACGCGCGCGGCGTGATATCGGCCACCGAGCGCATGGCCTACATCCTGCGCGTGCGCACCATCGCCAAGGCGGTGTGCGCCTCGTACATGGAGCACGTGGTGGGCATCAAGCCCGCCGAGGACGACGAAGCAGGGAAGGAGGCCGGACGATGAGCAGCCTGCATACCCTCGCGTTCGAGATCGGCACCGAGGAGATCCCGGCGTTCGACCTGCATCGCGCGACCGCCCAGCTGGAGAAGCTGGTGCCCGAGGCCCTGGACGCGGTGCGCATCCCGCACGGCGACGTGGCCGTCTACACCACGCCGCGCCGCCTCATCGCCATCGTGGCCGACGTGGCCGAGGCGACCGAGGCGCTCGAAGAGGTGTTCCGCGGCCCGTCCGCCAAGATCGCCTTCGATGCGCAAGGCAGCCCGACGAAGGCCGCCACGGGCTTCGCGCGCGGCAAGGGCGTGGACGTGGACGCGCTCGAGCGCCGCGAGGAGAACGGCGTGGAGTACGTGTTCGCCACGAAGAGCGTCGCCGCCCGCGACGTGGTCGAGCTGTTGCCCGGCGTGCTGGAAGGCGTGATCACCGGCATCTCGTGGCCGAAGTCGTGCCGCTGGGGCACCACGAGCGAGTACTTCTCGCGCCCGGTGCGCTGGCTCGTGGCGCTGTTGGACGAGCGCGTGATCCCCGTGTGCTTCGCCGGTCTCGAAGCCGGCAACCTCACGCGCGGCCACCGCTTCCTCTCGCCCGGCCCGCACGAGGTGGCTGCGGCTGCCGATTTGCTGGGCGTCGTCGAAGCCGCGCACGTGGTGTGCAGCGAACAGGCGCGCGAGGCGGTCATCCGCGAGGGCGTGGCGCAAGCCGAGCGCGCGACGGGCGCCCGCGCAGAGCTGCCCGAGAAGACGCTGCTTGAGGTCACCAACCTCTGCGAGCAGCCCACGGTGCTCGTGGGCACCTTCGACGAGGAGTTCCTGCGCGTTCCCGAGGAGATCATCGTGGACGCCATGCTCATGCACCAGCGCTACTTTCCGCTGTACGACGCGGATGGCAAGCTGACCAACAAGTTCATCGTCGTGAGCAACGGCGACCCGGCGCACGCCGACACCATCACGGGCGGCAACGAGCGCGTGGTGC
>CAUEBO010000006.1 GCA_958454405.1 uncultured Eggerthellaceae bacterium | reverse complement strand
CGTAGCGCTGCTTCATCATGCGCTGCGCCGCGGCCTTGCAGCAGTTGAACGTGCCTTTGAGGTTCACGTCGATAACCGCGTCGAAGTCCTCTTCCTTCATGCGGGCCACGAGGCCGTCGCGCGTGATGCCGGCGTTGTTCACCAGCACGTCCACACGCCCGAACGCTTCCTGGGCGGCGTCGATGAGCGCGGAGGCCTCTGCGGCGTCGGCCACGTTGGCGGCCACCGCGATGGCGCGCACGCCGTGGTCGGCCGCGAGCTGTTCCGCCAGCTCGCGCGCGGCGGGCAGACCGCCCTCGCTCGAGCAGTTCACGCACACGTCGAAGCCCGCGCGTGCCAGCTCCTCGGCCACCGCGCGGCCGATGCCACGGCTCGAGCCGGTGACGACCGCGCTGCGGCGCGGGGTTTCGGTATCGTTGGTCATAGGGTGGAAGCTCCTATTCGGAATCGGTTGCGGAAGCAGCGGCCAGGTAGCCGTCGAAGCTCGCGCGGTCCTGCACGCAGGCGCGCGTCGCGGTCAAGGCGCAGCGCTTCACGAGGTTCGCCAGCACGCCGCCAAAGCCCACCTCGACGAACGTGTCAGCACCGGCGCCGGCAAGCGCCTCGACGCTCTGCTGGAAGCGCACGGGGCTCGTGAGATGGCGCACGAGATGGTCGCGCGCATCGACGGCGGACAGCGGCGCGGCGGTGACGTTGCAGATAAGCGGGATGCGCGGCTCCAAGAACTCGACGTTCTCCAAATAGGCGGCGAGCCCCGCCGCGGCATCGGCCATGAGCGGGCTGTGGAACGCGCCCGACGTGGCCAGGCGTGACGAGCGCTTCCCCGCCTCGGCCCACGCCGCCTCGGCGCGCGCGACGGCCGCCGGCGCGCCCGCGACGACGATCTGCCCTGGGCAGTTGAAGTTCGCAGGCACCAGCACCTCGCCCTCGGCGCACTGCTCGCAGAGCGCGATGACGCTCTCCTCGTCGGCCTTCAACAGGGCGCTCATGGCCCCCGGATGCGCAGCGGCCGCCTCGGCCATGAGCTCCGAGCGCGCCTTCACGAACGCGAACGTCGCCTCATCGGTTAGCATGCCCGACACGGCCAGCGCGCTCACCTGCCCCAGCGAGAAGCCCAGCACCGCCGCCGGCTCCACGCCGCGCGCCATGAGGGCGCGCGCGACAGCCACCGACAGCACGCACAGCGCCGGCTGGGCGTTGCGCGTGTCGTTGAGCTTCTCAGGATCGGCGTTGAGCACGAGGTCGGCCACGTCATACCCGAGCACGTCGGACGCGCAGCCGAAAACCTCCCCCACCTCTTTCACAGCGAGGAGATCGCCCCCCATGCCGGGTTTCTGCGACCCCTGCCCCGAGAACATGAAGACGGGCGCGCCCGCGAGGAGGGGCGGCAACGTCCAGTCGCTCAAACAGTCCTCGCTTCGCTGCGGAACTCGCTTGGTGGACGCCGCCGCCCCTCCTCGCTCCACACCCACAGGCTTCCGAAGCCCCTTTTCCTCATCCATCAAAGCCCCCTAGATCGCGCGCCCGCGCCGAGCGTTCAGCGTCGCCAGCGCTTCGAGGTCGAGTGCGCCGAGCGCTTCCGCCTCTTCGATCATCCGAGCGATAGCTTCCGCCGCCGTCGCGCGCTCGTGCACGAGCGCGGCGGACTGGCCGGCCATCATGGTGCCGTTGTCCACGTCGCCTTCCACGGCGCGGCGCAGAGAGCCTGCATACATGGCCTCCAGCTCATCGCCGTTGGCCGCCACGTCGCCTTCGAGCTTGCGCACGGTGCGGGCGAACTTGTTCTTCAGGCAGCGCACGGGATGCCCGCTGCCGCGGCCCGTGACGATGGTGTCAGCATCCTTGGCGGCGATCACCTTGTCCTTGTAGGCGTCGGCGATGGTGCACTCGTCCACCGTGAGGAAGCGGGTGCCTGCCTGCACGCCTTCGGCGCCCAACGCGAAGGCGGCGGCCATGCCGCGCCCGTCGGCGATGCCGCCCGCGGCGATCACGGGAATGGACACGGCGTCGCGCACCGCGGGGATGAGCGCCATCGTGGTCAGCTCGCCGATGTGGCCACCTGCCTCGGTGCCCTCGGCCACCACGGCGTCGGCGCCCAGGCGCTCCATGCGGACGGCCAGCGCGCTCGAGGCCACCACGGGCACCACCTTGATGCCGGCGTCCTTCCACATCGGCAGGTAGTTCGCCGGGCTTCCTGCGCCCGTCGTGATGACGTCGACGCGCAGCTTCGCCAAAAGCTCGGCCATCTCGCCAGCGTTCGGATCCATGAGCATGACGTTCGCGCCGATGGGCTTGTCGGTCATCGAGCGGGCGATGCGCACCTGCTCCTCCACCCAGTCGAGCGGCGCGCCGCCGCATGCGATGATGCCCAGGCCGCCGGCCTCGCTCACCGCGCCCGCCAGGCTCGCGTTCGCGATGCGCGCCATAGCGCCTTGGATGACGGGCACCTCGATGCCCAGCAGTTCCGTTACCCGCGTTCTCATGCCCACATCCTCTTTCCCGAAATCGTCCATCACGCCGAGAGGGGCTGCGCCAAAAGCCGCCGAAGCGTGCATTCTTCGCAACCGCCCTGCAGAGCGAAGGCTCCTCCCTGCTCACAGCCTGCGAAAACGCGTTCTGTTGGGCAGCGGGGCAGAGCCTTGCCCTGCAGGAACGACGAAGGAGCGCTTTTTATGCAGCCTCGTTCCCCGATCGTCTTACTTGAGGGAGTCGATATGGGCGACCAGCTGGCCCACCGTCTCGATGCCCTCGGGCTCGCCGAATTCGATGTCGCACTTCTCCTCCAGATCGCAGATGAGCTCGACCATGTCCAGCGAATCGATGCCAAGCGAATCGAGCGTCGCGTCCTCCACGATGCCGTCAGCATCCAGGTCCAGGTTCTCGACGAGCACGTCCTTCACAATGTCGATGGTAGCCATGCGCATATCCTTTCGCGTTCCAAAATTAGTTTGATAATCAAAGTATTTTGCCATGGATAATGGTATGGGCACGCTGCGTCGAATGCAAGACCTGGCGTCCGCCCTCCATGATTTCTGCGTGCCGAGCGCGCAGACGCCCACCCGCGCCCGCGAGTATTCTACCCGCATGAACACCTGTTTTGAACCCCCTCGGCATGCAGCAGCGCGCACGTGCCGCTCTCCGTCTCCTCTTCTGCAGGCAGCAGGTCGCATCCATGGTGGTTTGACGGCGGATGCGGCGTTCCGCCGTCAAACCACCGTTGACGCGCATCGGCGCACACAGCCACTTGAGCGATCCGCTTGCCGTCGGGCAAAATCGGAAATGACCAAAAACGCGGTCGAATGTGCAGTCTGCAAGGACGATTCGCGCCCTTCGCGCGCCTCGATCGTACAAAACGCCTGGTCGAGAAATTCGCGTGCCCGGTTTCGCACTCGGTGAGTGAACATTCGACCGCGTTTTCGGTCATCTGCGGTGTGGGCCGAATGCTTTCGAAAGACCAGCCAGCGCCATGGAGGCGGATCGGCCAGGACTGTGGCAAGGGCGGTTTGGCGGCGGAGGCGCGAGTTCCATGCGCAGCCATTGCGGAGAGAGGGCGTTGCGAGCGATCAGCTCGAACGCGGCCAACGGCCGGACGCGGGACGGCGCTCACGCGCGCGCTTTCCCGGTGAGCCCCGCAAGCCAACGGGTCGGCACTTTATGCCTGGGCATCGAAGAACGTCTTCACCTTCATGAGGGCGTCGGCGAAGATGCGCTCCTCTTCCTCGGAAAGGTCGGCCAGCGCCTCGTCTATCATCTGGTGATGGAACAGGCCGTGCGCCCGATAGACCTGGCGGCCCTTCTTCGTGAGCGAGACGAGCACCTTGCGCCGATCGTCCTCGGACCGCACGCGTTCGACGAAGCCCTTCTTCGCAAGCTTTCCCACCGCCGTGGTGAGGGTGGCCAGCGTCACGCCCAGCCGCGCGGCCACCACGTTCATCGGATTGCGCTCGTGCAGGCCGATGGCGACGATCGTGTGCACCTCGGTGATGGTGAGTCCATGCGTCAGGCGGTTGTCGAGCGAGCGCTCTTCAATGCGGAGGATGGAGTTGAACGTGTCGGACAGCAGGCCGTCCAGCGCCTCGCGCGACGACCGTGCCGCATCCACGCCCTCTTCAAGGGCCCGCATGCGATCCTCGCCCATATCCGCACTTCCTTCCGTTCCTCTGCCGTGTCCCGGCATCATACCCCATTTGCTTCGACGCACAAAGCATTCCGAGGCGGCGCGGAGAACGCCCGCCGCATGCGGGGCCGCCCTCCAGCGTTCCGAGCCCGCCGGAGGGCCCGAGGATCGCGCGGGCCGGCGCGGGTCCGCTCCAAGCGCTTCGGGGCGACAGGCGAGCCTTCGTCGTGCCCGACCGTCAGCGCGCCGGACGGGCCGGCCGGAAATCAAGGCGCCGCCGACGCGGGTCCGCTTCCACCAGCACGACCGGCAGGCGCTGGCCCAGGCGGTACGTCGCGCCCGTCTCCTGCCCCGTCAGCCGATGCTGCACGGGATCGAGCGCGAAGTACTCGGCTCCCAGATGCCTCATGGGCACGAGTCCTTCCGCCGTGTTGTCAAGGCGCACGTACGCGCCGTACGCCGCCACCCCCGAGATCACCGCCGAGAAAGTCTGGCCGACGAACTGCTCCATGTACTCGATGATCTTGACCTCTTGCGATTCGCGCGCGGCCTTTTCGGCGACGCGCTCCATCTCCGAGGAGTGCTCGGCTATCCACGGCAGCGCGGCCGCCTCCTGGTCGAACTTCTCGGGACGACCTCCCATCTGCGCCTTGAGCATGCGATGCACGACCAGATCCGGATACCGCCGGATAGGCGAGGTGAAGTGGGTGTAGGCCGAACTCGCCAAGCCGTAGTGCGGCTCGCACGAGGGGCGGTACAGCGCCCGCTTCATCGATCGGAGCACGAGCGACGAGACGAGCTCGCCCTCCGCCCGGGCCGCACTGGCCTCGAGGACCTGCTGGATGACGGACGGATCGCCCGCGACCAGGCGATCCCGGTCGATGCGGTCGAACCAGGGGAATTCCTGGAAGACAGGGACGAGGGCAGCCAGGCTGTCGGCCGCAGGCTTCTCGTGGACACGGTAGACGGACGGAAAACGCGCGTCGCGCATATAGGCCGCCACCGTCTCGTTCGCGAGGATCATCGCCTCCTCGATGAGCGAGGTCGCCTCGGTCTTGCGCCTGAGGTCGATGTCGACAGGATGCCCTTCATCGTCGAGGCGCACCCGCGCTTCCACGGTATCGAAGTCGAGGCCTCCCGCCGCCTCGCGCGCGGAGAACCTCCGCTTCGCGATGCGCGAGAGCGCGGCCAGCCGCCGGGAAAGGTCGTCCCCTGGCACCGGATCGTCCAACAGCCGCTGCGCCTGGTCGTACGACAGGCGCGCATCCGATCGGACGAGCGCCGGATAGAGCTCGTACGCGACGAGCCGCGCCTCGGCGTCCACGTACAGATCGGCCGTCATGCATCGCCGCGTCACTCCGGGCTTCAGCGAGCACAGATCGTTTGAAAGCTCCTCGGGCAGCATCGGGACGACGCGGTCGGCAAGGTACACGCTCGTCGCGCGCCTGCGAGCATCCAGATCGATCGACGAGTCCCACCCCACGTACTGCGACACGTCCGCGATATGCACCCCCACCCGCCACGCCGCCGCCGAGAGCCCGCGCCCGTCCACCACGCGAATGCCGGTACTGACGCCAGAACTCCCCTGCTCAACAAAGGGCTTGTCCGAACATTTGACATCGACCCGGCCGATGCGCGGGACTTCAACGACGCCATCGGAAAGAGACACACCGGCCGCCTTGGAGCAGATGGGGTCGGGAGCGGCCACCAAGGGAGTTCCGCAGCGAAGCGATGACTGTCCGAGCGACTGGCCGCTCCCGACCCCATCTGCGGGCTCGCCGCTCGACACCGACTCGATCGACACTGCATCGTCGAAGTCCCGCGCATCGGCCGGGTCGATGGTGAACGTGAAGCGGTCCCGCAGATCCCGATACCCCGCCGAAAGCGCCCCTTCGGCGTCGAGCACTGCGGCCGCGGCCTCGTCGAGCGCGCCTTCGGAAAACGACGTCTCCAGCTTGTGGCGGGCCACGACGAGGTCGATGGAAGCGCGCTCGTCGTCGGCGCGTCCCATGACCTCCTCTATCACGCCGGTCGCGGCAGTAGCGCGCGAAGGGAACGTGGTGATGCGCACGCGGACGAGCGATCCGTCCTCGATGTCGGGACGCTCGGAGCGCATCGTGAACACGTCGTAGGGAATGCGAGCGTCCTCGGGAACCACCACCCCGAACGGCTCGGCCACTTCGTAGCGGCCCACCAAGGTGTCGTGGGCGCGGTCGATGACGCGCAGCACGCGCGCGGCCGGCTTCTCCCCCGCGCTCCTTTTGGACTCGTCCGCCTGCTTTCCCCCGCCGCGGCGGCCTTGCGCGGGCAGGGGCGCGATCTCCACCAGATCGCCGTCGAACGCCCCCGCCATCTTGGATTCGGGGACGAAGTACTCCCCCTCGGCCGTCCGCACGAAGCCGAAGCCTCCTGAGCGCACGTCCAGCACGCCGCGGGGGTTGCTGCGGGGATGTCGCCGCGTATGCGAACGCGAGCGCGCCACGGTGTCATTCCCCCGCGAGGGACTGCGCGGTCTCGATGGCGAGCTCTTTCTGGTTGTCGATGCCCTCCGACAGGGCCACGGTCACATCGGGGGTCACGCCCACTCCGTTGATGTCGTGCCCGAGGGGGCTCTTGTAGTACGCGGCGGTGTAGCGCAACGCGCCGCCGAAACTCAACTCACGCGTGACCTGCACCGATCCCTTGCCCAGCGTCGTCTGGCCCACCAGCGTCGCGCGCTGGTTGTCCTGCAGGGCCGCCACGAGCACTTCGGCCGCCGCAGCGGTGTTGCCGTTCACCAGCACGACGAGCGGCTTGTCCGTCGCCACGGCGCCCGTCGCGGTCTTCGTGGAATCCTCGGCTTCCCGCGTCTGTATCTTCACGAGCGTGCCGCTCTTCACGAACAGGCTCGCGATGTCCACCGATTGCGTGAGGTAGCCTCCGGGATTGTCGCGGACGTCGAGCACGAACGAAGCGGCTCCCTGCGATTCCAGCTCGGACACGGCGGCCTTCACGAGGCTCGCCGAATTCTGGGTGATCTGCTTGAGCCGGATGTAGCCCACGTTGTCGGAAAGCTCCGTCTCGACGTTCTTGGCCTGGTAGTCCGAGCAGGCGAGCGTCGTCGTGAATTCCTCGCCGCCTTCGTCGTCGAGCGTCTCCGCGCGGCGCCATGTTATGACGACGCTCTCGCCCTCGTCGCGTTTGAGCGCGGAGACGACCTCAGTCGTGGTCCAGTCATGCTCGCGGTCCCCGTCGATCGCAACGACGAAGTCGCCCTGGCGCACGTCGGCGACCTGGGCGGCAGATCCTTCGAAGACGTCGACGGCGTAGGCGCGGCCGTTGTACTCGGAGAACAGGACGCCCACGCCCGCGTAGGTGCCGGAGCTGTCCTGCAGCAAAGCAGCGTAGCGGCTCGAATCGTAGTAGCGCATGTAGGGGTCTTGCGTGGTGTCGGAGAACGCGTCCAACACGTTGGACGTGGCCATGCCCAGATCATAGGAATCCAGGCTGTCGCCGGTGAGAATGCCCTCCACCTCCTCGACGCGGGCGCCGAGCGAGTCGTAGGTGTCGCCGGAGGTCGTCGAGCCCGGATTGCGGTCGACGTCGACCACGAGCGAGGAGAACCCGAGCGAATCGAGCAGCGGGGAGTCGCCGCGCACGAGAAAGCCTGCGGCGAAGGCCGCGCAGACCGCGATGATGGCTGAAAACGCCTTGAGAAGACGCAGATTGCGGGCCCGCGCTTTCTGCGCGGACGCCGCAATCTGCTTGCTGTCGCTGTGTTTGGCGGCCATGCCTCTCGGCGCCGTTACACCTTGAGATAGCGGCGCATGGCGAAGGCGGAGCCGATCAAACCGATCAGCAGGCCCGAAGCCGCAAGCACCACGTAGATGAACAGGAACGTGCCCGCGCCGATGTCGAAGGACAAAAACATGATCGCCTCCTGGAGGCGCGGCAGCGCAAGGTTGCGCAGAAGCTCCAGCACCCCCACGGCCAGCAGCGCGCCGATGACGGCGTGCATCGCGCCCTCCATGAGGAAGGGTCCGCGGATGAAGCCGTTGGACGCGCCCACGAGGCGCATGATGGCGATCTCCTTGCGGCGCGCCAGGATGGCCAGGCGGATGGTGTTGTTGATGAACACCATGGCGATGAAGATGAGCAGCACGATGAGCGCGATGCCGATGTAGCGCACGTAGTTCGTGAGGGTGAACAGGCGCTCGACGGACTTCTGCCCGTACTTGATCGACTCGTTCGGATCGTCGTCGTCGGCTATGCCGGCATAGGCGGAGTTGCTGCGCAGCGAATCGGCCACCTGCTCGACCAGCTGCGGGTCGGAAAGCTCCACGTCGATGGAGGCCGGCAACGGGTTCTGGCCGTCGAGCGTGTCGATGATCTCGGAGTTCGACGACTGCGAGAAATTCTCGAGCGCCTGGTCCTTGGTCGTGAACGACACCGTCTGCACGCCCTCGAGGCCGCGAACGTAGTCCATGACCTTGTCGATGTCGTTCTGGGAGGCCTCATCGGCGACGTAGGCCGTGATGGACACCTCGCTTTCCACCGACGACACGACGCGCTCGACGACGAATCCGCCGACGAGGAATATGCCGATGATGAGCAGCGAGAGGAAGATGGTGACGATGGAGCCGAGCGCCGTCGACAGGTTGCGCGTGAAGCCCGTGAGGGACTCCTTGATGAAGTAGGCGAAACTAGACATCGAAGCCGTACACCCCCCGGTCCTGGTCGCGAGTCAGATTGCCGCGGTCGAGCGCGATGACGCGCCGGCGCATGTTGTCAACCATCTCGCGGTCGTGCGTGGCCACGAGCACCGTGGTGCCCGTGCGGTTGATGCGCTCGAGCAAATCCATGATGCCGCGCGACGTCTGCGGATCGAGGTTGCCGGTGGGCTCGTCGCACACCAGAAGCGGCGGGCGGTTCACGATGGCGCGCGCGATGGACACGCGCTGCTGCTCGCCGCCGGAGAGCTGGTCGGGACGCTTGTTGAGCTTGTCCTGGAGCCCGACGAGGCGCAGCACCTCGGGCACCTGGGTCTTGATGACGTGGCGGCTCTTGCCGATGACCTCGAGCGCGAACGCCACGTTCTCGAACACGGTCTTGTTCGGCAGCAGCTTGAAGTCCTGGAACACGCAGCCGATGTTGCGGCGCAGATACGGCACGCGCCAGTTGCGCATGGTGGTGAGGTCCTCGTCCGCCACGTAGATATGGCCCTGCGTGGGCTTCACCTCGCGGATGAGCATGCGGATGAAGGTGGACTTGCCGGAACCGGAATGGCCCACGAGGAAGATGAACTCGCCCGCATAGATCTGCAGCGATATGTCGTTGAGAGCCGGCTTGTTGGGCTGGGCCGGATACACTTTCGTCACATGGTCGAACGTGATGACGGGCGTGCCCGTCTGCTGGGGAATGTCCTCGACTTCCAGCACCGGCAGCGAAGCGGACAGCTGGGACGTCGTCTGCCGCGCGGACGCCGCGTGAGCGCCGCCGCGCCGTTCAGGACGCGCAGGAGCCCCTTGGCTGATGTCGTTCGTCACAGAATGCTCCGTTCAAATAGTGATGTACTGAGACGGGAAGATTCTAGCAGAAACGTCACCGGGCCATGACCTTCTTCACAGCTTCGACAATCGCCTCCGCGTCGAGGCCGAAGTACGCCATCAGCTCCTCGAACTCGCCCGATTTGCCGAACGCGTCGCGCATTCCCACGAACTCGACCGGCGTCGGGCAGGTGCGCGCGAGCGCTTCTGCGACAGCCGACCCGAGGCCGCCGTGCACGCTGTGCTCCTCAGCGACGACGACGCGCCCCGTTTTGCGCGCGGACGCGACGATGGCCCGCTCGTCCAGGGGCTTCACGCTGAAAGCGTCGATGACTTCGGCTTCGATTCCGGCGCCCGAGAGCTCGTCGGCTGCCTTGAGCGCCTGCTCCACCTCCACGCCGCAGGCGACGATGGTGACGTCCGCGCCTTCGCGCAGCACGTAGGCGCTCCCCGCCTCCAGCTCCACGCCGTCGGCGTAGACGGCCGGCACCGACGCCCGCCCCATGCGCACGTACACCGGGCCCGGCGTACGTGCGGCCAGGCGCAGCGCCGCGCAGGCGGCCGCGTAGTCGGCCGGAACGAGCACGCGCATGTTGGGAAGCCCCCGCATGAGCGACACGTCCTCGAGCATCTGGTGGCTTCCGCCGTCGGGCCCCACCGAGATGCCGGCGTGCGTGGGGGCCACCTTCACGTCCAGGTTGCTGTAGCACACGGTGTTGCGTATCTGGTCGTAGGCGCGTCCCGTGCCGAACACGGCGAACGATCCGGTGTAGGCGATGTGCCCCGTGATGGCCAGGCCGGCGGCCACGTCCACCATGTTCTGCTCGGCGATGCCGCAGTTGAAGAGCCGATCGGCGTAGCCGGCGTCGGCGAGCTTCTTGGTGGTGGTCGATCCGGTCAGGTCGGCGTCCACCGCGACGACCGGCAGCCCTTCGGCCGCGAGCTCGGCGAGCGTCGCGCCGTACGCGGCGCGCGTGGCGCGCTTGACCTGCCTCTGTTCGGCGTCTGCGAGCTTAACCACGGACGGCCTCCTTCCCTTCGCCGGCGGGCGCCGCAGCGCCGAGGTCGGCGAGCGCCTGGTCCAACTGTCCTGCGTCGGGCGCCTTGCCGTGCCAGCCCGCCTGGCCTTCCATGAATGAGACACCCTTACCCTTCACCGTGCGCGCGATGAGGGCATGCGGCCTGCCCGCGCGGTCGGCCTTCGCGGATGAGAGCGCGTCCACGAGCGCAGGGAGGTCGTGGCCGTCCACCTCGGCCACGTCCCACCCGAACGCGGCGAACTTCGCGCCCAAATCGCCCGGATCGCACACGTCGCACGTGCGTCCGTCGATCTGCAGCCCGTTGCGGTCCACGATGGCCACGAGGTTGTCCAAGCCCCGGTGCGCCGCGAACATGGCGGCCTCCCACACCTGGCCCTCCTGGCACTCGCCGTCGCCGAGCAGCGCGAACACCGTCTGCGGCTTGCCGTCCAGCTTCAGGCCCGCGGCAGCGCCCGCGGCGACGGACAGGCCCTGGCCGAGCGAGCCCGTGGACACCTCGACGCCGGGCACCTGGTTCGAGTCGGGATGGCCCTGCAGGCGCGTGCCCAGCTTGCGCAAGGTCGCCAGCTCCTCGCGCGGGAAGTAGCCCGCCTGGGCGAGCGCCGCGTACAGCGCCGGCGCCGCATGGCCCTTCGCCAGGATGAAGCGGTCGCGCTCCTCCCACTCCGGATGCTGCGGATCGTGCTCGAGCACGCCGCCGAAGTACAGCGCCGCCAAGATGTCGGCGCACGAGAGCGAGCCGCCCGGATGCCCGCTGCCGGCCTGCGCGATCATGCGCACGATGTCGACGCGCATCTCCATCGCCCGCCGTTCAAGCTCGGTCATGTCGTTTCCTTCCCCACCGGTTCATACAAACAACGAACAGTGTAAAGCAACCAGCGCCTTCCCTTCTACAGAATCGCAGGTTGGCGCCAGTCAGTCAGCGAGAGCCGCCCTCGTGCCCCAGATTCGCGTGGTCGCGGAAGCGAAGCGTACCGAGCGTACGCGAGTTTCCGCGAGCGCGCGAAGATGGGGTGCGAGGACGGCTCGCAGCGTCGAGCACTCCGCCCGTCCGTAGGACGGGCGAACCGATCATTGGGATACCCTCCATTTGTGATAGCCTATCACGAACTCCTCCAGGTCGCCGTCGAGGACGGCGTCCACGTTGCCCGTCTCGATGCCGCTGCGCACGTCCTTCACCATCTGGTAGGGGTAGAGCACGTAGTTGCGGATCTGGCTGCCGAACGTGTTGTCCATGCGGTCGCCGCGCAGCTCGGCCAGCTCCTCTTGGCGCTTCTGCTCCTCGCGCTCGTAGAGCTTCGCCTTGAGCACGCGGAACGCCGCCTCCTTGTTCTGCAGCTGCGACTTCTCGTTCTGGCACGTCACCACGATGCCCGTGGGCAGGTGGGTGAGGCGCACGGCCGAGTCGGTGGTGTTCACGCACTGGCCGCCGGGGCCGCTGGAGCGGTACACGTCCACGCGCACGTCGGCGGGGTTCAGGTCCACCTCGATGTCGTCGGGCAGCACCGGCAGCACCTCCACGCCCGCGAACGTGGTGTGGCGGCGCTTCTTGTCGTCGGTGGGGCTGATGCGCACGAGGCGGTGCACGCCGTTCTCGCTCTTCAGCATGCCGAAGGCGTTGCGGCCTTCGATCTGGATGGTGGCCTTGTCCAAGCCGATGCCCTCGCCCGGCACCACGTCGAGCACGGTGACCTTCCAGCCCTTGCCCTCGGCGTAGCGCGTGTACATGCGGTAGAGCATCTCGGTCCAGTCCTGGGCCTCCAGCCCTCCCGAGCCGGGATTGACCGTGAGGATGGCGTCGCCCGAATCGAATCGCTCGGAGAACCATGAGCTGATCTCGAGCGCGTCGAGCATCCCGTCCAGGCGCTCGAGCGCGTCGGCGGCCTCGTCGGCGAAGGCCTCGTCCTCGCCCGCCAGCTCGAGCGCCGCGCGGGCGTCGTCGAGCAGGGCGGCCGCCTCTTCGTATTCCGCGATGGTGTCGCGCAGCACGCTCGCCTGCTTCGACACGCTCTGCGCATGGGCCGCGTCGTCCCAGAACCCGGGAGCCGCTATCTCCTCGTCCAGCCGGGCGAGCTCGGCCTGCTTGTCTTCGATGTGCAGGTAGCCGCGGGCGTCGCGCACCCGCTGTGCAACCTGCTCCATATCCTTCTCTTCCCTATCGGCCATCGTCCACCTACGCGTCCCTGCCGTGGCATTTCTTGTACTTCAACCCGGAGCCGCACGGGCACGGATCGTTGCGGCCGACGTTCGCGAAAGGATCGTCCTTGTCCTTGACGTAGGTCTGGGGCTTGGCGGGCGCGGGCTTCGGAGGCGCTGCCGGGGCGGATCCAGGCGCAGCGGGAGCCTGCGCGGCCTGCGAGCGCGCCGCGGCCATCCCGCTTTGCTCGAGCGCCTGCTCGGGCGAGGAGTAGCTCACCTTGCCGTCGAGGGGGCTCTTCTCCTCCTCGAGCGCGGGCTGCTCCTGCTTCACCGCAACCTGCAGGCGCAGAAGGGTGCGCAGGTAGTCCTCGTACATGGAGGCCGTCAGGCTCTGGAAGGCGTTGTACGCCTCGTTCTTGTATTCCACGAGCGGATCGCGCTGGCCGAACGCGCGCAGGCCGATGCCGGCCTTGAGGTAGTCCATCTCGGAGAGGTGGGCCATCCAGCGCGTGTCGATGATGCGCAGCATCACCTGGCTCTCGAGCATCTTCATGACCGGTTCGCCCAGCTGCTCGGATTTCTCCTCGAACACGGCTTCCAGATGCTCCGCGATCGCCTCGGCCAGAAGGCCCGGGTCGTCCTCGTGGTCGACGTCGGCCACGGCGAAGTCGGCGCGCCCCGTCATGTTCGCAACCCACACGTCGACGGCCTTGACGTCCCAATCGTCGCTCGGCGACTTGTCCGGGCAGTTCTCAGACACCACGGCTTCCACCGCGTCGTGGACGATCTCGGGGATGCGCTCGGCCATGTCCTTGCCGTCGAGGATGGCGTTGCGCTCGCCGTAGATGGCCACGCGCTGCAGGTTCATGACGTCGTCGTACTCGAGCACGTTCTTGCGGGCGGCGAAGTGCATGCTCTCCACCTGGCGCTGGGCGCCCTCGATGGCTTTGGACACCATGCCGGCCTGGATGGGCATGTCCTCGGGCATGTCGGATTTCTCCATCATGCGCGCGATGGAGTCCATGCGGTTGCCGCCGAACAGGCGCATGAGGTCGTCCTCCAGCGACAGGTAGAACTGCGTCGTGCCGGGATCGCCCTGGCGGCCGGCGCGGCCGCGCAGCTGGTTGTCGATGCGGCGCGACTCGTGGCGCTCGGTGCCGATGACCGTCAGGCCGCCGGCCGCGATCACCCGGTCGTGCTCCTCGGCGCAGACGCGCTTGGCCTCGGCGAGCGCCGCCTCGCGATCCTGCGCGGTCGGGGCCGGGGCCCGGCCCTCCTCCGGCTCGGCGCCCTCCTCGAGCTCGGGATCGAAGCCCCGGGAAAGCAACACGTCGTCGGCCAGCACCTCGGGATTGCCGCCGAGCAAAATGTCGGTGCCGCGGCCGGCCATGTTCGTGGCGATGGTCACGGCGCCCACGCGGCCGGCCTGCGCGATGATGTGGGCCTCGCGCTCGTGGTTCTTCGCGTTCAGCGTCTCATGGGCGATCCCGCGCTTGTCCAGCAGGCGCGAGAGCCGCTCCGAGCTCTCGATGGACACCGTGCCGATGAGGCAGGGCTGGCCCTTCGCGTTGCGCTCGGCCACGTCGTCGGCCACGGCGCCGAACTTCGCGTCCACCGTGCGGTAGATGAGGTCGTTCTCGTCGCTGCGGACGACCGGCTTGTTCGGCGGGATGGCCACGACCGGCAGCTTGTAGATCTGGCGGAACTCGGCGTCTTCGGTCATGGCCGTGCCCGTCATGCCCGAGAGCTTCTCGTACAGGCGGAAGTAGTTCTGCAGCGTGATGGTGGCCAGCGTCTGGTTCTCCTCGCGGACGAGCACCTTCTCTTTGGCCTCGAGCGCCTGGTGCAGGCCCTCGGAGTAGCGCCGGCCCTCCATGATGCGGCCCGTGAACTCGTCGACGATCTTCACCTCGCCGTTCACCACGACGTAGTCCACGTCGCGATGGAACAGGAACTGGGCCTTCAGGGCCTGCTGCAGATGGTTCGGCAGCTGGCCGGACGGATCGGCGTAGATGTCCTCGATGTCCAGCATGGTCTCGATCTTCTCGAGGCCGCTCTCGGTGGCGTTGATGGTCTTCTTCGCCTCGTCCATCTCGAAGTCCTCGTCCAGACGGAGGCGGGGCATGACCCGGGCGAACCTGTTGTACGTCTCGGCGGCCTGCGTGCCCGCCCCCGAGATGATGAGCGGCGTGCGGGCCTCGTCGATGAGGATGGAGTCCACCTCGTCCACGATGGCGAAGTGGTGGCCGCGCTGCACGCGGGCGTCGGCGCGCGTGACCATGTTGTCGCGCAGGTAGTCGAAGCCGAACTCGGAGTTCGTGCCGTAGGTGACGTCCGCCTTGTACGCGGGGATCTTCTTGTCGGGGCGCATGCCGTTCTGGATGAGGCCCACGTCCATGCCGAGGAAACGATAGATCTGGCCCATCCACTCGCTGTCGCGCCGGGCCAGGTAGTCGTTCACGGTGACGATGTGCACGTTGTCGCCGGGCAGCGCGTTCAAGTAGCCCGCCAGCGTGGACACGAGCGTCTTGCCTTCGCCGGTCTTCATCTCGGCTATCTGCCCGTCGTTCAAGGCCATGCCGCCGATGAGCTGCACGTCGAAGTGCCTCATGCCCAGCGTGCGCACGGACGCCTCGCGCACGGCGGCGAACGCCTCCGGCAGCAGGTTCTGCAGCGATTCGCCCGCGGAGGCCCGCTCCCGCAGCGCCGCGGTGAGCGCGCGCAGCTCCTCGTCGGACTTCGCCTGCATGCCCGGCTCGAGGCCGTTGATCTTCTGCGCCGTGGCCTCGTAGTTCTTCAGCTGCTTGCCCTCACCGAGCGTCAGCAGCTTGGATAGGAATCCTGCCATGTATGCGCCATCCTTTTTTCGTGGGCCGGCTGCGGCGCTCGCCACCTGCCCGCAGCGCGTCCACGTCGTTGAAAACAGTTGAATACAGCATCTGCTACTCTAGCATATCGCACCTGGCCTCAGAGGAAATTCACAGGGCGCGCAAGGCCGCCCGGAGCGCCTCGCGCGCCCCGTTCGTCACTCGAGCACCTCCTCGGTTTCGATGACTTCGCGGTACAGCGCCATCGTCTCGAGAGAGGGGTCGATGCCCAGCTCGTCGGCGAGGAACCGCCGGCAGGAGAAGTACGTGTCGAGCGCCGCGGTGCGCTGCCCGGCGGCCACCTGCGCCCGCATGAGCGCGGTGTAGGCGTCCTCGCGGGTGCGGTCGCGCTGGTGCGCGGCGCGCGCGAACCACAGCCCCTCCTGCACGTCCCCCGCGTCGACGAGCCGCGACGAGGCGGCCACGAGCGCGTCGACCAGCCGGCTGCGGTAGTCCGCGCGCAGGCTCGCTATGACGTCGTTGTCGCTCTCGCTCGGCATCAGATCATCCAGGAACCTGTCGTTGACCTCCGCGAACAAGTGGGCCCATCCCCCGTATCCCGGCCGTTCGAACAGCAGCGTCCGGCATATCCCGTCCAGCCGCTCCACATCGCTTGCAAGCAGGTCGGCGTCAAGGCGCAGCCCCTGCTGCTGGCGGATGAGGTAGGGGCATCCGCCCGACGGGGTCCTGAGCGCGCGGCGCAGCATGCTCCATATGCCGTAGAAGTTCTTCCGGGCCGCCACCAAGTCGCTTTCGGGCCAGAGCAGGGTGACCAGCTTGTCGCGCGAGAACTCCCGCCCGCGATTGAGCACGAGCAGCGCAAGCAGCGTCTTGACCTTCTGGCGTCGAAAAAGGGTCGGATCGACGGGCTCCTCCCCGATGCGCACGTCGAAGCCCCCGAACAGGTTGACCGTGAGCATCGGCTCCCGCCCCGCCCCGCCGGCCGGGCGCGCCCCTTCAGCCTCGAGGCGAAACGAGTCGGGATGCGTCGCGGCGAACGACCGGCGGCGCTCCGCGCGCTCGCGCTCGATGCGCTCGCATGCGTTGCGCTGGGCGAACAGGGCCAGCTCCATGCTGCGGACCGTCGTGGCCGCCCGAGCGTCCAGGCCGGGCAGCGCAACGGCGCCACGCTCGCACGCCCGTTCGAACGACATGCCGGCCATCGCCTCGAACAGACTCATCGGCCCCTGCGCGGAGGACACCCGGGTGCGCACGATGGCCGCCAGCCGCTCGAGCACGGACGCCGTCGGCGCTCCCTGCGGTGCATCGGGCGAAGCGGACAGGGCGGCTTGGCGCAGCACCCAGGAAGACGCGTGGGCGAGCGCGCTGCCCCGCGCCCCCCGATCGTACCAGTCGATCCACGCCTCGGCGCCGTCGGCGCACGAGCGCGACAGCGCCACGTGGACGGAGGCGGCTACCGCCCAGCCTTCCGCAGCAGCCCCCTCCCCGGCGCCGCGGCGCCGGGACGCCGCCGTCCGGGCCGCGGCGGCGGAGGCGAGCGCCGTCACGAGCGCTTCGGCGCGCCGCCGCTCGTCCTCCTGGGCGCACCCGGCGAGCACGAGCGCGCCGACCGTCCGATCGCCCGGGGGCGCGCCCGCGTCCCCGGCGACGCGGCGGGCGGCCGCGCAGGCACCGGCGCGATCGCCCAGCAGCGCCCTGCGGGCGGCTTCGTCGGCGTCGAGGCGGGCTCCGGCGCCAGCCGTCTCGCCCGCGAGCGAGCGGTACGCCTCGCAAGCCGGCACGAGGCACGCCGCATCGAACAGCTCGCGGCCGTGCGAGGCGAGCCAGGCCGCCCGCGCCGGACGCGAGGCCAGCAGGCGCACCGCGTCGCAGGCCCGCTCGTGTTCGCGACGGGCGGCCAGGACGTCGGCCATGCGCGCCACGAGCGTGTCGCGATCGGGCAAAAGCGACCGCTCAGCCAGAAGCTCGAGCCGGGCCGCGAAGGCCTTCGCGATGTCCTCGATGGCGAAAAACGCCGCCTCGAAGCGCTCCCGCTGCCGATCGATGCCAAGATAGGGGTAGCGATCGGCCAGGATGTCCACCCGGTCGGCGCCATGCTGGCAGAACGCCGCGACGTCCTCCATCGGACCTTCCGCCAGCGACAGCATCACGAACAGGGGCAGCAGCAAGTCGGCCGGAAGCTCCTCGTGCAGGATGGAGGCCAGGAACGACCCGCGTTCCTCGACAGGGGCCCACGCCAAACCGGACACGCGACGGGACGGCGGCAGCGACGGCGCAGGGGCCTGCGCCCGCTCCCCTGGCGTGCGCAGCTCGTCCACCTCGGCGTCGGTGAGCAGCAGGTCGACCGGCGAGAGCTTGACGCGATCGCGATGGCAGTCGAAGGCGTCGCAGGTGGGAACGCAGGTGACGAGCACCTCGCATCCGCGGTCGAGCACGCAGTCCATCTCCAGCGCCAGCAGCTCGACGCGATCCGGGTCGAGCGGGGGCACGTCTTCCAGCACGACGAGGAACGGGTCGGCATCAGCCGAGCCCAGCGTGCTCGCGATGCGCCCGTCGTCGAGATCGCGCAAAAAGCACGGGCTCTTGCCGTCGATCCAAAACACGTGCTCGAACGAGAACACCGTGTCGGCGTATTCGTATGCGTTTCGATGATCGTATTACGAGCTTAGGCAACCCGTCCGGGCTCGAAGCAAACACGAGAAGGAGATCATACCATGGCGAAGAATCAGAAGGAAAAGAACAGTCGCAACCTCGCACTTCCGCACTATTTCCAGTCCTCGCCGCGCAACCCGATAGGGCGCGTCGCACCATGCATCGACGCCATGATTGCAAAGTTATCCGTCGTTCGCAATTGCTGCGATGCCGTTGCGATCGAGTTGCGCGACACAGCGCCGGACACGGCCATAGACGGCATGTCCCGGATTTTATTTGAAGTAGAGAACGAGCTTTTTGAAGCAACGGAAGTGCTGCGCGACGAAATACACGAGTGAGGTCAAGCCGTGCCAAGTCAAACGGAGCCTCCGTGCAATCCGGGCAGATGACGGAGGCTCCTACCCCATCAAGAGGCAGGAGGATTGTACCATGGAGAATGCCATCGAATCCGGCGTGCTGCTGGAAACCGAAATCGGCACGGTGATGTACGAGCGACAAGCAGACGGTCGAAGAAGAATATACATGCTCAAGGATGACGCTTACTGCAAGCGCATCGAGCAAGCCGAAACCATAGCGATTGGCTACACGCGCTTCTCATCGTCCCAGCAGAACGAGAGCTCGACCGAGGTGCAGCTCGAAGTGATATTCAGGCATTGCCAGGAAGCGGGCACGGCCATCGCCGAGGTGTACGGCGACGAGGGCAGGACGGGAACCAACGACCGAAGGCCGGAATTCCAGCTCGCCATCTCCGCGATCAGGGCGCGAAAGGTCCCCGGCGTGCCGAAGGGGCGCAAGGCCGCCTATGTCGTCGTGTACAAGTTCGACAGGTTCTCACGCGGCGCATACGACGCCGATTACTACAAGTACATCCTGCAAAAATGCGGCGTCCGCGTCCTGTCGGCGACCGAGCAGATACCCGAAGGGGCGATCGGGACGCTGGTCGAGAAGAACCTGGATGCAGCAGCCGCATTCTTCTCGGCCCAGTTGTCAGACCGCACCACAGAATACATGCACAAGCATGCGAAGGAGTGCAAGACAAACGGGGTGTACTTCCCCGGATACAAGCGCGGCGTCGATGGGACGTTCGTGTTCGACATCCCGTTTTCCCGCGAGATGAGGCGGATGCTAGACCGCCTCCACGATGGGAAAACGCCTGATGAGGTCGAATCTCTGATGGTTGGAATCGTTGACAAGCGAGGCAGGAAGTTCAACGCTGATCGGATAGCTCGCCTCGCGCAGGACAGGAGGTTCATCGGCGAATACCGCTACAGCGACGTGACCATACCGGACGGCATGCCGGCGCTCATCGACGAAAAGAGCTTCGCGGAAATCGGGAAGAAGATCGAGGCGTGGAGGTCGGCGAAAAGGATACGGCATCGCAAGCCGTCGAAACTGAAGCCCGCGCCTCCGTCGAAGAAAAAGCTGAGGGCGATGCGCTACAAGCACAACATCAAGGGCCGCAGGTTCGGCCTGTTGAAAACTATAGAGGTCGTCCGAGTGGATAAGAACCACCATCGCATCTGGCTGTGTGAATGCAAATGCGGGAACAAGGTTGAAGTCTACGCAACGCGCCTCAAATCAGGGCTGGCGACGGATTGCGGGTGCGTGTCCGGAGGCGGGCGCAAGAGGGACGAGCACGGGAGGTTCGCCTAGCCAAGGTCGATGTCCTCCTCGCCGTCGGTCAGCTTGAGCTTGTAGCCCATGGCACCTGCGACCTGGGCGAGGTTTGACACGCGCATGTCGTCCACCTTGCGGTTAACGAGCTTGCTTATGTTCTGCGGGGACTTGCCCGTAGCCCTCGCAAGATCGGCCGGCTTGGTGCCCGTGCGCGCCATCATGTACGTTACCGCCTGCAATGCGTCCATACGCCCTCCTTAACTTACCGGTTTAGTTTAACACCGTTTATATAAACCTATAAGTGTATGTTTTGTGGAGAGCATCATATAAACTTGTAAGTTGATATATGCAGCAGTATTATAAACCTGTAAGTTAAATCAATCGAAGGAGACGAAATGAACGCAGAGGAAATGATCGGGAAGTACAGCATCAGGCTTAACGACGACCAGATTCAGGCGATGCTGCCGAAGGGCACGACCGATGCCGAGGTAGCCGCCATCAAGGCCGCCAAGCCTGAGATAGTCGCCTGCCTCAAGGAGCAGGAGCGCATCGAGCAGGAGCGCGAGGCCCGCATCGACGCCATACCTGGCATCGAAGCGATGCGCGAGTACCGCCGTGCGATGGAGGCTTGGGAGCAGCGTCGCGAGCACGCCATCGAGCGCGAGGACTATGCGGCCCTCGCGGCCGAGCCGGAGAAGCCCGAAGGGTACCCCGAGGCGGAGGCTTACATGGCCCTCGAAGGCATGTCGTACGCGAGCAACTACGCCAAGTCGGCGGCCGGCCGCAAGGGAATCAAGGCCGTCAAGGATGGGGCCGACCCCGTGCAGGCGCTTGCAGACGCCAAGGCTGAGTGGACGACGCACTGCGAATCGCGCAAGTGGGACTAGGGACGCAAGCGCCGCGCTCAGTCGTGGCAGATGAAAGGATGCCCTTACCACAAACGAGACAGGAGGATTGCACCATGGAGATCGTTGAACGAGGGAAGACGCCCGAAGGCTATGGAATCCAGATCGAGGACTGGAGCAGGGATTTCAGGTTGGCCCAAAAGGTTTACGTAGCGGCGATATACAAGCCGGCAACACGCAGCTTTGGCCGCCGTTTCGGGCCGAAGGAAGGGAAAGAATGGAGGTTCGCTTTCGAGTGCGCGACCTGCGCCGAGGCAAAGAGCGTATTCGATGCGCTTTCGAACGGAGCCGATGCGCGGGACTTCGGCGACAAGCTCAATAACCCGGAATACCAATCAGCACTGTAGTCAGCAGCATGCGCCCCGCTTCGGCGGGGCAAACGAAAGGAGAACAGAATGGAAGGCATCGTCAGCAAGAATTACGAGAGCGTGCTGGAGATCAACGGAAGGAGGGGCGTCACGAAGATCAGGAGCTACCCTTACGACGCCACGAATGAGTTCTGGCGCACGCTGTACCGGCAGCTTGACGAGATCAAATCGAGCGAATACGGCCCCGACATGGAGTTTTGCGCGAGAAATGAAATATCGCTGTCGCTCTCTGACGACGACGGGGAGATAATCTCGGCGACGCTGAGGTTCGGGAGGGCAGGATCGTAGAGGCTGCATGAGCGGGAGCGCATGGTACAATGGCCGCACCGTAGCGGCGGCGCTTGACTGGTAGCGAGACGCAACCGACGATACGGAGGAAACGATGAAGAAGACCCTGGAAATGACGATCTGCGCGGGCGAGGAAGACGTGCTGGGCAACGATGAGAACGTGCTGGTGAGCGTGACGTTTTCCAACGGCGACAGCATGATAAACATGACGTTCGGTGGCCGCGACGGCTCGTCAAACGACTGCATAACCATCGAGGAGCTTCTGTCGATAGCGGCAAAGCTCTAAACGACCGCAGGAAAACGAAAAGCGCACCTGCTATGGGTGCGCTTTTCGTTTCGGTGAAACCCTTGCGCCAGCGCAAGCGCCGACATCGGATGTTTCAACCCCCGCCGATCTCTTGATCGGCGACTACGGCTGCTATGATACGCCGGTCAGCCCCGAAACGCAACCCGCCCCCCATGAGGGAGGCGGGCCGGGGAAGATGCAACGATGAGGCGATTATACCACGTTTAGCCGAGCAGCGCAGCGAACGTGTTTGGGCCTGCCACCCCGTCGACGCTCAAGCCGCGTGCGCGCTGGTACGCACGCACCGCGCTCTCGGTATTGGAGCCGAAATCGCCGTCGAACCCGCCCGTGTCGTAGCCCAGGCAGATGAGAGCGCCCTGGAGCACGCGCGTGATGTTGCCTGATGCGTTGCGCCGCACGTTGACGCAGGCTGCCTTGGTCTTGGAGCCGCAGATGCCGTCAACGGCAAGCCCCCTGCCGTACTGCTTGTTGAGCTCGGTCTGGAGCCCCAGCACGAGCCCGCGCTTAGTCTTGGGGCCGTTGATGCCGTCAACCTTTTGGCCGGCGCCGTAGTTGTCATTGCACCACCGCTGCACGTCGGCGATGGAGGAGCCGCCAGCGGAGCCGGAGGACGTGCCGCCCGACGAGCCGCCGGAGGGCTTGGCCGACCCGTCGTAGGCGGGACGGATCACCCCCGACACCGTGGAGTACGCGCGCGTGCGCCGCGCGACGCATCCGTTGTTGGTGTTGCCCTCGACGGTCTGCAAGTAGCCGCCCTTGTTGATCTCGACGATTCCAACGTGGTCGCTCACGCCGTCGCCGCCCCAGTCGAACAGCACCACGTCGCCGGGGACGGCGGCGGATGCCGGAACCAGGCGTCCCTTGGACTTGCCGATTGCGAGGATGGAGGGACAGTAGGCTCCGGGGATGCCGGCGCAGGATGCGCCCGATTGCGCAAACACCCAGCTCACGAACATGGCGCAGTACGGCACGCCGCTCGCGCCGAAGTCGTAGTTTCCGGGATCGCGGTCGATGGCCGCCTCGTACCAGCGCCCGTACTTGGTGCCCGCCTCGGGATCGTCCCATCGCGAGTACCCGATCTCCCCGCGCGCGACCGCGAGGACGGAGGATGCGCTATTCGCCATCTTCGATCACCTCGATCTCCGCCACGTCTTCCGGGCCGTCGCCGTCGGTGCGGCCCGCCTCCTGCGCCTGCTTGAGCAGCGCGTACTCCTCCGCGTGGCCCTTCTCGTCCATTAGCTAGTCCTCTCTCGTGTATTCGGCGGGAATGCCCGCCACTACGTAGCTCTTGCCGGCGCACTCAAACGCCACCGCGCCTCCGTCCCTCGCCTGCGCCATCTGCTCGGCGTTGAGCAGCGGACGGTCGTCCACCTTCCACGCCTCGGCCTGCGTGCCCGTCTCACAGCCGGTCGGCTGCGACTGGACCGCCAGGCAGATGCAGGCGCCGGCGACCAGCGCCAGGTAGAGCGCGGCGACGGTCGCGATATCGCGGTACTTACTCATTGCCCAGCTTGGCGACGCTCGCGCCGTCCTCGACCTCAGGCACGCCCGCCAGGCTCGTGAGCAGGCTCACCACCATGGCCAGCGCAGCGGTTCCCGCCACGCCGGCCCACCCTACCTCGCTGATGGATGCGCCCACCGGGATCATGGCCACAGCGGTCTGCGCCCCCGTCTTCACCGCACGCACGCCCGCCGCCTTGGCCCATTTCTTGATGTTGTCGTTCATAGCTGTTTACCTTTCTCCAAGTCGTCCAACCGCTCCGAGTGCCTGTCCAGCCGCTCGTGCGCCTTCTTGCAGTTGCTCTCAAGCACGGCCACCCGCGAGGTGACCTCGTTCAGGCTCCTGTCCACCGCCCGTATGTCCGCCTTGATCTCGCTCACGTCGCTTCGCGTCTCGCTCACGTTGGCGTCGATCCGCACGATGCGCTCGCGCTCGTCGCCAGTGGACTTTCTGCGGCCCGAGAAGATCGCGTACATGACGCCAGCGAAGCTGCCGATGCCGAACAGCAGGTAGCACACGTCCCTCAGCGCCCATGTTGCGTCCAATCCCAACCAAATCACCTCCTCGGGTGCAATCTATCCTGCATGTCGCGTCACAAGTACCCGACCGCCGTCCACGACAATCCGCACTTGTACGTAGTCCCCGTGCCGTTGGCGATGATCGCGTAGCCCGTCGCGTTGTCGGCGTTGGCACCAACCGTCATCGTGGGGCGCGTGGGCGAGTTGTGCCCGTTGGTTGATGTGACGGTCGCAGTCAGGCTCAGCAGCTCGCGGAACTCCACGCCGAAATCAAATGTGACGGCGCGGTAGCCCCCGCTCGCCACGTCCACCGCCGGGACGGTGCCGCCGACGACCACGGGGCGGGATTCAAGCTCCGCTTCGACCTCCGACAATCTATTCAAGACCTCATTTAATGAGGGGGGGGGGTAGATCTGTATCATTGCCAATCCTCTCTGCTCGCCTATGCCAGACGACCCATGGCGAGCACGTTGTATGTCGCCTTCGCTCCCGATCCGTGCGTGCTGAACAGGTTGAGCTGCGCGGCGGCCGTTCCCGGCACCGTCTCTCCCGCCAAGGTCAAGCCGGTCCCCACCTTCCCCGACACCCACATCGCCGGAGGCTCGGAGAACACGACCGGGAACGACGCTTGGAACACGTGGAAGTACAACCCGTTCCACGAGCCTATCGGCTCGCTGCTCCCGACGACCACAGTGGACGACAGCTCGCAGAACCCACCTGGGTAGCGCCTCACGCGCCAGCCGCCGACCTCCTGCACGGCCATCGCGGCCTCCAAATCTTCCGTCCTCTCTAAGACCTCATTGAGTTCGGGGGGGGGGGGGGTAGATTGATTGCATCTTTGCTCCTCACTGCTTGGTTTACTGGCCTGTGCTTATCGCGTACCGCATCGCCGTGTACGGCGGCATGTTGTTGTGGGGTTTGCCCTTGCCAGACGGTGCCATGCGGTTGACTCGGTACGAGTCCGATCCGCCTGCATAGGCGGGCGTGCCCGATGCGCCTCCACCTACCCAGTTGAGGTTTCCCCCGACCGCCGTGTGGATGTGCTCGGGCCCCTCGTCCTCGGTCAGGGCATGCTCGTACTCGCCCGCCATTGAGGCGAGGGGGTGGTTGGCGTCCACGCCGAGAACGAATCGAGCGCGGAGCTCTGGCAGGCAAAACGTGGTCGATCCGTCCCCCGCGCCGTAGGCCGTGCCGATGGCAGCGAACAGCTCGGGGTACTCGGACCGGGACACGGCCGACCCGTCGCAGGCCAGCCATCCGTCAGGGATGCTGCGGCCCGCGAAGGGCGCAACGAATCCTGCGGGGGGGGGTACAATCTTTGCATGGTCTAACTCCTTGCTAATCGCCCAGGTACTCAATGGTTACGTAGGTCAGGTGCCCGCCCAGCGATTTGACGCCGCTGAACAAAGTCGCGATGTGCACTGAGCTGTGGTCGTCCGTGTGCAGCACGAGTTCGGTTTCTGCCGTCACTATTTGCAGGTTCGCTCCGCTCAGGGCGCATCCGGTGGACAGCTCTTCCGTGCCGGTGGCGTCGAAGATGCCGACGGCGACGCGCGTCGATGAGCTGGTCCCTTTGCCCGTCACGTGCGGGTTGATGCGCCAATAGCCCGGCGCGGCGAACGCTATCTTGCAGTCGGTCGTAAGTTTCTCTGCGCTGCCAGGCACGACGGCGAAGTATCCTGCGCAGTCCTCCGGCCCCGACAGCCTCAGATTGCATTTGAGCCCCGCCCAGACCGTCGCGTTTTGCGTGTAGGTGGACAGGTCCCCGCGGGGCTTTTCGCCGAACTGCCATGCTATCGGGCGCTTGGGGGGCGCTGAAGGGACGGGGGGGGGGGGGTATATTGTCTGCATGGTCTAACTCCTCTCATGCGTCCCTGCGCCACCAGTTGACGCCGTAGGACGGCTGGACGTTGTTGTGGGGCTGGCCGCCGCCGACGGGGCGCGCCCCAAGCTCGCTCTCGGACGCCACGTCGTACTGCGCGCTGTCCGGTATTCCTGCGGCGGTGTAGCCGTTTTTCCAGGTGAACCCGGTGATGACGTTCTCCGACCTTGCGTGCGTCGTCACATGGTTGTCCCATGCGGCCACCACCCGGTGGGCGTGGCGTGCCGTCTCCTCGATCGTGGATGCGTGCGCGTACTCGCCGGGGTTGTCGCCCGCCGTGAACGTGCGCGTCGCGCCGTTGCTGTCCGTCCCCGTGCCGATGCCCACCAGCACGCGGCCCTGGGCGATCTTCGTCCAGCGCGTGCCGTGGTATTGCTCGTTCGGGTCGGCGTCGCCGTCCACCGCGATGATCTCGCCCACCATGTGGGCGCAGTAGATTTCCTGCACGTTGCCCTGCATAGTCGCTCCTCTCTACGCCGTCCGGTGCCACAGGGGCACCGCTATCGATTGCGGCATGTTGTTGTGGGGCTTTCCGGTGTACGGGGCGTCGGAACCCTGAGCTACGACGACGCGGTTCACAAACCCCTCGTTGCCTTTCATGAGGCACCATCCGGAGGATTCGTCCTTAGCTCGCTTCCATGAGCTCTCCGCCTCTGTGATCGCGTGGGTGTTTGCCCCGTACCCCTTGCCCGCTTGGTAGGTGCCGCCCGCGCTGACGAGGTAGGTGCCCTCCGCATGGCGGTCCCATGCCGTCCAGGGCCATTTGGCGCGCGGGTCGAAGTCGTAGTGCTGCCACGTGCCCACAGGCGGGGGAAGCTCAGGCATTGGAATCACGACCCCCCCCCGGAGTCGAAAAGCATCTGCTGCATGTTGCCGGACTCGTCCACCACGATGCGCAGGCAGGGCGTCACGCTCACCGGCTCCGTCTCGCTCGACACGGTGTAGGTGGGTATCATCTTGTCGCCCAGCTTGGGCGCGGTTATCGATCCGTCGGCCAGCTTGGAGCCGGATATGGCGGCGTTGGCTGACACCTTGGCATCGGTGACGGCGCCGGATGCGAGCTTGGAGCCCGCTATGGAGTTGTCCGTGATGTCGGCTCCGGAGTGCTTGTGGGAGACGGCCGCGAAAGCCGCCTTGAGCTTGGCCCAGAGGTAGCTCAATCCGGCAAGGCTCAGCAGGCTGGTGCCGGTCGGCGCATCGCCCGCCGCAACGGCGTCTATCTCGCCGGTGGTTATCGCGGACACCTCCACCTGGGAGACGCCCATCATCTCCCAAGCGCCCTCTATGAGCATCCATTCGACGTACTTGTTCCCCGGTCCCTGCTCGGCGGGCACGTAGTACAGGCGGTTCGCCTCGCCCTGGATAGTGGGCATGAGAGTATCCGGGTCGTACTCGCCTGCGCCGCAGACGTACGGCTCTAGCTTCTTCATCGCGGCGTTGTTGATTGCCTGGTCGGCGTTGTTCTTCGCCTGGTGCTCGTCGCGCACGGCTTCGGCCGCCGCGTAATCGTCGGCCCGATCCGTCTGCGCGGCCTCGAATCCCGCCTGCTGCGCGTCTGATTGCGCCCGCCAGTCGGATTGCTGCGCATCGGTCTGCGCCTGCCAGTCCGCTTGCTGTTTGCCGGTTTGGGCTTGCCAGCTTTCCTGCTGGTCTGCCTTTTGCTGCTCGATTGCGGCCAGGTCGCCCCGGAACAGCTCTTTCAGCCTCTCAAACTCGGTCACGTAGGCTTCCGCCTGCTCTGCCGTGATGTCGATGCCGCGCCCTACTGCGAGGCCAACCGGTTTCGTGGCGCAGATAACGCCGTCGTCGTCCCAAACCTCGAAGTACATGAGCGCCGCATCGCACGGCACGGCCGACGCCTCGGCTGGCAGGACGTAGCGCACGATGCCAGCGGTCGGCGACTCAATGGACGCATTGCCGATGACAGCCCTGTAATCCGCCCGCAGAAGCTTGGCATGCACCTCGCACCCCGTGAGGTCGAGCGGCTTGCCGGATCGGTTGATCTCAGCGACGATCTCCACGGCCCGCGCCTCGCCCTGTCTGAGCGAGATGTCCGCGCTCCGCTTTGCGGTCGCCACGTCGGATGCGGTCTTGACCGTGTCGAGCACGAGGCGCACAGTCTCGTTAATCATTGCCTCACTCCAATCACGTACCATTGCGTCTTGTCGCGGATGAGCAGCACGCGCTTGCCGGCCGCGAGCCCAGGGCAGAATGCGGACACGGGCGTAGCGGCGTGATCGCCGTCTATCACGACCTGGGCGACTGATCCGGATACCGACGAGACGATTCCCAGATGCGGCCCTGGTGCGATTTCGCGCACCACGCGCTCGGCAGTCGATTGCATCGCGTCCATCACTTGCTCAGCCTTGTTTCCGATCACGATGCCGTCACCTCCAAAAGGCTCACGAATCTCCTGGTCACCGTCGTGCAGTCGAGGTCGGGCGTCATCTTGCACGTGCGGCTGACCGCGCCCATCTTCATTACCTTCCCCGACTTGCGGTAGTCGATCTGCACGGCGTCGCCAACAGCGAAACGCGCCCACGAGTGCTTGACCTCGATCTTCTCCACGACGCTCATCCCGGCTTTCAGCAGTTCTTCCGCCTTCGCGTCGAGCGCCGCCTTGTTCTCGATATCCGATACTGTCTCAGTGCGCACGATGCGCTTCTTCCGGCGCACCGTGGAGTACGGGTTCTCGGGGTCGTCGTTGATTGCGACGGACACCATCGGGTCGCCGTCGGCGTTGGAGCAGACGGCGCGCACCACGTTGGGGACGCTGTAGGTGTCGTATTCATGCAAGATTTCCGGATCGGACACGCCTGACTCAGAGTCTGAGAACGTCCAGGCGACGGCCTTGCTGCCAGGATCGACGTAGGGGGCCATGACGACGTTGCCGTAGGCGTCCACGGTCGCGGAGCCGTATCCGGCGAAGTCCAGCAGCCAGTTGGCTATCTCCAGCCATGATGCCCCGTCGTCCCAGATGTGCGAGGTCGTGACCGTTTTTGCGCACGCGGTCGCCACCGCCTTGAGGCCGCAATCCTCGGCGATCCCCGCGGCGACGGCCACCGCGTTCTCCCCGGCGTCCACGGTGTAGGTGCCCTCGGGCCCCGATTGCTGCATGACCCACAGCACCGAGTAGAGGTCGGCGGTGCCCGTCTTCGACGGCCCCGACCACTTGGAGGACGGGGTGACCGCGAACAGGGTGGCGTGGCATACCGTCTCGCCCTCCCCCGCAACCTCCGAGTGCGAGTAGACGCGCACGAGGTCGTCGCCGATATCATCCATGCCGGCGTAGTCGAGCGAGCCGGACGCCTTGAGCGACGAAAGCGAGTTCTCCTCGACCGTGCACCCGGTGACGCCCGATATCTCGCCAAGCTCGCCCATGTCGGGCCACGAGACGCGCACGTATCTTATGCGGGTCTTGCGGCCGCCCAGAGTCCAATCGATCACGCCTCCACCGCCTCCCAGCTTATCGACGCCGACGCGAGCCCCGGCCTGCTGTACGAGCGGCTGACCGACACGTCGCACACCACCCACAAAGGCTCGTCCTCGGGACGGCGCATGTGGACGTATCCGTTGTGCGCCTTGAGGCGGTTGACGCTGTCCAGCCCGTCTCCGTCTGTGACCGTCGCTGACAGGCTGCCGGTCCTCGTCTCATGTTCGCCGAAGAACACCTTCGCCAGCCTCGCACCGGCGACCAACCGCAGCACCCGCTCTCCCTTGGTGGAGTCGGAGTGCTCCATGTTGTAGCGCACGCGGCACTGGTCGTCGCCGAAGTCGAAGTACGCGAGCCCGCGTGATGGCACCTCGATCCTGCGGACGCACTCAGACACCGCGCCGGAGGAGGCGTAGGCGACCACGCGGTACTCGATCTCCGCATCGACGGGCGGCAGGGCGTCCAGGACGGATTCGCCAGAGTGCAGCCCGTCGGCAACCAATGCCCCGTCGCGGAACACAGCCATGCGCTCGGCGGGCACGTCTCCCCCGCCGTCGTAGACCGTGACGGTGACGCGGGCATGCTCCTCGTCCACGGACAGCGCGCACTGGGGAGCGGCGGGCGGCTCGTACTCGACCCTGAACCCGACCGAATCAGACGATTGCAGCGACGTGGTGGAGGTAGCCGTGACGGTCACGGTGTAGCTCGCCTGGTGGATCGGCGTGAAGTCCGCAGGCGGGATGCTCAGCGAGCTTTGATCGCCCGAGACGGCGCCCAGGTAGACCCGGGCGCCGGATGCGTCATACACAGCGACCGCAGCGGACGCCTGCGTGCCCATGGCGTCCTCGTAGTCCCAGGAGACGGCGACGGGCACGTTGGTAACGATCTCGTCCACCGCGACCGCGACGGACGGGGGCGTGCGGACGCGGAACATCGAGGCGCCCGACCACGGCGACCACGCGGCCTCCGCTACTCCGTCGCCGTCGTAGGCTCCCTTCGTGCGAACCTGCCACTGGGCATCCGTGTTGGGCTCGGCGTCGATGGCGAGCGTCGATCCGGCACCCGATACCGATGCGGCAGACGACGTGGCCCATCCGTCGAACGTCCACTTGACCTCCGCTGCCGTCTGGGCCGACGTGTCGAGCGGGTTGTGACGCCATTGCAGCGAGGGGCGTCCCGCGTTGGCGTCGAGCGTGGAGCCGGACGCCGGCATGACGCACGTGGGGGCGGCGGGCGCGCAGAGCGCCGTGACCCATTCGCTCTCGTTCGAGTAGCCCGACCAGCCGTCTGCGTTGCGGTAGCGCACGCGGTACTTGTACGTGCCCGTGCCCACGCTGTCGGAGTACGACGTAACCACGCTCGACGGGCTGGACACCACCGCCCAGGCGCCGCCGTAGGGGCAACGCTCGATGCTCGTTGAGGTGGCGTTGGAGGCGTTGTTCTTCCACGACACACCGATGATGCCCGCCCCGGTGCGCTGGGCGGCGAGCCCGGAGGGGGCCGAGGGCGGGCGGAGCGTCTGCGCCGGTATCCAGCACGACGCGCTCACGGACTGGGTGCCGCTTGAGACGGCGGACACCGTGCATGACGCCGAGCTGTTGTACGTCCATCCGTTGCCCTTGTTGACCGTCTCGCGGGATCGGGAGAGTAAGACCACCGAATCGCCTTCGGATTCGATCCAGCGGCCCTCTCCCTCGCCCGACCAGCTGCCGCTCTTGCCGTTCCATCCCATCGACCATCTGATAGACGACATGAGGGATATCCGCCAGTTAGACCTGAAATAGCTCTCCGTGACGACGGTAGCCGTCTTGTCGGTCTGGGATTCGATCCAGTTGCTTACGCCGACCTGCCAGTAGTTGCCGTTTCGTCCTGACCAGGCCATTAGCGCCTCCTCCCAGCTTTGACAAGAGCGTCGGCGAAGTCCGCCGCCGTTTCAATGTCTTTAAGGCTCGATGCGTCGATGGTTATGTCGCCGAAGCTGTAATAGTTCGCCGCTGCGACTCCGGAAGATCGCCCATGATCTTCGGCGCTCGTCGTGTATGAGATATCCGCGCCGAACGACCAGTCGGACACCGTATCGGTGATGTGCCCGAGCGTCTTGACCAGTCCGCCTTCCCCGTTTTTGAGGCCGGTCGATAGCGATTCCATGATCCATCCGCCGTTCGGCACGAGCAGCTTGAGGTCGTACTGCTTCGGGCCCTTGTGTTCGGCGATGAAACCGCCGATGCCGCCCAGTTGTTCTCCAAGCCACCCAAGACTGGATTTGATGCCACCCCAAAGGCCGCTCACGATATTCGCGCCAGCGTCGCAAAGCCATGACCCGGCGTCCGAGAAGAACCCCGTTATGGAGTCCTTGATTCCGGTCACGATGTCCAGGACGGCATCAATCCCCTGCCTTGCAGCGGTCTGTATGCCGTCCCATATATCGGAGAAAAGATCCTTGATTCCGTTCCAAACGCCTTCCCAGTCGCCCGATATCGCCGCCGTCACAATGTTGATAACGTCCTGGATGGCAGCCATGACCGTCGTGATGATCGTCTCGATAATCGGCCACACCCTTTGTATGACCCCCTGTATGACCGACATGACGGCGGATATGACCGCCTGGACGACGGGCCAAACCGTCTGAACGACATCAAGCACGGAGGTCATCACCGCTGTGACGATGGCTTGGATTATCGGCATGGCAGACTGTATTGCCGTAAGTATCATGGAGACAACCGGCAGCACAGCCGCAAGCACCTCGGCGGCAACAGTGACGACAAGCTGGATGATCTCGGTAATGATCGGGACGAGGATCGACACGAGGGTCGTGACGAGCGGCGCTATCGCAGCGACGATCTGCAACACGACCATGACGATCTGCGCGAGCACCGGAACCAGCATCTGCACCATGGTCCCGAGCATGGGAAGAACGGTCGAAGCCAGAGCCGCAAGCGACTGTCCGACGATAGAGAGTACGGGCGCGAGGCTCGAACCGATCTGGGACACGATATCGACTACCGTATCCCGGAACTGACTGTTCGTAGCCATCATCGCCGCGAACGCAGCGGCGAGTGCTGCTACTGCGGCGACAACGAGCCCAACCGGCGAGACGAACGCGCCGAGAACGGTCGCGAGGCCCCTCACGCCTCCGCCAGCCGACATGAACGCGCTACCAAGCCCATAGACGGCCTGCATTGCCCCGTTGATCTTCGGGCCGACACCGGAGACGGCCTTCACGATCGAGGCTAGCGGACCTCCGAACTTGGCGGCGACGCCAGCGAACGCGACCACCGCGATGCCAGCCGATGCTGGAATTCCAGAGAACTTCCCTGCAACCGCCGCCGCGAACTCGGATACCTTCGCTATAACGTTCTGGAGCGGTTGAGGAAGCTCGGCGACTTTTTCTTTGACACCATCCACGAACGCCGAGACTCCGTCGCTGGATGCGAGACGGGAAACCGTGAGCTTGAGGTTCGCCACGACGAGCCGAAACCCCTCTATAGGAGTCGCGCCCATCTGGAACAGCTTGATGCAGCCTTGCAGCCAGGTTATGAACCGCCCTATAGGCGTCCCGTCGAACGCCTCGGTAATCCACTTTCCCATTCCGGAGCAAAGGCTTCCGAGCGCGCTCTTCAGCGCATCGACTTTGCTTCCTCCGTCGCCCATAGTCTTGAAGAAGGAATCCATTGCGTCCGAGACGGAATCGAAGAAGCCCGCCACGGCCGTTCCCTTGAAAGCTTCCTGGAGGCCGTAGGCGAACGAGAGCGCGAAACTGCCCGTGTCCTTGAGGACTCCCGTGAACTTGTTGATCCCAGCTACCGCACGTTCGGAAACCGCCTGGGTGAATTTCGCGAACGCGGCGACCACGGGATCGAGCGCAGACGAAACCGCATTGATCGCAGGTATCATCGCCTGGAACACGCTCTTGAGCCCCTGCAAAGCCGGATCGGCGAACTTCGCGCTAACGCGCGAGAGTGCGGCGCCGACGTTTGACATGGCTCCAGAAAAAGTCGCGTTCGCGCCGTAGGCGGCCTCGCCGAACGTTTCGTACATGGCGTCCGAAAACGTTTGGAAGTCGATCTTGCCCTTCGACACGAGGTCCCGCACTTCGTTCTGGGTCTTGCCGAGATGCTTGGCGAGGGCATCGGTGGCGTTCACGCCCATTTCCGACATCTGCATGAGCTCGTCGCCCTGCACCTTGCCCTTAGCCGCGATTTTCGAGAACACCTGGCTCACGCGTTCCATCTCGACGCCGCCCAACGCCGCTATGCCCGTTGCGGCTTGGAGCGATCTCGTCATCTGGTCACCCGCCTGCACTCCAGACGATCCCAACATTGAGGCGGACGTTGCGGCCGACGCCAGGCTAAACGCCGTCCCGTCCACAGCGGTGCTGCAAGACGCCATCACGCTCTCGACGTCCATTCCCATCTGCTTAAGCTTGAACTGCGCCTGCTCGATGTTCAGCGCGCGGTCGATGCCGCCCTTAATGAACGCACCTGACGCGAAGGTGCCGACCACTCCCATGACCTTGACAGTGGCGCTGGCGACCTTTCCGACCGCCCTCGTGATCTTTCCTCCGATGCTCTGGCATTTGCTGACGAACGAATCGAGGGCCTTGTTCGATCCAGCTATGCCCTTGTTGAAGTTCGAGCCGTCGTAGGTTCCCTTTGCGCTCAGGACGTAATCAGCCAACGCCGACACCCCCCTTCCCCCACGGAGTCCAAGGGGCGTGCTCCCCAATGGCCTTCTGAATGGCTGCGGCCTCCGATTTGGATATGGCCGGTTCTGCCGCCATGGCCTTCTTCTTCCAAAGCTTGCTTTTCTTCTTGTTCAGGCAGTTGCCCACGGCGACCTTTACGGCGTCGCAGAAAAGGTTCGAAACCATGACGGTCTGCCTCTCGATCTCCTTCTTCACGAAGGCCCTCTGGACAGGCGTCGTTGCCTCGTAGTCGGCTACCGACCACCCGAGACGGGCAGCAAAAAAGGCGAAGTCGATATCGTTCCGATACGGCTTCGCCTTTTCGAAGGCTTCTTTTGAGAGCGGCTTTTCCTCGAAATACTCGTACTGGGTCAGCTCCCTTACGGGGGTCAGTCCCCGTCCGCTTCCATTCCCTTGAATAAAAAATCACAATCGCGCTGCAACGCCTCTACCACGATCTCGTATACGGGCATGTATCCGTTCGCATTGATCAGCTCTCCAGCCATCGCCAGCCCTTCTCGGGGGTTGACGAATCCGCCGTCCTCGTGCCGAAGGCCGTACGACGTAAGCGCCTTGAGTTCCGCGATCGAGAGGCCGCCGCCGTTGATAGAAAACGTCGCCATGATCGGGCGGTTGCTCCGCTCATAAAGCTCGATTCGTTTCTGTGTGAACTTGATGACGAAGCTCTTTCCGTCGATGGTGAAGTCGCCGGTTGGCTTGTCCGTGTCCTCGTCTTCAAAATCGGGCGCTTCGATAATCTCGTCTTCGGTGAAGCCTTCTCCGGTGCCGTTTCGCTTGAATGCCATTTGATGCCCCTTTCGCTAGCCTTCGGAAACCCCGCTTGACTGGTTCAGTGTTATGGTCGCGGCCAATATTTCCTCTTCGGTCGCCGTCTCGATCAGCCAAGGCTTCCCGGTGCCGTCAAAATCCATCGAATACGTCGCGTTGTCGTCGTTGGGAGCCTCGAAGTTGTCGCTCGTGACGATCGCAAGTCCCATGCGGAGCGGCTTGTACTTGACGACACCTGCATCCTTGATGCGCTCGCATATCTTCAGGCAAAGGTATTCGTCGTCCGCAAGTGCCTTGGCAATGATCTTCGTCGCCTCGTCGTCGTAGGAATACAGGCCGTCGATAGATGCGTTCCACGATTTGCTGCCGTGGAACTTGACCGTCCATCCGCCCGACGAATCGTCCTTCGTGGCTGCCTCGTTTGTCTCAGACTCCATGTTGTACGACAGCCCTTGCTGCCCGGCGACGCAGAGCAGCTTGTTTCCCTCTTTGTTCGTGACGAGCGCGACTATGTTTTTGCCCGACATCGCTTTAGCCGTCGCTGCATCGAAATCGCATCCCGTCAGGGTGTTTTCTGCCATGTTCATCCTCTTTCGTATGTTCGTTTTACTTGCATCGGAATCCGTAACAGACATGGAACCGGAACGAGAGGACTGCATGGCCCTCCCCTGATTCGTCCTTTTTCAACGTCTGCACGCCCGAGTACTCCTGCCTGAAAATGCTGTACGGCTCTGGAAGCGCAATGTCTTCCGTCATGGCCTCCTCAAGCTCGTTCACGAGCATTAGGACAGGGGCGTTCGAATGGGGAGTTACCGGCTCTGAAATGCAATGGACCCATACTTCGTATGCGTCCACGTACATGGTCTTCGTATCGGCCGGATCGCTTCTGACGAGCTGCACGCTGAAAAAAGGCGATGCCTTCCCATCAGGATCGTCGTAGCACCTTCTGCCCGTTTCGTTTTCGATATGCCGGATCAAGCAGCCAAGAAAGGCCGCGATGCTCAAACGCCGCAACATTAGAACCTCCTAAGCTGCCTGATTAGGTCTTGCTGGTAGATGGGACGCTGGGCATCGACGTTCTTCTTCAGGAACAGCTGTCCTTGAACGTATCCGCCGTTCACAGTCCTGTGCCCGTATTCGACATGCGGTGCGTACGTCTTCACATAGCCGACGACTTCTCCAGACTGCCCGAGCGACAACACCAGCTCGCCCGTGTCTACGGGCGTGCCGCCGCTTTTGCCACGGTTGTATATCTGCGCCATGTTCTTCTTCACAACAGCGTCGAAACGCACCTGGCTCAGCCTCTCCAGCTCCCCCGCAAGGTTGTTGGCGTCGATCAACCGGAACCCCATGACTTATCGCACCTCCCCACCTTGATGACCGTCTCGCGCCCATCATGCGAGACGCCCTCCACTTTGTAGGCGACCCCTGCGACTTCGATTTCCGATACGCCTTCAAGCTTCGACGACGGAGATTTCGTCAAGAAAGTTCTGCTCACCATGTCGAACTGGTTGCCTTCGGTCGAAACGTGCGATCTCGTCCAAGGAGCAGTTCTAACGAGGACGTAATCTCCAGTGGGGATGATCTCGCAGACCGGGTTGCACGTCTCGTCGGTTCCAACTTGCACGGAGACGTAGAGAATCGCTCTGTACCATCGCATGCGATCACCTCACCTCAGAAACTTGATGCCGCCCCTATTCACCGCCCGCTTTAGGTCGGCTATGTCGTCCGAGTAGGCAGACAATATGTCGTCGATGAACGAGTTCGACACGGAACCACCGTCTGACGCCGATTCCGAAGTGCTGCCTTCGTATCCGCGCAGACGAAGCGCCTTCATGGCGGCATCAACGACGATGGAGCCCGCCGTTGCCGGGGGCTCCATCATCTCTAGGCGTATGGTCAGGCGGTCGATCACCGTTTGCAGCATTTCGACGATCACCTCATCGGCAGGAACCTCCTCCTTGTCCAGGAATCGGAGCCTGACTCGTTCGACGAGCTGCGGCGCATCCACTATCCCTCCGTATCTTCGGATGAAGCTTTGGCCACCACGTTCGCGATGATGTGTCCGTAGACGTTGGGCATGACGGGCACGAACACGCCGCTCGCCTTGGTCCAGATGCCGACCGGGTCTTTCTCCGGGTACTGCACCACGGTAACGAACTGCTGCTGGCGAAGGGTGTTGAATGTGCCGCCCATGGCCTCCTCCTCCGGCGTCACGCCCCAGAGGCCGGTTCCGACGGAGCCGTTGGGGCCAACGGACACCATGACGAGGGTGCCCTCGGGGAAGTACCGCTCCTGGCCGATGATGAGCTTGCCAGCACTGTTCTCAGCGGCAACGCCGTAGAACTCGTCATTGGTCGCGATGGTCATTCCAACGTGCTCCTGCAACAGCGCGTTGATCTTCTCCAGCGTGGGCATGATCCCGACGCCGGAGACGCCGGAGATGGCCTTCTGGATGGTTTCGTTGCGCTTGATCTTGGACACAACGGCCTCGGTCGTGATGATGCGGTTTGGGGTTACGCCGTTCGCGCGGGCCAGCGCGCGCCACTCGTCGAGGTCGCCGAGGATGTCGGCGGTCGGCTCGTCCCAATTTCCCTTCACGCGGTTGGCATCGGGCACGCCGTAGTCGATGACCATGTTCACGTCGTTCTCGGAAATGGTCATCTTGCCGGTCGCCACGACCTCCATCTTCGCACGCTCCACGCGAGTAACGACCATCTCAGCCATCCGGGCAATGTCGTCGAACACGTACTGGCGCACGTTGTCGATCTGCATGCCGTTGGTGATCTTGCGAATCTCCTCCGTCTGGTTGATCTTTTCCTTGATGAGGAGCTGCTCGATGCTCATGCGCTCAAGCGGCACGCGGCTCGCGATGTGCGCCTCGCTGTCGAACGAGTGCACCATGGCGGATTGCGGCAACGTTCCGTTCTTCACGAAGCGGAAGTACTCGGCTTGCAGGTACTGCGCCTTGCGGTCGGGGAACAGCGCGGAGCCCATGTAGGTTCGCGCCACGCTGAAGTTCTGCGAGAAGTCGATAAGCTCCTGTTCGTTCATCAGCTCACGGTATACAGCCATACTGGATCACTCTCCTTTTAGATGAGGTACAGGCCGGTGGCCTTGAGGTCGGATTCCTTCGCGGCAACTTCAGCAGCCACGCGGTCTTTGCGCAGGCGGCCCGCAACCACGACGGACACGGGCCGAGCCGCGTCATCGGTCATGTCGTAGTCCTCGAAGAACACGCCGATATCGGCCTCGTCGTCGGGATTGGCGTAGAGGGTGCCCGCCTTGATGATCTTGCGGCCGTCAACGTCGGCGGCCATCGACTGATTTGCCGTGCGGGTCTTGGTGACCAACCCCACCTCCGAATCGAGAATGTTCATGGCGTGGCCGTATGTCTTGACCTGATTGTTCTGGAATGCCATCTTAGATTCCTCCGTTCAATTTATGCTCCGAATAGTTTTTCGCGTAGGACGCGCCATAAGAAGGCGTATCGCCATGGCCCTTGTCGGCATCGGGAAGATTGCGCTTGAGGGCTGCCTGCACGGCTTTGTTGACCTCCTTCGGCCAAATCTCCTTGATCCTGTCGATTGCAGCGCCCGTGGTTTCCGCGTCGGGGGCGACGAACATCCCAAGCAACTCGTCTCCGAGAGAGATTCCAGCGTCGGACAGCTCTTTGCGGGCGACGGCCATCTGGTCGGAAAGGTTCTTCTCGCGTTCTAGCGCGGCTTTCTCCTTGCGGAGCTGCTCTGCCTCGTGCTTGGCGCGCTGTAGCTCGGTCATGCCCTCTAGCTTCTGCGCTTCAGTCTTCGCATCTTCTGCTTCCTGGGCGATCTGATCGCGGATTTCCTTCGCCATCTTGGCGCGCTCGCGCGCAAGGCGCTTCTCCACGATCACGTTCACGTCGTCATCGGTGTACTTCGGAGCGGGTTTGTCCTTTCCATCAGATTCGTCGCCATCGCCACCGGAATCAGGGTCGCCGCCCTCTGCTCCGCCCTCGGCGGAATCGCTCGCGCCACCTTCTCCGACGGGATTCCCCTCAGCTCCGCCATCAAGGTTCGCAAACTTCTGTCGATTCGGCATTTCGTCCTTCCTTCCATAAAGTTTTACGTGGTTCATGCCTGCACAAATCCGTAGCTTTTCAGGGCTTCCACGCCTGGCCCTCCAATTGCTTTTAACGTCGTCAATGCTCGGACGACCCGATCTCGGGCATGAAAAAAGCGCCTATGCGGCGCCAGGTTCCAATCTCTGTTCCGAACGGACGGGATCGAACCGCCGTCTTGGTTTCCACCGGGAATTTGTCTCTCACGTTTCCACCCGGGAGTTGTTTGCCCGCTCTACCCAATTAAGCTACGTTCGGAGGTAGTTGCGTCGCATTCGAACAAGAAGAGACCAATTTCGAAGTGGCCTGCCCCTTCTTCTACGCCCCGATCATCCGCTTGCGCTTCCATTCGAAATGCTCGACGCACAAATCCTGCGCGATGGTCTGGATGACGTACGCTTGGAACTCGATGCTAGGTTCCGTTTCTCCGATGCTCGCGAAGTACCCTTGCGACACATGCACGGCCTCATGCACCAGCAGCCCAACGTCTTGATCCCACGAATTCTCGACGCCACGGTTCATGAGCACGATGAAGACGTTATGTCCGTCATCCTGGTCATCATTCCAAATGGTTTTCGCGTCGTAGCCGGAATCAAGTTCAACGTTCTCAATTCCGATCTTCCTCATCATCCTCTTTGCCTTCTTTTCGGAGTGAGTGAGGTATACGGTGACAGAAGGAACTACGTTCTGGATTTCGATTGCTTTCAATGCTTCTCCTATGCCAGCCTGGTTATGAAAATTGGATGCTGGAACTATATTGCGGGCGGTGGGTGATCCAGGCCGCGCGCATGCATCTCGACCACCTCGACCGTCGCAATTCCCTCGTATCGGGCGTATTCTTCTCCATCGTCGTCAAGGATGATCGTCGTCGGAAGCCTTCTGATGCCATGCCGCTCGGCCCTGAACGGATCGCGCATGCAGTCGATCTCTTCGACCTCGACCCCTCGCGACCGCAATGGCTCAACCAGAGTTTTCTTCAAAGCCCTGCACATGCCGCAGTAACTCGCCGTGAAGAAAAGGACGCGCCTCATCGATCCCCCTTCCCATGCGTCGCGGCATCGCCGCTGCGGGCGGATACGTAGGCGTCGATCCATGCGTCCCAGTCATCGACTTCGACGGTGTAGGAGCATCTGCACCATGGGTGCATCGGCGGGAAGTTGACGCCCGGGCTTCGCTCGCTGAATCTCACCGGGTCGTCGCTCTGCTTGCGCTGCAACGACTTACACACCTCGCACGCTCTGGAATCAGCGCACGAGATGGCGAAGTATTCGAATCCGTTTTCGTGAACCTGCGCCTGCGCCTCGTTTAGCACGAACGTGCCTTCCGTGAACACCAGCCTGCGGATGTCACGACTCGAAACGCTCTCGAAACGTCCTGAAAGCTCTTTCGCGCACTGGTCGTAGGAAGCTCCGCGCGCTATCAGCTTCGCGAAGTCGTCTCCTAGGTACGAAGCGAGTTTTTGACGGTTGCCCCATATCCTCTCAGAGAAAGACTCTCCGCCTGCCCAGGCAGCGCCGACTGTCGCCTTCACGACAGCGGCGTTCACCGTATAGAAGCTTGAGCCGAACCCCATCTGCTCAGCAGCCAGGTTGGCTGCGCGGCGCGCCTGTTCTTCGAGGTGGCGTTGCAGCTCGCCTTGCTCGATTGCGCCTATCTCAAGCTGCTGCAAACGCATCGATAGCTGGATAGCTTCAAGCTCGTTCAGCTTGTATATGCTCTCGCGCACGGGCAGCAGGTGGGCGTATTGCGGATACTTCCTTCCGAACTCCTCCATGCGCTCCATGAGAAGCGCGGCATCTTCTTCTGAAAGCGAAGCGAGGAGCTTCCTGTACTCAATCACGTTTTCCTCGCCGTGCAGATGGTAATAGGCTGCGATATCCCTTTCCAGCTTCGCGATCTCTGACGAGTACAGCGCATCGAGCTTTTTGAAAAGCTCCTTCTCGTCGGATTCCATCTGGGAGAGCAGCGCCTTCCTGCGCTTTTCCCAGTAGGCTGCATCCTTACTCATCGGAGAGTATCGCAGCGATGATCCCTTCCTTGTTCACTCCTGAAGGGATCTTGATGCCGCTTTGCCCGGCCAGCTCGCGCAACTGGAGAATGGTCATGGCCCTCAACCCGGATGCGTCATCCGATTCGGCATCGGAAACCTGGGCGTCGGAAGAAAGCCCCCGCTCGTTGCCTTGAGGCTTATCCGGCTCTTTGGATTCGTTCGAGACGGGCTCTTTGCCGCCATCGAGGCGCACAGTGACCAGATCGGCCCTGATGTAGCCGTCCTCGACCTTGCACCAACCGTTCTCGATGACTTCGACTTCCGCTGCCTCGCCATGCTCCATGGTGCGTACCACCTTCGCGCTAGGCGACGGCTTTTCCCGCACGTTCAGCTTGCTCGCCCGCTCGTATGCCGCCATCATCTTCATCGCTCGTTCCTTCCACTCGGTTTGTTGGGTAGCCGCCCGAAATCGATTCGGCCCTTTCGCGTTTCTCCCTCTCCATGCGATCGATCTCCTTCTTCGGGTCGTCCACGCACGAGAGGTTCGAAAGCTGCGTTTCAGAGGAGACTATGCCGGACAGGCTCGCGGCAACCGCCGCCTCCGACTCAAGGTCTTCGGGCATGTTGCGATGCATGGTGATTTCGACCGCCTGCCAGTCGTCTCCTTCAAAGGGCTTGTTAGGGTAGTTGGCCAGCAGCCGCAGGCGCCGCTTGACCGACGCGATGAACTTGAGTTCCTTCTTCCGCGCAAGGTTGCTCATCGGCATAAGGCGCATCTTGAGCGCGATTCCAGACGCGGTGGAGAACGACTCGTCCGTTATGTCGGGAACCATCGCCATCTTGAAGATGAGCATTTCAAGGCGGTTGATAAGGTTCTCCTGCGTCGCATCGGCATCGGGCTTTGCGAGGAAGAAACAGTCTATGTTGTCTGCATTGTCGCCGAACAGGTTGATAAGCTTGTACTCGCGCAGGTTCGCCTTGTAGTCGTCGGGGAGTTCCGTGCCCTTGACGACCATGTAGGCGTCGCTGAAATATTCAACATCGTTTGACTTCTCCGAAAGGACCCTGTTGTAAGCTTCTATCAGGTTCAGCACGCCTTCATATATGCCTCGTTTGTCGGTGTTCTGCATGAATTCTGTAGCTGGAACGTCGCCGAAGTAATGGTCTTCGACATCCACTTCGACGATGCCGCTACCTGCGTCCTCGAACTTCGTTACGTACATCTGGTCCGAATACGACCCCTTCATCCGCCCTTCGTCATCGTATGCGTAGCGCACGAAGTACATGGGGCGGTGAAGCGTCGAATCGTCGTACACCATGAAGCTGCACATGGGCGACAACGGCACGCTTCGGGGCATGCCGTCCTCGTCCTGGTAGTGCATTTCGTAGCTGTGCCCGAACTTCGAACACATCTCCGAAAGCTCTGCGTCAACGTCGTCTTGGCTGTTTCTGCTCTTATATTCGTCGAGGTAACGACCCTTGGCCTCGTCGCCTTCGAGCCTCGTATCGACAGGAACGCCGATGAAGAACCCTTCGAACGTCTGCGTTATGTTGAACGCCATGTCGGCAGCAAGCCTGTTGTCTGGCTTATAGTCGGGCTTCGGGCGCTTCTGAGGGCCGAATATGAGGTAATGCGTGTCGTATGCCGCCTTCAGGTACTCATATCTCGGCACATGGTTCCTCCGGTGTTCCTCGATGAGATCGCGCAAGAGCGCCGCCGTCATGGCGGTTCCCTTCGGCAGCGTGAAGTCATCAGTGACCGGTTCCCTTTGCATCTGGTCGTAGTAGAACGAATGGTATTCGTGCGACATCAGGCGATGCCCTCCTTCCACACCTTGATCTTCGGCCTGGACTCGTACTGCCTGATCGCGCTCGCCAGAGAGTCCGGGGCGTCGTCGTGGGAGGCGTTCTCGTTGTAGTCGAGCACCTGGTTCAGCGCGTCGGCGTCGAGCTGGTACGCATCGCAATCGAGGAAACGAACGTTGTCCCAAGCCTTGACAAGGTGCGTCGAAATCTTGATGAACTTGTTGGTGCTCTCCGAATAGGATGAGGAAGGGTGCCCGAGCTTGCGTATGTCCCTGCTCAGGTAGCCCTTGTCCGCGTTCTTCTCGCAGTAGATCGTGCCGATCCGCAATTCCTTGCAGAGGCGGATTATCTCGGGCAAGCACTTGCCAACATGCTTCTGCCAAAGACGCAGGTGCACGTAGTAGATGCCGTCTCTCTTGCTGACGGCGGTGAACGCTGTTCCATCCTTGCCGCCGTACGATGCGTCTATGTGGCCGATGCCTTCGTAGAGCATTTTCGGATCGGAGAAGAATTGCTGGCCGGAGAACATGGCGTCCTCGTCCGCAATGTGCTTGAGCTCGTAGTTCGCGGCGAACAGTGATGCACTCATGCCCTTGCGGACGGCCGCAACCTCGTCTCCCGTCATGAGCCCTGTCGAATGGCAGTCGAATTTGACGATGTTCGGCATCAGGCTGAATGCGTCGTCCTTGTGCCACGGAGTGCCGGTGTTGAAAATGCGCCCGCCCCTGTTGCGGATGTTCTGAAGCTCCTGGTACAGAAGCTTGATGCGCTTGCGCTCGGCCTCAGAAACCCTGTCCTTGACGTTCACTATGTCGTCGGTGAACACCCTGTCGGCGTGCTTGCCCGTGATCGAAGCGCCGCACCCAAGGCCGACGAGCTGAGACGCGCCAGACACGCCTTGAACGAGATTCGTGCTCACCTCGCCCTGCGTCTCCTTGGTGATGACGAGATCGCATCCGTAGAGCATCAGGCACAGCGACCGGAAGTGATCGCTTCTCAAAACGTTGGCGACCGCGCTCATCACTTCGGCGACATCGCTGTCCGTCTTGCGGATGAAGATGATTCTCATGGACGGGAAAAGCAGCATGATGAACGATATCGCGATGATGAGGCAAGTCGTCTTGAACGAACCTCGGTGCGCTTGAAGCGTCTTGTCCTCGTCTCCGAACACCATGTCCTTGATCCAGGAGCCGTGTAGGGAGGTGAGCTTGTCGTATCCGAGTTTGCAGGCTATGTCGGCAGGGCAATCGTATATCAGGTCTACTAGGGCGCGGCGGTCGCCGTCATCCACCGTCAGCGGCCTTCTTGGCATCGATCATTGCGCGTATGTCGGCAGACGCCTGCTGCACATCGCTTCTGACGTCAACCTTCTCGACTGGCTTTTCGCCCGCCGTGTCGCGGAGGAACGCGAGAGCCGAGGAATCGCCCTTAATAGCCTTGTTCGCGACGGCCATCACGGCAGCCTGCTCAACAGTGACGTTGGCGTTCTTGATGTCCTCAAAAGCCATGATCTCGTCAACGTCGCCGTTCTTGAGCGGCATTCCCAGGACGACCTTACACATCTCCTGCATCGTCTTGCGCTCTCGCCTCGCTTTGCCCGACGCCCTGCCAGCTTTCGAGGCGTTTGCTCGGCGTTCGCTCGGCGTTCGCTTCTCATTGGGAACGAGGTTCTCAGGGTTCATTTTATTCCTCCCGCCTCTTATCGCCCATCCATGGGGCTTCCGTGGTTCGCGAAGCACTCACCCATGCCACAGTACGCGGAAACAGGAACTATGGAGCCGATGCGCGGACGTGACCGAGGCACCGGAACGCCGCACGCTCGAAGCATTGCGCGGCTCATGACGGTGTCGCATCGCAGGGCAGCTCGGATCATGAAATCGACTGTCAGCATTCCGCCCACCTCCTGGGAACGAGAAGCGCCCCTTGATCGGGGCATAAAAAAGGCACCCCCCTCGGGTGCCAAGTAATTAGTTGGTTATGATTATTGTTCCGCGCTCGGCGGGTCTATTGGAATCTCCTCGCCGTGTCCGCGAAGGATCAGCTCGTACCCCATCGCGTCGGCCATGCGCACCAGCGTTTCCGCCTTAACGTCGGTGCCCTTCTGATACATGTTGTAGATGCTGTTGCGCGATCTTCCCAATGCTGCGCCGAGAGCGGCCTTGCTCGTTCCGCTCGTCGTAAGCATCTTGGTTATCGCATCTAGAGTGTTCATGCCTGCATCTTACCACATATGCACATATTTATATGTGTTGCTAATATGGAGATTAGCAAATACTAATACTTATATGTGCATATATGGTAATATGTATATGTGCTCAAAAGGGCACGGCACCTTGACAACCGAATAGCATTGCAAAACGGGCGCGAACCCTGCGCCCCCTTCTCGCGAGAGGAGGTGAAGCCTATGTTCGATGAGGAAACGATCTACTGGGCGCTTTTTAAAATCGCTGCAAGACTGATCGCGGCGGCGCTGAGAAGGCGCAATGAAAAAGCCCCGACCGATCGCACCCGCTAGAGAGGATAGGCAAGGGCTGTAAAGCCCCGCTGGCGTACGGGTTGCCGCCCTGCGCCAGTGGGTATCTCACGAAAGGATTATACCATGCAAGCAACTACCATAGAATCAAAAACCGCCAAGTTCTCGCGCGAATACTCTGTCGAGGCTTCTGACGGTTATATGGGCGCTACCGAGATCACGGGCGCCAAATTCACTAAAAAGCCTCTGTACGGCGCCGACCTCTCCAAGGCCATTCGCACCGACCTTCGCGAGCATCTTGCAGTATCCAAGAAGAGCAACGTGAACGTCAGCGTCAAAACCGGGAGCATGTACCAGGGCGTGAGCGTGACCATCAAGTTGGAGCGCGATAGGTTCTCGAAGCCCTGGCAAGACGCCAAAGCCGAGTTCATGGCATCTGATGCCCGCATGCCCGTGTGGATCGGACAGGCCGACGAAGCCGATAACGACCTCGGATCGGTGTTCATTGAGGCGTACCGCGCCATGGAAGAAGATCGCGCAATCGTACGCGAACGTTTGTTCAACCACCTCTGCAAGTACATGCGCCTCGGCGTTGATGTCGAAGCGAACCACATCAACCGCAGCTTTCTGACCGACGACGCGAAACGGATCATCAGCCAGACGAACGCCATTCTCGATGCGTACAACCACGATGACAGCAATTCGCAGGTCGATTACTTCGACCGTCATTTCTACAGCGCCGTTTACATCAAGTGGATCTAGCCGGAAGGATGATCATGAAGATCGCGAAGATCGTTGCAAGCGCCGACCCTGCCGATTACCCCTACAACTGCCAAATCTGGCATGCCGAACCCGATTCATGCGAGTTCCATTACAGCGGCCAAGGGCTGTTCTGCAAGACCCTGGGCGAGGCTTATGCGTACGCACGTGAGCAGGGCGCCGGAGTTACGGAAGCGCAGTCTCTTACCGACGAAGCGGCGAAAGACTGCGCAGTCATCGACTACAACACAAGACCAGGCGGGTGGGAAGAACTCGAAGACTGCGAAGCGTTCTGGCGAAGCGTCGAGCCTTGGCAGCTTGTCGAGGCAATGAGGTTATACAACGACACCATCAACAGGAGGGAGAGCCATGACGATCAATGAACTTATCGACGGCGTTGGATACGAGGTTCAAGGGCCTGTAGAGATTCGCGAAGTCAAGAACAACGGTAACGATCTCGAAAAGCTGTTCGCATGCGCCCATGGCTTTTGCGATCTGCCCGAAGATGTTGCCGAAATGGAAATAGCATGCATCTACAGCGAGCCATGGGGCAACGGCGACACTGCAATCATCTTCGACGTTGAGTAGGAGAACACATGTACCACATCAGCTATTCACGGGAATGCTACGGAAATACCGGCCAAGCTATTCTGGTGGATGCGGACACGGCTTCTGAAGCAGAGGAAAAACTGCTCGCCGATATGCCCGACGCTCGAATCTGCGGAGGCGCGCGGCTAGCAACCGCCGACGACATGAAGCCGGGAAAGCCCGTCATTGAGAACGATGGTCGATTGACCTTCGTCGGCAGACGTTAAACACAGGACAACAGCCCCGCTTCGGCGGGGCTTCGCCGTATAATCTCATTATCGAATGAAAGGAACCCCATTGAAAGCCCTATCACTTCGCCCCGAGTGGGCAATGCCGGTCATGCTCGGATGGAAGACCGTCGAATGCCGAACATGGCAGACAAGCCACCGGGGAGACTTGCTCATATGCGCAAGCGCCAAGCCGTGCGCCGGAGCCATTGCAGGTTATGCGCTCTGCGTGGTCACGCTCGATGACGTAGAGCCGTTCAGGCGCGACCACATCGAGCCGGCCATGCTCGACGGCATGCCATCCGACTCCTACGCTTGGAGCCTATCTAACCTCCGATGGATCGAACCTTTTGCCGTCAAAGGCAAGCTGCATCTGTTCGAAGTTGCCGACGATCTGATAAAAGAGATACCGGAAACCATCGATGCGCTGAGGACTTACTTCGAGCCCCTTATCAAGTGGAGCGACCGCGAAACGCCGGAGCGCGAGACTCGCGAATGGTGGAGCAATATCGTTTCTGGCGACTAGCCGCTATTGAGTCTTCTCGCCCGTGCCCTCGCGCCTGCTCTTAGCGGGCGCGCTCTCGCGCGCAAGACGCTCTAGATGGTCGGGGGACACATACTCCTCGTACTCCGGAACGCTTATGCGACGGTGGAACGCCGACCTTTCGGACTCGTCTCGGAACACGATAACGGTGTACCATTTGATATTGTTTCTCTCTTTGAGGTTCTGATTGCCGTGCTCGCGAGCGTCTTTGATCTCCTGCAATCCGTCCTTGACCTCTTCTGCCTCCGGCGTGTCGAACAGCTTGCTGAACCGGTCGTCGCCATCGAACATAAGATCGACGTCGAAGTCGGAAAATCCCATATCGTCGAAACCGAGGTCGAATTCCTCCGCAACGTAAGCAAGCTTGTCGAAGTCCCATTCGCCCTGCATGGACGGATTATTCAACTGAACGTTGATCTCAACCTCTTCGCGCTCGTCTACGTCGATAACCGAAACGGTAAGATCGTAATCCTTGCGCCTCTCCAATGCGTCGAGCTGTTCGAGCCTCTGGTGGCCTCCGACCACGTTGCCGGTTCGCCTGTTCCAGACGATTGGCTGCACGAGGCCGTGCTTCCGCAACCCCTCTTTTAGGCGCTTCTTCGCGCCCTTGTCGATGATTCGCGGATTGTACGGGGCGTTCTTCACATCCCGCCGATTGATGACCTCGGTTTCGAACGCCTGATACTTCGAGAGGTTGCTTTCCTCGCCGTTAGGTTTCGTCGGCATGCCTCCGCCACCTTTCAACAGCTGCTCCGCAATACGGGTACAGCGATTCGATCTTCGCGTAGTCTTCCGGATAGTGCTTCTTCACGAACGCAAGTTCTCGGCCTTCCAGCGATTTAAAGCTGAATCCCAGACCTTTGCTGTCGGTTGGAAGCTTGAGTCGATGGTGTTTGATGTACCCGAGCACTTCCTTCTTCTTCCAATACGCAAGAGGATAAAACCTTGCGCGTTTCTGGTCGATGCTCCCCGACTGTTTTATCATGGCCCGCCTGATGATCGAATCATCGATCCGCTCTCCAGCAGCTATCCACGTGGCACCCGTCAAAAGCCTGAGATAGTTGTACTCGTCGGTTATTCCGACGATTGGAACCTTTTGGTCCGGTTCTCTGAATGATCCATAGCGCATGAAGTTCGACACTTCGAAGTGCGGGAGCCGGATGATCTCGGTATCGTATCTGTTCTCGTACCATTGCAGCGTCCGCTCCTGAAATCCGAGGTTCGGGACGATATACAGGAAAAACGGAATTACGCGTTTGAAATACCTCATGCACAGATCAAGGGTGACGATGCTGTCCTTGCCGCCTGAGAACCCGACGAGAACGGAATCCGTCACCCTTGACTGTACTTTGATCGGATCGAAAAGAAGGTTCGACATCAGCCGCCAGCACCTCCGCTAGACTTGCGGCGCCAGAAATTGCGCTGGCTCTTCTTGCCTTGACGATTGAACCGGTTCACGCGTCCCTTCGTGTCAAGGTTCATAGCTCCTTGACCGGAGCGCGTCGGCGTATTGCTTCGAGGCATGTTTTCACCCCCTCACGCAATGAAAGATTCCAAAACAAGCATGAAAAAGGCGCTCCCGAAGGAACGCCTTTTCGCTTTTTGCCTAGATACACTATAGCAGAAAAGTTTTTACCTTTTGTTACCACTTTCGAGCGATCAGATGCACCATGCCATGAACTTTATCAGCGCGCACGCGATCGCGGCGAAAACAAGCAGCAGCAAGGCGATAACGGCGACATATGCGACAGCTTTCACGATCTCCGAGAAGAACCTGTCGACCTTCGATTCCCCGCCCTTTCCTTCTATCATCCTCGTTCCTTCTTCCTGAAAGACCTGTTTAGTATCCCCAAGGTATCTTGGACAATCTTCACAAATCCAAAAATCGCAGGCTCGAACACGCGGCCCAACTCACGGGATAGGCGATGGGATGCTATTGATATCTCATAGTGAGCAGCTATAGGGCACTCGTCGCATGATCGACAGGTTAACTCGGTACACGGAAGCGGGCAGTTCTTCTCGCACCAGCAGAAGCACGGCCTCATGCCTACGCCTCCCGCAATATCCTCAGCAAGCGGTTCGTCGTACCGGAATGCTCGGCCCATTTTCGCATCTGCGCTTTCAAGGCATGCGCCAAACGTATCGTGCCCGCTCTCCCCAACGGAATTCGCGCACGTCCCGCACGTCCTATCGTCCATGGCCTGCCTCTATCTTCTTGCGCTTTTGCTCGACAGCCTTGAAGTTGTAGACGGGGCGAAGGCGCTCTGCCACCTCGACGGTCGGGCTGAGGGCATCGACGATCATCTGCGCGGGCTTGTACGCGTCCGGAGCCTCGTCGATCGTGCCATCGCCCACAGTGGACGAGTAGACTCCCGTCATCTGCTCGCGGAAGCTATCTACCGACAGTTCGCGCTTCGCTCTAGCCCTGCTCATGGCGCGGCCAGCTCCGTGAGGAGCCGAGTAGTTCCAGTCCTGGTTCCCTCTGCCGACTCCGAGAATCGAACCGTCTCGCATGTTGAGCGGTATTAGCACCCGCTCTCCTTCGCGGGCGCTGATGGCTCCCTTCCGCACGATCCCGTCGTCGCCGATGTAGTTGTGGACGGTGTGGAACGATTCGCTCTGTTCGATCGCGAGGCGGGCGGTTCTGCATATCTCCGCGAACATCGACTCGCGGTTCAGCGCGGCCCATCCCTGGCACAACCGCATGTCGTGCAGGTATGCTTCGCGAAGCTCGCCGGTGAGGTATTCGAGTCCCTTCGGCGTCGTCTCTCGGCACGTTTCCACGGCCTTCTGCTGGTATATCCCCGCGACCTGCAAACCAAGGTTGCGCGAGCCGGAATGAACCACGAGCCACGTTCCCCCGCTATCGCCTGCATCTACCTCCACGAAGTGGTTACCGCCTCCGAGCGTTCCCATGCTGCGCTCAAGGCGCTCGACACTTCGCAGCTCTTTGAGGCAGATCAGACCCATGGCCTCTATGTCGCATGTCTGCTCGTTATGCACAGCAAACCCCGATGGAACGCTAGCCTTGACCGCTTCGTCAAACCCGCAAAGGTCGTGCTCTCCAAGGGGCGAGATTCGTCCAGCAAACATGCCGCACCCGATATCCACTCCCACCAGGTTCGGAACCACCTTGTCTCCAAGCTCTGCGGTGAACCCGATGACGCACCCGGCCCCTGCGTGCGCATCCGGCATGATTCGTATCTTCGCACCCTCGAACGCCGGCGCGTTCGCAAGCGTTTCGATCTGGTCCATGGCGGCTCGCTCTATGCTGCCTGCGTATATCTTCAAATCGCTCATGGCGCTCCTTAATCGACGTATCCCGGCACGACGGGGATCCACATGTTTGGGTTGAAGTTGAGAGTGTAGCGGTACTTGTCCACGTCGCCGGAGGAGATGTCCTCGACCACGTACGTCACATTGTCGCTCAGGCCGACGAAGTGTTTGCTGTACTCTCCGTTCTCGTCCTCGACGATCACTTCAAGCTGATTGTCGTCAACGTCCGCAGTAATGGACATCTTACCAGTCATCTGGAATAGGGTGTCTCCTTGGATGCAGTTGATGACGGTGAGCTGGCGCACGTCGTTGAAGTTGTCGGCTTCGAGCGATAGGTTTGCGGAAACCCTCGAAGCTTCCGAACACCCTGCGATGGCGAGCGAGGCTATTGCAGCGGAAATAACGATCGATATAATCTTTGCCTTCGTTTTCATTGGCGCTTCCTTTGTTCTAGTTGTGGATGCCTTCATTGCGTTGGAAACTTCCTCTCAACGCGATACCCTCAATCGGGTTTATTGATTGAGCGAAGCGAACTGCTGATTTAGTATCCGCACAGTGGACGGTCAACGCTACATAAAACAGTACGTCGAAGTCGTGGTGCGATGGCACGATGACGGGAGAATCGTGCCGCTCACGGTGATATGGCCTGATGGCAGATCATTTAGGATAGATGAGATTGTCGGAGAGCCGATCCGCAGGGCCGCGCGCAAGGTTGGCGGAAACGGGATGCAGTACACCATCAAGATAAACGGGAGGATAAGATGCATATTCCTCGAAGACTTCGGCCGCAATAACCGCGCAAGATGGTATGTGGAGTTAGCCGTGCCGACAATCGAGGCGGACGGGACTGATGGTCATACATTCGGAGCAGGCTGACGCATCATTTCCCAACCTCGTCAGCCTAGATCATCGCCCGAACGCCTCCCTCGCCCTAGCCCACGGATCGCCCTCGACCCACCACATACATTCCTCGCCTGGCGTTATGTGCTGCTGCCTGGCCTCGCACCAATAGCTTATCGTCATGATCTCCTTGCGCGGATCGTAGCCGCGAACGCGGCAATGGTCGCAGTTGTCGCACATCACGTCAGTCACCGTCCCATACGCCGTCGGGGTGCATCTTGGCGAGCGCGGCAAGCTTGAGCAGCGGGCGCTTGGCATTGCCCTCGGTCGCGTCCCAATAGTTATCAGACACATCGTCTCCGAGAGCGGACGCGGCGCGCTCCAACACGGGTATGCTCTCTGCTCCCGTCATCGCGTGCGCCTCGTCGAGCAAGATCACCTCGCGGGTCACGGGATCGAGCAGTTGTATGTCGTAGCTCATGCCGCCTCCTTGATATCTGTGAGATAAGACAACCCGAAACACAGGAGTGCCATTATTGATTGGTATTCGTTGCCCTCACCAGACGCCATGCGTCCAATAGAGACAATCGCCCATAAAATTGCCATCACAAACCAAAACCATTTCATGCGCCGTCCACCTCCCTCAACACATCAGGGCAATAGCCGTGCCTGTCGGGGCACCCGTCGCGCTTGCACGTCGCTCCGCCCGCGATCCGGGCGCGGCATGCGGCGTCAAGCGCCTTGGAGCGGTACCTGTCGCGCTCAGCAACCGCCTCGCGGAGCCCCTTACATGAACATCCGGGCGTCCTGGCTGGTTTGCAAGTCCACGTCGGCAGACATGGTTGCGTTTCCCGCAGGGCGCGGGCCATGCTCTCCAAGCTCATGCGTCACACCTCTCGTAAGTCGACTCGAAAATGTCTGGCTTGCACGGGTACAGCTCGCCCTTCACGCCGCGAATGATGTAATCGCCAGCTTCGGCGTGCATGTCGCCTTCCAGCGTTTTTATTACCGCACCCCACGAATCGTCTATGATTATCGTCCCCGAGTTGATCGCATCGACTACCCAGAGCGGCAAACCGCAGAGCCGCCAATCGTACAGCCACGCCTCCACTTCGACGGGCTTTTTACGATACCTAGCCACTATCGGCCTCCTTTCCGTCGCTTGATGTCGTCTATGATCACCTTCGCCACTTCCAGCCCCGCCCATGCAGTGAACGCCACGAGCAGGGCCAGGGAGGCGATTGCCAGGTATGCGGCCATTAGATCACCGCCGGTTCGTCGATCCACCTCTTGAATTCATAGCAGTCATAATCCCCTCCCGCCGCGAGGCACTTTGCCAAGTCCCGAAAAACGCACTTGTGGCACATGAGGCCCGGCGTTTCATCGCAAGCGTCGTAAAATGTCTCGACAACTTTGTCGTGCGTCACCAGGTCGGCGAAGTACCGCTCGTAGTTGGTGCGCTCGGGCGACGCTGCAAGATCGATCGTGACATTGCCAACAGCAACCGGGGCATTGCCGAAGGGAGTGTTGACCACCACCACCAGCTTCTCTACCGCCGACAAGACCAAGCCAAAGCCACCTATCATGTCTCCCACGTACACGATCCGCCCCAGGCTGTCACGCGGCATGGGCTCAGCCATCAGATCACCCCCAGCGCATGCAGGCGGTCGCGGAACGCCTTTGCTTGCCTGGCAGCTATGGACTCCTTGCACGAGCAAGGCGCATACACGCTTATCGCCATCAGCTCGCGCAGCATGTCCAACGCCACCTGCTCCACGCTGTCTGTGCGCTCAACCCAATCGCAGCACGCGCAATCATCCGGCTGCACGTAAGCCTTAGGAGTTGGGCACACGAGCTGTATCTTCGCGTGCGCGCACGTCCCGCACGTCTTACTCATCGTCATCCTCCACAACTATCAGCTTCGCGGCGATGACGGCCACCGCGCAGAACGTCTCGTTGGCCACCCCGTCATCGTTGATCTCGTATTGGACATCCGCCCATGCGCAATCTTCGCTGCATGGGCGGTCGAGCAGCGGGCAAAGCGCCTCACTCATGGTCGGCCTCCTCATCCGAGCTGTACGGGCACGGCCACTCGTCGCAGTAAGCGCACGGGTCGCACTCGGCGCACGGCCAGCAGTCGCCGCAGCGCACCAGCTCCTTTTCGTGGTGGCAGTAGATTTGCAGCTCGCCGTGGTTGCACTTGTCGTGCTCGCTCATCTCCTGCCCCCTCCTGCGCACATGATGGCCCACATGGCCTGCGCTATCGGTATCTTGCGCCCGCCCCATATCTCGCCGCCGACGAAATGAAGCCTCCACCCGTCCACCTCGCCGTCATACGGGATGGGATCGGCGAAGCTGCGGCACCCTTTGGGGCACGGTATGGCCGAGTCCCATCTACTTGAGTAATCGCCGGATGCTATCAGCTTGCGCCTCAGCTCGTCCGGTATAACGAGGTAGTTGGCGTCTCCCAGATCGTTAAGCCCGCTGCCGCTCTTGTAGTCGGCCATGCAGCTCTTGACCTCGTAGCACGCAAGTGTGGCCGCCTCCACGTCCCCTATCCGGGCGAAAGCTCCGTTGGGGCAGCTCACGGACATGTAGTCAACGCGGCACTCGGCGGGCGACCAGATGCGCACCTCCCTGCCCCATGCGGCCGTGCTCTTGGACAGGTGGCGCTCCAACAGCTCGGACAGTCCGGCCGTGATCCTTGCCCTGTCGCTCATGGCTCCACCACCCTGTAATCGTTGTGGCCCATCGCCCCTGTCGCCCGCACCATCAGTATTTTTCTCTCGCAAGACGGGCATACGTCTATCTCGTCGTAGCTGATGTATGGGTCGCAGCGACGCCCTTCGTTCTGCTCGGTTGTAAAAACCACCGGGTACTTGATCTTCTTACATTTATCGTTGATAAACTTGCATAGGTCGCAGGTGACGATTTCTCTTGTCTCCCTCATCGCCCCACCACCTTAGCTCCGCACTCGGGGCACCGCTTCGGTATCTCGGCCCACATGTTGCCCTCTTCGTCGTACGCGTACACCTCGCGCTCGGCATGGCAAGCCCCGCAGCGGAACGCATGCTCGTCGTAATTGTGATGCTCTTTAAATTCCGTCAGAATGTCGACCATCTCGCACGTGCGCTCCCAGCGGGCGTTCCAGGCTTGCGCGAGCTTCGTCCGGTCGCGGCTCGACCCCGTGCGGCACCCGCATCGCTTGCACCTGATGTACGGCGACGTACTGCTGCCGTACCGGTACTCGGCCTCGTCCCCGCAGAACGGGCACGGCTTAAGCTCTACTACTCCGTCCACAACCCGACCTCCTTATCGCTCAGCACCACGTTCGCCTCGCCGTCGGGCTTTACGACGGCCAAGACGCTATCGACGATTCTGCATCCGTCGTCAAGCTCGATGCTGCCGCCGCCGTTGTCGAACAGCACCGGTGAGTCAATGCCTATAAAGTGGCTGTTACCGAGGCTTTCGAGCGCCTCTATCAGCTCTCCTAGCGTCATCTACATCACCTCCCATAGCGTTATGCCGTCCAGCGCGTCGAGTACCTGCCGCTCCGCATACTCCGCTTCGCGGCCAAGCCTGTCCGGATTACGGGGGCCGTCCAAGGCGCGCACCACGTCGAGCACGCTTGTCAATCTGGGGTCTTCGACAAGCGAATAGCCCCCGCGCTTGCCCGGATGGCCCTCCACGATCCCCGCCTCGCGCAGACTCTGGGCAATCTGTATCAGGTAGTCGCGCGGAGCGCCGGTTGCCTCGGATATCTCCCGGGACGATGCGCGGCCCATCCTGGCAAGGTGGCAGCACATGCGCAGGGCGTAGTCGTGGGATGCGTTGAGCATCATGATTCGTCGCCTCCCATCTTGCGTATGCCCTGGACGACGTGCAACGCAAGCAGCATCACGTCGTCAAGCTGCTGCTCAGTCGGTTCTCCGTCCCAGTATCCGATGGCCTGGAGCGAGTCGCAGACGCAGCACGACCCGTACCAAACGCGCACGTACCAGTATTCGTGCGGCTGGTACTCCTTCTCGGGGACGATGTAGACCAGCGTCCCCTGGTAGTCGCCGTCGTCTATGGCGTGGATGGTTTCGGGGTCGGGACACCCGTACCCGTCCGACTCGTAGTTGTTGACCGCTCGGAACACCTCTTCTACGATCTGCTCGTACGATCCCGGGAACGAGTCGCGGAAGTTGCGGCGCATGCGGTCTTTGTTGGCCTCGAAAGCCTTCACGAATTCTCCGATCATGACGCATCGCCTCCCCTCTCGGGACGCTTGTATCGGTAATCCGTTCCGCAGCTCGCGCATCGCAGCGTCACCATCCCTTGCTCGTCTGCCGGATGGATGCGAAAGAATCCGTCTCCATGGCAGATCGGGCATTGCGGCACGTCATGGATTCGCACGGGCAGCGTGACGTCGATCCCCAGCTTGCGCCCGCACATGGGGCAGTAGTTGATGGGACCGGCCACGACGGGCGGGTACATGACGGCGACCAAGCTCCGCTCGAAGACGCCAATCTGCGCGCTGTCAGGATGGCTCTCCGGCGTCGGCAGCGGCATCACGTTCTCCTCGCCGTCCTTGATGTGGTACTCGCAATACTTGCACATGGCTACTCGCCTCCCCTTGGATCGATGCCGAACGCCTTGCGCACCGTTGCCTCTATGGAGCCCGCCAGTTGCTGCTGACGCTCAACCGCAGGGCGCATGCGACACGACGAGCTGTAACCGTCGCAGCGCGCGCCCATGGCAATGACAAGCTGGCACACGCCGTCAACGCTCGCAGGGCACTTCATCGCGCATCGCCTCCCGTCTTGGCATCCAGCTCGCGCTGGCGGCGCAGGAACTCCCCGACCTCAACCGCGAACCAATCGTTCGAACTCGCCTGACCCGTATACTCGGCGCATTTGTTTGCGAAATCGACAACGTCCTCGTCTATGCGCTCCTGGGTATCGGGCGGGGTGTGGGTCGCGTAGTCGGCGCGCAGCAGGCCGCCGGTCTCAAGACTGAGGAACTCTCCGTAGTATCCGGAGACGACGAGCGGGCCATCGCCTTGCAGCGGGTACACCGTCTCGCCCACCTTGATCGGCAGCCCGTCCGCTCCCAGCACCTCGGGCTCGGGGCGCTTGACGCGCTCGCCCGCAGCGTGGTTGAGGATCGCATCGGTCAAACCGTAGGCTCTTCCATCGAGGCGCAGCGCGACAACCGACGTGTGCTCTGGCGCGTCGTCGCGCGTAACCGGCAGGCCGTCGTCCCAGCGTGGCCATGTGAGGTCGCAAGGCATCAGGCGCTTGTCAAGCTCGACATTGATTGCAGCTCGCAGCTCGTCTCCGCATCCTACGTCGTCGCTCACGCCGAGCTCTACGGCGAGGTGCGCCACGAACTCGTCCATCTTCGCGAGGTCGCGCACGACTTCCAGGCCGCCGTGATCCTCCACCCATTTAGCAGCTGCGAGTTCCGCGAGATTGAGATGCGCGAGGCGGTTGGGTTCACCGGCTGCCGCCTCGCGCTCTGTGCCGGGCTTCGGCGCGCCCTCAACGGCCTTGCGGATGATTTCCGGGGCGTTGCCTATTCCGTATGCGATGCCTTTGCAGTATTTCCTACCGTTGTACGCCGCGTTTATCGCGTTGCTACGCTCGGCGTCCATCCTGTCCGCAACACCAAGCAGCGCCGCAACGTCCACGTCATGGATCGGGCGCTCTATCAGCTCTATGAGGCGGTCGCGGGCTATGAGGTAGTCCTGGGATACCGTCGTGTCCGTGCTTAGCGGATCGACTCCGATGACCGCCTCGACGAGGTCGTACCCGTGAAGTCCTTCGGGCAGCGCCCGCAGCCGCTCTACCACATCTCGTGCGTCGTCGTCCAGCTTGTGGCTCGATGCGATCTCCTCGGCGTGCTCCCGCTCGATCTGATCGGCGATTGAGAGCAGCAGGCATTCCAGGGTAGGGCCTCCCGGATTCGCTCCGTAATCGTCGATGCGCTCGATTTTCACGGCGAACCATACCGACACTGTCTCGCAGAGGTCGCCCGCCAGCTTGCGGAGCTTTTCGATGCCCGTCATCGCGCACCGCCTTCCAGCGCGCGCTTAATCACGTCGTTGTAGCGGCCCGTGTTGCCGTAGAGGCGCTTGCAGATCGCCATGGCGACGCCCTTCTCGGGATCCCACTTGTCGCCCTTCTGCTTCTTAACGACCGTTTTTGACCCGTCCAGCCAGTAGATGATGACGGCTGGCTTGTTGATAATGACGCGCTTGGGCGTTAGGCCGGTGTCCCCGATGCTCTCGATGAAGCCACGCAATAAAGATCTCTCTGATAAACCCGCGTCTCTGACACCCAGATTGTTTCCTGTGATGATCACCTTGTTGTAGGGCATAAACGGGCTATGCTCAGTGATTACCTCGTCAATGTCCCCGCTTATCCGTAATGCCATGATTTGGCTCCTTTCGTTGTCTTCCCGCGTCATGCCCGGCGCACCTTGTGCCCGCAGCAGTAGTCGCCCTTCCGCAGCGCCTCGCCGAGCTCCTTGGCATCGCAGCCTATGTGCGCAGCCGCCTGGCTGATCGACGGGTACAGCAGGCTCTCGTCGACGACGACGGGCTGCGATCTCCAACCCGTGCGAAATCCGCATCGCCTGAGTCCATCGGTTATCGGGACAGGCTGCTCGTTGTCGTAGCGACGCCCCTTTACCTGCCCGTACGACTTCATGCGCTCCTCCGCTCGTATCCCTCGTAATCACAGGGAGGGGCGTACTCGTCCACCCAGTCGGATTCCTCGGTGCAGTAGACCGCCCCGCAGTCGGGGCATTTGATGCCAGAATCGCACGTGCCGCATCCTGGGTTCGCTCGCTTGACCTTGGCGACCCGCGCGTCGTGCTCCGAGCAGAGCCTGTCCCATGCCGCCGGCCCGCCGAAGCGGTCAAAGCAGTTCTGATCCATCGTGATCACTCCTCAGCCAGCAGCTCGAACGCGATATCGAGCCCTCGCTTCAGGAGCTCGTAGACCGTCTTCTTCGAGCAGCAGACTTCTTCGTTCGCGGCCACCTGCTTTGCCGACAGCCTGTTGATGTAGGTGAGGCGCAGGACCTTCCCGGCCTGGCCGTCGATGCGCTGGACCTCGGTGATGAAGCTCTCTATCGCCCTGAAGTTGTCAGAGAAGAGCTTTGACAGCTCGGCGATCTCTCCAACGGCGTCGTCTATCCTCGCGAGAGATTCGCACATCTTGTCGCCCTGATCCCCGCCCAGGCCCATCGCCTCGATCGATCCGGTGATCGAGCTTCGCGCCGATTCGGCGCGCTCAAGGCCCGCGAGGCTGGATTCCAGCCTGTCGTCCACCAGGTCGTAGGCTCGAAGGAACCTGTCGGCGATCTTCTGCTCGTTGGTGAGCTTCACCCTCATAGCTCCCTCCCGTTCGACAGAACCCAGCGCCCGAACTCGCCGATGGCCGGGTCGTGCGGGGCGTAATGCGCGAGGAACCATCCCTCCGCCCACAGGCGGGCGCACTCCTCGTCGTCCCACAGCCATGCGATGCTGAGATTCCCGGAATGGAACATCCGATGGCATCCCTGGCACACGGCGATGAGCGGAGTGAAAAGCTCGAAGCATCCCATCTTGGTCTCGAAGATCACTGGCGATTGGCGGCCCCCCATGCCGATGGGGTCGATGTGGTGCGTCTCGGTCGCCCTCTGCAAGTCGCAAGCGCGGCACGCCTCGGCCGTCCTGGCGTAGGCGAGGCGCTTGCCGGTCCATCCACCGGTGTATCTGGCTCCGATGTGATGGAGGCCGTGAAATCTCGGCTCGACGACCCTCATGACGCCTCCTCAGCCGCGAACTCCGCGCCGCATTCGCGGCAGCGGAACATCCCGGTCTTGGGATCGAACTTGCCGTAGCCGTCGCAGCCGTCCATGACGCAATGCAATCCGGGCGTCTTCGCGACGGGCGGCGCGGCCCCGGCCGCAGCCGCGACGCCAGGAGCGTCAGATGAACGGGGATTCTTCTTCAAGGAAGAATCCCCTTCATCTTCCATTCTCTTCTCTTCATAAAGGGTGGTTTCCTCGGTGGTTTTGGAACCGGTTTTGATACCGGTTTTGGAAGCTGTTTTTCTTGCTTGGCTCGAACCGGTTCCAGTCGGCCTTCCGCCCTTGTTCCCGTGCATGTCCACGTAGATGAGGGGCGCTATCGAATCGAAGGACATTGCCTCCATGTCGTTCAGCTCCGGCTCGATGTCGTCGAAGGCGTATTCGAGTACCTTGAGGGCGTACGCCGCCCTCTCGCCTCGATCCTTTATCCGCTTCATCGGGCTGTAGTAGTTCTCCCAAAACGTTAGCTTTCGCATCTTCTCGGCCATGTCGGCCCCTAGAACGGGATGTCTTCGTCGTAGACCGAAGAAGATGCATCGACCACCGGCGGGACCGCCACAGGGGCAGGCGCAGGAGCGGTGTAGCCGCCGTAGGACGATGTATCGCCGCCGTTGCGGCTCGACATGAACTCCAACTCGTCCACGATGACCTCGATCTTGCTGCGCTTCTGGCCTTCGCGCTCCCACTGGCTCCAATGCAGCCTTCCGGCGATGGCGACCTTGCCGCCCTTCGACAGGTACCGGCTCACACTCTCTGCACGCTTTCCGAACATCGTGCAGTCTATGAAGTTCGCGTAGTCCTCCCATTCGCCGGTCTGCTGGTTCTTGCGGCGGTCGTTGACCGCCACGCCGAACCCCAGCACGGCCGTGCCGGACGCGGTGCTCCGCAGCTCCGGGTCGCGGGTTAGGTTCCCGCTTATCTCGACTCGGTTGATGCTCATGACTGCTCCTTTTCCGACATGAGCGACTTCTTGTCCGCGATGATGGTCGTGAGATAGCCCTTCACGCCCAGCACCTCGGTCAGGTTGAACTCCTTCATGTCCTTGTTCTTGTAGGTTGTGGCGATCCAATCCGTAATACCGGCCTCTTTGATGCCGAGCTCGATTGCTTGCGCTTTCAACCCGCCAATCTCGCGCCATAGGGTGCGCTTCTTCTCTGCGTCGCCGTTCTGCTGATTCGTTTCGCTCCCAGAAGCCACCTGCTGCGGTTTGGAAGCCGGTTTTGCGTTCTGGCGGGAACTTGCACGCGAAACGCCCTGTGCGTCTCCCTGCGCCGCTCTCGTCGCCGCTCCGTCGTCATCCTCTCCGCACAGGCCGAAAGCCGTGCGGATCGCATAGCGGCGCATGTACGTCTCCCAGCTACCTGCCGCCTGAGCGTCGGGGTAGTCGTGCAGGGGGCGCTCATCCATCACGCGCTCGTCAGAAGCATCGAACACGATCGTCAGCAGCACGTAGCTGTTCGTGTTTTCGCTCCAAGCCTGTTTCTGCGTGAGAGCGAGGCCGTGGGCGGAAAGCGCCGGGCGGACAACGGAAAGCACTTGGTCAAGCGTTTCGTACTTGTACTGGTAGCTTCCGCCGCTTTTCGTCGGCACTTTTGCCGTCTTCGATTTGGTGGGGTTCTCCATGTCGGCCATGGCGGCAATCAGGCGGGCGCTGAAGGTCTGATCTTCCTCGATATCTGGCATGTTATTCACCGCCCCCCAGCAGAAGCCGCTCGATTCCGCCGGGCATTCCGGCGACGACAGGCAGCACGACGCCCGGGTCGCACTCTCTGACCGTGGTGTTCTTCGGCTTCTTGGGACGGTATTCGACTCCTGGAACGATCATCCCGGAGTCCATGTAGCAGACCGCATCCCCCGCGCGCTCCATGGCCTTCTCCCAGTCCCCGCTCACCTCTACCGTCTCTTGGACGGCCTCGGACATGACCTCCGGGTCGAACACCCCTTCGAGCGCCTTAATGCACGACTCCATCATGTCGGGCTTAATCGTGCGCTTCACGGTGGCAAGGCCGTAGTCGAGCGCGAACGCCTCGAACGCCTTCCTGTCGACGACTTCGTAGCCATCCTTGGCGAACGTCAGCGCCATCTCGCCGACCTTTTGATCGCCGATCCTCAAGGCGACTTTAACCACACCGTCTTTCTCGTATGCGTCCCACAGCGATTCGTCAGCGTCCCTGCGGGCTTCCTGCAAGCTGGCATCGACAGCCTTCTTCAAGGCGGTGAGGACCGCCAGCCGCGACTTGCCGTCGAACTTGAATCCTGAGCCCATCAGCGCCTCCTCGACAGATAGACCGACTCGCCGTCGGAATGGACCCTCACGAGCGATCCTTTGGCTTCCTCTTTGACGACCGTGCGCATCGTGCCCGACAGCGCAGAAACGGTCCTTCTCACCGGCCATCCCGTGACCTTCGCCGCGTCGCAGTCAAGCTCGCAGAATTCTTCAAGCGTCTTCTTGGCGAACTTCTTGTTGGGGTTCTCACGCCTGCTTATCGGAAGCTCGTCGAACGCAATCTTCTCAATCATCGAAGACCCCCCGGTTTGTCGCGATCATATTTCCTCCAAAGTCACCACAATGCGCGGGTTCTTAGGATCGTATGCGAACTCGTCTGAGAACCCCGCTATCTCGTGGTACGTGTCGTTATGGATAATCCCGGCCTTGACCAGGCCGTCTTGGATGAACTTCTTCGCGAAGGCGATGTTGTCGAGATCGCGCTTGCGGTTCTGCTCGACCCATAGGACGTGGTACTTCATGCGTCCTTTGCACGGCCTTATCCCGGCCGATTCCGCGCAATTCCTCACGCGGTCGTCGCTTCTTTTCTTCTCTTTGCTTCTCTCCTGGTAGCAGAGCTTGTTCCACGCGTTCAGGTCGATGAAGCGCCCCGGGATTTCGAACGTCTGTCTCATACCGCGCTCACGTCCCCAATCTCGACCATTTGGGATGCGTCCTGCCAATGCTCGCAGGCGAAGAACACATGCGCCCGCCGACCGTGCGACCACGCATGCTTGCGCCACATTTCGCAGAGGTCGACCAAATCTATCCCGTCGCGTTTTTCGATTGGGTGAATGACCTTGGAAACCTTCGGTCGGAGCATGAGGACGTAGCGGCTCAGAGGCGCCCATATGTTGTTGTCGAAACGAAACTCACGACACGTCGTGACGCTCAGTCCGGCCATCTGGGCCAAGATGTAGAGATCGCCGCGTCGAACCGGTACGATGTGGTCAACGACCGACTTGCCGTCTTTTCCGATCTTGCAAACCACTCGGTTGGGGTCGGAAGCTTCCTTTTCGCAAAGCTCTACGAGCTTCCAAAAAGACGACCAGCTTCCATCTATCCACGAGAGCGTTTTGGCAACGTATGCGGACGGGCTGTTTGTCGAGCCGAAAATGTCAAGCTGCTCTATCATCCGATCACCTCCATCCCCAACACCGCGCACCAGCCGAGCAGCATTAGCAAGGCAAAAGCCCAGCATCCGCGCTCCCAGTCGGTTTGTGGTATCATTGGTTCGTCGTTCTCGACGGATGCGCGCCCGACTTCCACACCTGGCGCGCTTTCCTTTTCATGCCGCATCTTCTCCCCCTTCTTCTTTCGTTCTCGCCTCGGCGGCGATCTGAGACAGCGCCGGAGCCACATCGCCCAGGGTCACGTCATGCGGCACATGGACGATGGCCGTCCCGTGTTCGCCGCGATACTCGTAATCGCCTGCGGCGAACACCACGGCGTCCATGTCGTCCATAAGATCACCCCTTTCGATGATTCATTTCGTTACTGCACCCGCCTCTAAGTGCGGGGGCGCGTGCGGGACCTACCGCCGCGTCGATTAGGTTGTCAAGGTTCTGTGCTTCCGCCCATATCGATCTCAATGCCCGTTCCTCGGCTCTAGGCGTCGCCCACATGGACAAGTAACGACATTGAGCGCATGGACGGAAGCGCGCACCGGATAGGCACGGAGGCGGCAGCTGACAGGGACCCTTTTGTTGACGCCTGCCACGTGAGGGAGGCACGTTGCTGCCGCTTCCATGCCTATTCGGTTTTCAAGGTGCTGCGCTGACCTAACACTGCATCGCGTTTGCAATTTAGTTTTTCTAAATTACGATGGCAAAAAAATATCACATACCGCTTCGCGAAGGATTGCTTTCGCGATGTCACTCATACTGGCGTACATGCCAGCAATCTCATCCAGTCTGAACTGCCCTGGCCCATTCTCATGGGCCATATACGTGCTGGTAGACTTCAAGCCTGCTGCTTCTGTAATCTGAGCAACGTTTAACCCAGAAGCCCGACGAGCTGCTGAAAACTTATCTTTATCTAGACCCACAGAACACCTCCTTTCGCAATATCAACATGCTAGCATAATATTCAGCAAAACTAAATAGTAAATTGAGATTTTTTATTGATTTGCCGCTATAATATAGCGATAGATTGAGAATCAGTGAAACGAGGAAATAATGGGAGTCCCAGAAAATATTGACGCCCTGCTCGTCAAATTTGACATTACGCAAGACCATCTTGCCCGTGTTGCCGGCGTGACCCCTGGTGCCGTTACAGGATGGAGAAAGGGTTCTGTTCCGAGAGACGATGCTGTTGAAAAAATATGTAACCATTTTGGAATCGAAAAGGACGACATTCTTTCTGACCGATACGGTCTTGCCGCAAAAGAGCATGGGATAGCTCAAAAACTGCCCCCCAACGCCATCGTCCCTCCCCCGTCGCACCCCGCCTACGCTCCGCTTCTCGGTCGCGTCCACGCGGGAAATGCGCAAGCGCCGGACGTTATCGACGATAAAATCTCCCTCCCGTCAGAGGTACACGAACGCCACCCAGACGCTTACTTCCTGGAAGTCGAGGGGAACTGCATGAGCAAGGTGTACCCCGAGGGCAGTTTCATCCTCGTAGACGCCCACGAGACGCCGCACAACGGCTCGATAGCCGTTGTGAGCATAGATGGATCCGACTACGTGATGCGGAGGCTCTACAGGGGAGCTAACACGATGATACTGTCCCCGGACAGTTGGGAAGACGGATACGAGGACATCGTGGTAAAGGAAGGGGACGGCCATACCGTTGAGTTCGTAGGCGTTGTCGTTTGGTATCAGGCCAGCAAGGAGTTGGCATGACTATGGAGGGAGTAGCGAAGATGAAGAAGATTGTCGCGATCGCCGCAACCGGCGCATTGGCTTTCTGCATAGCCGGATGCTCGAATAACGCGGATGGCGAAGCTGCAAGCGAAGATCAGCAGAATGGGCAGGGCATCGAGCAGAACAATTCTGCGTACGAGCTGACGCCGAGCGAAAAACTCAACAGCATGGAGGTCGGGGATACAGCCGTGTTCGACCCGTACGAAGTGACTGTATCAGCCGTGGACATAACTGATTCGGGCGTTGTGGCACATATCAAGGTCAAGGCACACGATTCCGACGAAATTCTGAAAACGAAATACCTTGAAGGCGGATCGCAGTCCGGATCGTCATTCGACGATGACAAGATCAAAGTTCAAGCATGGTCGGAAGTCGAAGGGACGATAACGTACTCGACAACGACCATTAAGCAATTGCGATGGAATAATTGGAGCATGGAAGCAACTTGGAAGTTCAACAATTCCAATACCGGATCGGCAGCATCCGAAAGCGATAATTCAGCAGAAGGGAACGATGCCGCCGTATCTGATAGCGACGCTTTGAGGACGGCGCACGACAATGCCATCGCTACAGCAACCCAGTACTTCGACGTTCCGAACTCCGTTGACTTCCCATGGGTAGACTTCTCGCAAGAGCGTACTGGCGATGTCATAACGGAAACCGGGACGGTGAAGTACAAAAACGCCTACGGAACAAAAATCGAAGAACAGTACTGGCTGATATACGACGACAGCGGAGTCATCACCACGTTCAAGGTCGGAGATGTATCCGTCATATAAAGACGAGAAAGCCCCGCGCATCACAGGGAGGCAACCCTAGCGCGAGGCTTCTGAAAGTACCAACCGAATAATCGGAAGGCAGGTGCATTGTACCATGGAAGCACCGGACATCGGCGTCTACGCCATGTACCTCAGAAAATCGCGCGCCGACGCTGAAAAGGAGCGCAACGGCGAGGATACGCTTGCAAAGCACGAGCGCGAGCTTTCCGCTCTCTGCGATAGAGACGGATACCTCGTAGACGAGGACGACATATTCCGCGAGATTGTCAGCGGCGAGAGTATATCCGATCGCAAAGAGTTCCAGCGCCTCATGGACGGCGTGACGAAACGCCGCTACGCGGGGATCGTCGTCCATGCGGTCGATCGCCTCGGACGAGGCGACATAATGGAGTACGGATGGATACTCTCGACCCTGCAATGGACGCGCACCCTGGTAATCACTCCCGGCAAGACGTACGACCCCAACGATCCCGCCGACATGCAATCGCTGCAATTGCAGATGCTCATAAGCAACGGCGAGCTCAAGGCGTCGAAAGAGCGCCTAGCGGCAGGTCGGGCGCAATCGGTGCGAGAAGGCCAGTTCATCAGCACCATTCCCCCGCTCGGTTACGACAGGGGCATTGACGGCACCAGGCATACCCTCGTCCCGAACGGAAGGGCGCCGCTGGTCGTCAAGATATTCGAGCTTGCGTCCGACGGATACGGCCCCGCCGCGATAGCGAGGATGCTCAACGAAAACGGGATACCTGCGTACTACGGCGGAAAGTGGAACCCTACCGTCGTGAGGAGGATCATCAGCAACCCAATTTATAAAGGATATGTCAGATGGAGGCACTACAAGACCGAGATCGCATCGCGGGACGGGCTCGTGTACGACAAGCGCCGAGTCCCGAACATGGATGGCGATGACTACATCGAGGTTCGCGGAATCCATGAACCCATCGTGTCTGAGGAACTCTGGGAGCGCGCAAACGCGAGCATTCGACCGTCGGCGCGCCTCAAGAGCGGCACGAAGATCACGAATCCTCTTGCCGGGCTCGTCTTCTGCGCGAAATGCGGGAAATCAATCGGTCGGCACGTGACTTACTACAGAGGACAGCCGAGAGCAAGGTACTTGCATAGCCGTTACGTTGATTGCCGCGCGAAGTCAGCGAGCGAGGAAGCCGTGATCGGCACGTTGATAGGCAGCCTCGATTCCGCAGCTCGGGACTTGTCGTATCTCGTGGAGCATGGCGACGCAGAGGCCGAGAGGATGGCCAGGGATCGCGAGGCGCTTGAACGCGAGATTTCATCTGCGTCGCGGAGGGCTGACAAGCTCGTGGAGCTTTACACGGCCGATCTCATAGGGATCGCTGAGTTCCGCGACCGACGCGCGCCAATCGATGATCAGATCGCGATGATGCGGGCGCGTATCGCCGAGATAGACGCGCGCGACCCGCCGGACAGAGCTATGCAGCTCGTGCGCGTGCGCGAAGCGATATCCATGCTGAGGGACAACAGCATTGACGCCGAGAGTAAAAACCGCGCGCTACGCCAGATAATCGATCGTATCGAGTACTCAAACGATGGCGAGAAGCGCAGAAGAACGAATAATCTGCACCTTGACGTGCGACTTCGTTAAAACCTTCATCGATATGCGTATTCGAGCGCGAGCCGCGTTTTGCCGAAGCCGTCGGGGGCCACCACGAAACGCGCGACGTGGCGCTCGCGCAGGAGCCTGGCTATGAGGTGCGGGCGCGGCACATGGCGCCGGACGTCGAGGTGCTGCGGTCGTCGGCCGCGACAGGCCGCCCTCGTGAGAAAATCGGACATGCGTATTCCCCCTAGCAGCGAGGGAGGATGCAACGATCCGAAAGGGCGTACAGGATACCACGCGCGATCAGACGCCCGCAAGCCGACATCGGTTCGCCCGCCTGTGGGCGCGACGGTGTACAATGGTGCAGCTGCGACCGACCTCAAGGAGGAACACCATGCTGCAACCGGCAACGCTGGCCGACCTGCCCGCATTCCGATCCGGCCACGCCGACGACCCCGAAGCGGGCACCGGCTGCACCGTGCTCGTCGCCCCGGAAGGAGCCGTCTGCGGCGTCGACGTGCGGGGAGGCGGCCCTGCAACGCGTGAAACCGACCTGCTCAAACCGGAGAACATGATAGAAGCCGTGCACGCCGTGGTGCTTTCGGGCGGCAGCGCGTTCGGCCTGGCGGCCTCGACGGGCGTCATGGAAGAGCTCGCCGCGCGCGGCATCGGCTTTCCGGTGGAGAGCGCCCGCGTGCCCATCGTCGTGGGAGCCTGTTTGTTCGACCTGCTCGTCGGCGAGAACGCCCATCCTGACGCCGCGATGGGCCGCACGGCGGCGCGCGCCGCGCTCGACCGCGGCGCTTCGGAACCGCTCGCCGAAGGCAACGTCGGCGCCGGATGCGGCGCGACAGTGGGCAAGCTTTTGGGCGGCGATCGCGCCATGAAGGCGGGGCTCGGCGTCTGCGGGCTCCGGCTGGGAGAGCTGGTGGTGACGGCCGTGGTCGCCGTCAACGCGCTCGGCAACGTCCGCAGCGCCGACGGAACGTGGCTCGCCGGATGCCGGGACGACGGCGGATGCGTCGTCGACCCCCTCGCCGCGCTCGCGGCGGCGCAGGAAGGAGCCGGCGGCCCCGCCCCTTCCGATCCTGCCCGCACGCCCTGCCCGAACACCACCATCGGCGTCGTGCTCACGAACGCACGGCTCACGAAAGCCCAGGCGACGAAAGTGTCGTCGACGGTCCACGACGCGTACGCCCGGGCCATCAAGCCCGTCCACACCTCCAACGACGGCGACACCGTGTTCACGTTCGCCTCGTGCGAGGAGGACGCGACGTTCGACGTCGTAGCCGTGCTGGCCACCGAGGCCATGCAGGGCGCGATCGAGCGCGCCGTCTTGCAGGCGAAAAGCGCCTTCGGGCTTCCCTCCGCCCGCGATCTGGCCGCACGGGCAAGCTAGGGACGTCCGTGGAACCGGCGAAGCTCGCGAACCGCACCCTGTTCGCGTTGTCCGTGGTGGTGACCGGAGCCGTCGCCGGCGCGTTCGTATGGCTGCTGCTGTTCGCCATGAACTTGGGCATCTCGCTTGTCTGGGACGTGCTGCCCGCGCGCTTCGGGCCCTTCTTCCCGTTGCTCGCCTGCGTGGCGGGCGGCGTCGTCATCGGGCTGTTCGCCAAGCGCTTCGGCTCCTACCCCGAAGATCTCAACGAGGTCATGGCGAAGGTGAAGCGCGACGGGCGCTACGGCTACGACAAGCTGGGCGTCATGTCCGTCGCCGCGCTGCTGCCGCTTTTCTTCGGCGGATCCGTCGGCCCCGAAGCGGGGCTCACCGGGGCCGTCGCGGGCATCTGCTCCTGGGTGGGCGACCGCATGAAGCGATTCGGCAGCGAGTTTCGGCAGCTCACGTCCGTCGGCACGATGGCCGCGCTGTCGGCCATATTCACCGCGCCGCTCTTCGGGTTCGTCGCGCCCCTGTACGGAAGCGTCGACGAGAACGTGGACGAGCAGACCATCGTGATCCCGAAGACCTGGAAGATCGTCGTGTACCTGTGCGCCATCGCCGGCGCGCTGGCGGCGTTCGCCGGGCTGGGCGCGCTGTTCGGCGGAGGCATGTCGCTTCCGCGCTTCACCGACATCCACGTGGGCGCGGCCGAGCTGCTGTGGCTTCTTCCGCTCGCGCTCGTGGGCACCGCGGGAGGCTGGATGTTCTGCGTGGCCGACGGCCTGTTCGGGAAGCTCTCCGACAGAATCGGCGAGCGCCCCGTCCTCAAGGCGGTCATCGCCGGAGCGGCGCTGGGCGCGCTGGGCCTTGCGCTGCCCTTCGCGATGTTCGCCGGCGAGACCCAGGCCGAGGAGCTCGGCATGATCTGGACGACCATGGGCGCGCTCGCGCTACTGGCGACCGGATTCGCCAAAGTGCTGATCACGCCGCTGTGCATCCGCTTCGGATGGCGCGGCGGGCACTTCTTCCCCGTCATATTCGCCGGCATCTCCATCGGCTACGGCATGGCGGCGCTCACGGGCGCCGACCCGGTGTTCTGCCTGTGCGCCTGCACGGCCGCCCTCGTCGGCGCCGTGATGCGCCAGCCCCTCATGGCCGTGCTTTTGCTGTTTTTGTGCTTCCCCGTGAAGGGCGTCATCGTCATGCTGGGCGCCGCCGCCCTGGGCGCCGCCATCCCGCTGCCGAAGGCGTTCCGAAAAGAGCCGAGAAGACCGTCGAAGAAGCCTGCGGAAAAGAATCCCTCCGAAGAAAGCGCCCCAAGCGCCTAAAACGCCGCAGCGCCACCCGATGGCGAAGCCGAGGGCCCCGGCCGAGCGATCCCGATAGTCCGGCCCGCATCGCCCGATGGCGAAGCCGAGGGGCCCGCGGTTCCCATCCGCCCCAACGCCGCCGCAGGCGGCGCATCTCCCCCAAGAAGGCCCGGGGATGCCCCGCGACCGGAGCCGGGAGGCTGCTCGCGCGATCCTGGGAGCGAAGCGACGGTCGCGCGAGCAGTCTCCCGGCTCCGGTCGCGCGCAGGTCGATACGAGCCTACCGCCGCCCCAGCAGCTTGGCGATCCGCTCGGAGTACTCCAGGTTCGACAATCCGGCTTCGGCCGCAAGGTCCACGACCGGCGCATCGTTCCACAAAGCCTCCAGGCGATAGTATTCGCGCGTCTCGGGTTGGAACACGTGCACGACGAAGCTGCCGTAGTCGAGCAGCGACCAGGTGCCGTCCTGCGTGCCCTCGCGATGGATGGGCTTGACGCGCGCCTGGGTGCGCAGCTTCTCCTCGATCTCGTCGACGATGGCCTCCACCTGGCGGTTGTTCGCCGCCGTCGCGATGACGAAGTAGTCCGTCACGCCGATGAGGTCGCCCACCTCCTGCACCATGATGTCGGTGGCCTTCTTCTCGTCGGCCGCCCGGGCCGCGATGAGGGCGCACTCCCTCGACGTCGGCTCCGCCGGGCGCGGGGCCTCAGCCACTGCGGCTTTTGCCGGATGCTGCTCGATGCTGGTTTCGCTCACGCTGTTCCTTTCTCGCCCGCCGCTTCGCGCGACCGGCTCACGTAATGGTTCCACACCTCGACGGTAGCCGGGTGCAGGCGTCGCCGGCGCTCCACGAGCGTCAGCAGGATATGGTTGAACGTCATCATGAAAAGCTCTTCGAGCGGCACCGTGCCCGCCGCTTCGCGCAGCTCGTCGAGACCGTCGAAATCCCTGGTGGGTTCGATGGCGTCGGCGATGTAGATGATCATGTCGAGATCGCTCATGCCGATGGCCGCGGCGGTGTGCCGCGCGATGGACTGCAGCACGTCGCCGGGAATGCCCGGGTAGTCCCGCCCGAGGGCCGCCGCAGCCGTGGGGCCGTGCAGCAGGCGGGGCATGGCGTCGAAGACGTACGGGTCCAGATCCTTGGCCACGCCCAGCTCGCGGGCGCGAGCGCGGATGCCGTCGTCGTCGTAGTCCTTGTCCCAATCGTGCAGGAGGCCGGCCAGGCGCGCCTTGCGCACGTCGGCGCCGTAGGCCTCCGCAAGCGCCGCGGCCGTCTCCGAAACGCCCTGCACATGCTCGTAGCGACGGCGCTTGAGCCGCTCCTCCAGGTCGCGGCTGCGCGCGCGCAAGAAGGCGTCCGACAAGGCCGCGCCTTCGGATGCGCCTTCCTCGAGCGCCCCTTCGTCCGTTTTCCCCATCGCCGTGGTCATCGTGCTCCTTCCGCACAGCCTCCCGCATCGTCGACGCGGTACAGTCCATGCCTTTGAATATAGTCGAGCACGCGCTGCATCGTCAAATAACGGATCGATTTCCCTTCGCGAACCCTCGCGCGCAGGTCGCTCGACGAGATGGCGAGCGCCGTCACCTCCAGGTAGTCGATGACGAAGCTGCCGTGCTCGGCGATGAGGGCGCGCCGCTCCTCGGACAGCACGTATCCGGGTCGCGTGACCGCGATGAGCCGCGCCAGATCGGCGATGGCCGCGCTCTCGCGCCACTTCACGATGTTGTACACGGCGTCGGCGCCGGTGATGAAGCGCAGTTCGACGTTGTCGGGGTAATGGGCGCGCATCTGGCGCAGCGTGTCCACCGTGTAGGTGTCGCCGCCGCGCTCGATCTCGACGGCGCTCACGTCGAAGGCGGGGTTGCTGAGCACGGCCAGCTGGCACATGGCGAGCCGGTCAGCCCCCGACGAGACCGCGCGGTCCTTCTTGAACACGGGGTTGCCGGCCGGGACGAACACCACCGCATCGAGCCGGTAGGCCTCGCGCGCCTGCTCGGCGCAGGCGAGGTGCCCCGTGTGGATGGGGTCGAACGTGCCGCCCATGATGCCCAGACGGGCCGGCTTCCCGTCGCTGCCCAGGTCGTCGAACCGCTCGCAGATGACCGCCACTACGCACGCACCTGCCCGTCGCCGCGCAGCACGTACTTGTACGAGGTGAGCGCGTCGAGCGCGAACGGCCCGCGCGCATGCAGCTTCTGCGTGGATATGCCGATCTCGGCGCCCAGGCCGAACTGGCCTCCGTCGGTGAACGCCGTGGAAGCGTTCGCGTACACCGCGGCCGCATCGACGCGCGCCAGGAAAGCCTCGATCGCCGCCGACCCCGCCGCATCGGCAGGATCGGCCACGATGGCCTCCGAATGCTTCGTGCCGTAGCGGTTGATATGGGCGATGGCCTCGTCTGCGCCGTCGACGCACCTCACGGCGATCTCCGGCGCCAGGTACTCGGTCGCCCAATCTTCCTCGGTCGCGGCCTCGACGCGCATCTCAGCCCCCGCCGACGCCGCGCCCGCCGCATCGCGCGCGATCGACGCGCACCGCATCGCCTCTTCGTCGCAGTGCAGCAGCACGCCCTCCCGGGCGAGCGCCGCCAGCGTCTCGGGAAGGAACGAGCGTGCGATCGACCGGTCCACCAGCAGCGTCTCGGCCGCGTTGCACACGCCATAGCGGCGGCACTTCGCGTTCAGCACGATGCTGCGCGCCATGGCGGCGTCGGCGCTCTCGTGCACGTACACGTGGCAGTTGCCCGTGCCCGTTTCGATGACCGGCACCTTCGAATGCTCTACGCAGCGCCGGATGAGGCCCGCTCCTCCGCGGGGGATGAGCACGTCGATCAAGCCGTGCAGCTGCATGAGCTCGTCGGCGGCGGCGCGGTCCGTGGACGCCACGAGGCCGACGGCGCCCGACGGCAAGCCGGCGGCCACGGCCGCATCGGACAGCACGCGAGCCACGGCCTGGTTCGAATGCGCGGCGAGGCTGCCGCCGCGCAGCACGGCGGCGTTGCCCGATTTCAGGCAGATGCCCGCCGCATCGGCCGTGACGTTCGGGCGAGCTTCGTACACGACGGCCACCACGCCGAGCGGCACGCTCACCCGTTCGAGGCGGATGCCGTTGGGAAGCGTGCGCGCATCCTGCACCTGCCCGAGCGGATCAGGCAGCAGGGCCAGCTCTTCAAGCGCCTCCGCCATGGCGCCCACGCGCCCTTCGTCCAGCATGAGCCGATCGAGCAGGCTCATCCGAGTGCCCGCAGCGCGCGCGGCCGCCATGTCGCGCCCGTTCGCCTCCACGATCTCGCTCGCATGCGCCCGCAAAGCGGCCGCCATGGCCGCGAGCGCCGCGTTGCGCTGCCCGTCGCTCGTCTGCGCGAGCGCGGTGCTCGCAGCCCGCGCCTCCTCGGCGATGCGCCGCACTTCGGCGCGCACGTCCCCGTCGCCCATTCCCGCTCCTTCCCCTACTCGAACACCACGAGTTCGTCGCGGTGCACAAGCGGTTTGTCCGCCAGATGCGCGAGCAGGCGGTTCGCCCGAAGCGCCTCGCGCGTCTTGCCCACGGCAAGCTGCACCTCGTCGCTGGCCGCGGCAACCTTGCCGCGCGCGAACAGATGCCCCGTCCCGTCCTTGATGTCCACGATGTCGCCCGCCTCGAAACGGCCGTCCGTTCCGCTGACGCCCACCGACAGAAGCGAGCTGCCCCTGCGCGTCAGGGCCGCCTTGGCGCCGTCGTCCACGACGAGCGCGCCGCGCGCCGCATCGCCAAGCGCTATCCACAGCTTCTTCGGCGTGATCTCGTGCGGCTTGCGGGCCGCCGTGAACCGCGTGCCCACGCTCTTGCCCGCCGCCGCGTCCACGATGGCGTCCGCGCGCCTCCCGTTGCACACGACCAGGGGGATGCCGGCCACCATGAGGACGCGCGCCGCCTTGATCTTCGTGATCATGCCGCCCGACCCCACCGTCGTGCCCGCTTCGCCGGCCACGGCCATGATGTCCGGCCCGATGGCGTCCACGCGCTCGATGAGCCGCGCGTCGGGATGGAAGTGCGGGTTCGCGTCGTAGAGCCCCTCGATGTCGGAGAGGATGACCATGAGATCGGCCTCCACCAGGCAGGCCACGAGCGCCGCGAGCGTGTCGTTGTCGCCGAAGCGGATCTGCTCGACCGATATGGTGTCGTTCTCGTTCACGATGGGAACGACGCCCAAATCGAGCAGGCGGTCGAACGTGTCGCGCGCATGCAGGTACGCGCGCCGGTCGGCCGTGTCGCGGCGCGTGAGCAGCACGGTGGAGGTGACGATGCCATGCGAGGCGAACACCTCCGCGTACGCCGTGGACAGCGCGCTCTGCCCCACCGAGGCCGCAGCCTGCAGGCTCGGCATGTCGGTCGGCCGCCTGTCGATGCCAAGGGCCTCGAGGCCGCAGGCGATGGCGGCCGACGTCACCACGACGGGCTTCCAGCCGGCGGCCTTCACCCGGGCGATCTGGTCGGCGACCGTCCGCAAATACGCGTAGTCGATCGAGCTCTCCGACGTCGTGAGCGTGGACGACCCGATCTTCACCACAAGGCGCCTGCCGTGCCCTCGATGAGCGCCTGCTCCTTCCGCCGTCTTCCCCTTCGTCACAGGTCGAGCTCCTTGAACATGTCGTCGGCCATGCGCGCTGATTCGAACTCGAAGGCGCGTCCGACGATGCGTATCTCATCGCCATCCACCGCGCCGGCCTTCTCGAGCGCGGATTCCACGCCGAGGCGCTTCAAACGATGCTGCAGAAACGCGATGGCCTCCTCGTTCTCCCAATCGGTCTGCACCACCATGCGCTCCACCTGCGGGCCCTCAACGCGGTAGACGCCCCCGCCGAGCGGCCTCACCTTGAAGCGCTTATCGCGCATCTCCCGCTTGTGCTCCCACACGTGGTCGTACTGCACGTCGTTCTCGGCATCGGCACGGGCCGCCTCGCGCAGCTCGTGCACCTTCGTGGCTATGGCGGCCTTCAAGCCGTCGACGCCCTCTCCCGTGAGCGCGCTCACGCGGTAGAGCTTCGGGTCGATGGGGCTCGGCGCGAACTCGTCGCCGTCGGCGGCCGCGATCGAATCCTCGCGCACGCGCTGGGCCAGCAGATCGGCCGCTTCCTCGGTGCCGGCCACGTCCACCTTGTTCGCCACGACGATGCGCGGGCGGTTCGCCAGCTCGTCGGCGTACAGCGCGAGCTCGCGGTTGATGACCTCGTAGTCCTCGAGCGGGTCGCGTCCTTCCCAGTCGCCCGTCAGGTCCACCACGTGCACGATGAGCGCCGTGCGCTCGATGTGGCGCAGGAACTCGTGGCCGAGCCCGCGTCCCTCGTGCGCGCCCTCGATGAGGCCGGGGATGTCGGCGATGACGAAGCTGTAGTCGCCCGAGCGGGCCACCCCGAGGTTCGGCACGAGCGTCGTGAACGGGTAGTCAGCGATCTTCGGGCGCGCGGCGCTCATCTTCGCTATGAGCGAGGACTTCCCCGCCGAGGGCATGCCGACGAGCGCGGCATCGGCCATGAGCTTCATCTCGAGCTCGATCCACCGCTCCTGCGCAGGCTCGCCCAACTCGGCGAACGCCGGTGCGCGGCGCGTGGGCGTGACGAAATGGATGTTGCCGCGGCCGCCCATGCCGCCTTCCGCGACGACGACGCGCTCCCCGTCGTGCGTGAGGTCGGCGATGAGCTCGCCCACCTCTTTGTCCTCTTCGAAGTACTCGTGGACCACGGTGCCCACCGGCACCTTGAGAACGAGGTCCTCGCCCGTGGCCCCGTGCATGCGGCTTCCCTTGCCGTGCGTGCCGCGCTCGGATTTGAAGTGATGCTTGAACCGGTATTCTATGAGCGAGGACAGGCTGGCGTCGGCCTCGACGACCACGTTGCCGCCATGGCCGCCGTCGCCGCCGTCGGGCCCGCCCTTCGGAACGTGCGCCTCGCGGCGAAACGACATGCAGCCTGCTCCGCCGTCGCCGCCCTGCACATGGATGCGTACTTTGTCTATGAACACGTGTCGTTCCTCTTGTTTCGAAGCGCCGATGGAAGGCGCGGATTATCGGGCAAACATGGACAACTCGGATTGTATACGAAACATGCCCCCTGGCGAGCAGGGGGCATGCAAAAACAGACAAGGTGTAGCAGTCGTGGGGCAGGCGCAACGCCTTACGCCTCCGGGCGCACGTGGATCTTGCGCTTGACGCCTCGCGTGAACTCCAGCGTGCCGTCGCACAGCGCGAACAGCGTGTCGTCCTTGCCGCGGCCGACGTTCTCGCCCGGATGGAAGTGCGTGCCGCGCTGGCGGACGATGACGTTGCCCGTCTTGACGGCCTGGCCGGCGAACATCTTCACGCCGAGACGCTGCGCGTGGGAATCGCGGCCGTTGCGGGTGGACCCGAGACCTTTCTTGTGAGCCATGGTGGTTCCCTCCCTTGCTTACTCGGCGTCGTCCGACGCGGGCTTCTCGTCGGCCTTCTTGGCGGCCGGCTTCTTCTCGGCAGGCTTCTTGGCCGCCGGCTTCTTCTCGGCAGGAGCCTTCTTGGCGGCGGGCTTGGCGGCCTCCGCCTTCTCCTCAGGCTTCGCATCGTCTTTCTTGGCGGCGGCCTTCTTGGCAGCGGGCTTGGCGGCCTTGGCGGATCCGACCGCCTCGATCTCGATGCGCGTGAGCTGCTGGCGATGGCCGCGCAGCTTCTTGTAGTTCTTGCGCTTCTTGAACTTGAAGACGAGCTGCTTCTCGCCCCTGAACTGCTCCAGAACGACGGCGACGACCTTCGTGGCAGCCGCCTTCGCGGGATCGGCCTCCACCTTCTTGCCGTCGACGACGCAGATAGCGTCCAGCTCGACCTTTGCGCCGACTTCAGCGTCGAGCTTCTCGACGTTCAGCTTGTCCCCGGGTGCAACCTTGTACTGCTTGCCGCCCGTCTTCACGATTGCGTACATGAATGTCTCCTCATTTTTTTCAGTCCGCACTCCCTTGGGAGTGGAAAACGCAAGGCGATATCTTATCAGCGCGAAAGCGCCGCGTCAACATCTGTCGTCTGATTTTCTGCTTGCCTTCGCAGTTTCCATATCTCAGCCGAAACATGATACCAGACCCCCGGCCAAATCGGAGCGCGAAGCTCCCAGTTCACAACTTCTCCCCGCAAACGCGATCGAATCGCCCGGAGCAAGGGCCCCAGCAGGCGGCGCGCGCTTTCCCGCGCTGGAAGGCGGCCGAAAGGCCGTCCGAACGCCGTGGCAGCAAGCGAGCGTGAAGCAGGATGGGGAACGGGTTCCCGAGCAGGCGACGAGCCCCGGCGCGGCCCGGAGGGCCCGCGAAACCGTCTGAACGCCTTCGTCCTTCGCGCCCGCGCGAGCGAGTCCTAAGGGGTTACCGAGCAGGCGGCGCGCGCTTTCCCGCGCTGGGAGGCGGCGGAAAGGCCGTCCGAACGCCGTCCTTGCATGCGCGCGCAGCGCGCCTATGCAAAGCATGAGGCAGCGCAGCGCACGAGATCGGCCGTTTGGCGGCCGATCGAGCAGCGAAGCGACGCGCCTTTCCACCGCCTCCCAGCGCGGGAAAGCGCAGGTCCGCCTAGTGAGCTTCGGCCCAGGTGTCCCCGAACGACACGTCCACGTCAAGCGGCACGCGCAGCTCGGCGATGTTCTCCATCACGTCCTTCACCATGGCCGAGAGCGCCTCTATCTCGGCCTCGGGAACGCTGAAGTCCAGCTCGTCGTGCACCTGCAGCAGAAGCTTCGCCTGGAAGCCCCCGTCCATGAGGCGGCGCTGCACCTCGGTCATGGCGAGCTTGATGATGTCGGCGGCGCTTCCCTGCATGGGATGGTTCATGGCCGTGCGCTCCCCGAATCCGCGCTGCGCCGCGTTGCCGGAGCGCAGCTCGGGAATGTGGCGGCGGCGTCCGAACATCGTCTCGGCGTAGCCCAGCTCCTTCGCCTGCGCCACCGTGTCGTCCAGATAGGCGCGCACGCCGGGATAGGCCTCGAAGTAGCGGTCGATCATCTCCTTGGCCTCGCCGTAGGAGATGCCGAGGCTCTGCGCGAGCCCGAAGGCCTGCTGGCCGTAGACGATGCCGAAGTTCACGGCCTTCGCGCGGCTGCGCAGCT